>NZ_AXCC01000023.1:0-252357 GCF_000475315.1 Marinobacter sp. EN3
AGCTCGCTAGACGCTCAGGGGTGGGGGTGGTCTCCCAAAAACCGCTACAAGCACATCCCTGTGCGCTTCTCTCCGGCCATCCATGGCCTCCGACATTTTTGGGAGGCCCTTCCAGCCCACCTCCATCTGACCGCACGATGGCATGCTGAAAAATACCTGTTGTCTCCCGGTTTGCGAAGACGCTTGTTAACGCGAAATCAAGCCCCAGATAAACACATACTTGTTTTTCGAGTCGCGGACCTGCACATATTCCGGTAGGCCGGTGTGCGGTACGGCTTCCACAGACTGTTGAGGGCCAGGGACGGCCCGAAACAAGCGCACAGGGATGTGCTTGTAGCGTGTCTGTGGAAGCATAACCACGCATCGGCCATACTCCACCCATAGAAATGCTGACTCCCAACCAGGGGAGTCCAACGAAACGGAGCAAGATTGAACACTCACGATACCAGACAATTTGACCTGCACCCGGTGGACCAGCGCCGCCTGGCAACCTTGTGCGGACAGTTTGATGAACACCTGAAAATGATCGAGCAGCGCCTGCAAGTGAGAGTTGGCCGGCGCGGGCATCACTTTCGGGTGGAAGGCAGCACTGAAAACGTAGCGGCGGCAACTGAGGTTATCCGGCATCTGTACCGGGAAACCGAGGCCAGTGATGACATACCGCCCGATACCGTGCACCTGTTCATCCGCGAAACCGGCCTGGAACGGCTGCCGGATGATGTGCCTTACGATGAAGGCCAGGTCACTGTTATCAAGACACCGAAGCTGACCGCCAAACCCCGTGGCCGGAATCAGCAGAAGTATGTGCATAACATTCGCACCCACGACATCAACTTCGGCATCGGGCCCGCGGGTACCGGTAAGACGTGGTTGGCAGTGGCTTGTGCTGTCGAGGCTCTGAAAGACGAGCAGGTGAAGCGTATTCTGCTGGTTCGGCCGGCGGTGGAGGCCGGCGAGAAGCTGGGCTTTTTGCCTGGCGATCTGGCCCAGAAGGTGGACCCGTACCTGCGCCCGCTCTACGACGCACTATACGAAATGCTGGGATTCGATCAGGTCACCCGCCTGATCGAGAAAAGCGTGATCGAGATTGCACCCCTGGCATTCATGCGCGGCCGCACCCTGAACAACTCGTTTATTATTCTGGACGAAAGCCAGAATACCACCCGGGAGCAGATGAAGATGTTCCTGACCCGGATAGGCTTTGGCTCTACCGCGGTCATTACCGGCGATACCACCCAGGTGGACCTGCCCCGCGGACAGAATTCCGGGCTGATTCATGCCGCCAGCGTGTTGAGCAAGGTCCCGGGTATTGGCTTTACCCGTTTCGACGCCAAGGATGTGGTGCGTCACCCCCTGGTTCAACGCATTGTTGAAGCCTACGATTCTTTCAACGACGGGAGTGCCACAGGCCAATGAGCAAGGTAACTGTGGACCTTCAGATGGCCTTTGACGGCACGGGCGTACCTACCGAGGCGTTGTTTGAAGCCTGGGCAGAGGCGGCGTGGCAGGATGAGAATCCAACCGAAGTTACCATCCGTATTGTCGATAACGACGAAAGCCGTGAGCTGAATCACCAGTACCGGGACAAGGACAAGCCTACCAATGTTTTGTCCTTCCCATTTGAAGCACCAGCGGGTATAACGGTGCCATTGGCCGGAGATCTCGTGATTTGCGCGCCAGTTGTTGAACAGGAAGCGCGGGAGCAGAGCAAAGACGCTGTCGCCCACTGGGCCCATATGGTGGTGCACGGTATGCTGCATCTCCAGGGCTACGATCATATTGAAGATAATGAAGCCGAGGTCATGGAAGCCCTCGAGATCCGGCTGCTGGCGCAGCTCGGATTTGCTAACCCTTACGAAGCAGAGGAAACGGAACCAGACTCATGAGCGACGATCAGTCGAGTCGCAGTCAGGGCAACAAGTCCTGGCTGGAGCGTATATCACAGGCCTTTTCCAGCGGGCCTGAGTCCGTAGAGGACGTGCTGGAAATCCTGCGGGATGCTGAATCCCAGAGCATTATTGATGCTGACTCCATGAGCATCATTGAAGGCGCCATGCAGGTGATCGACATGCGAGTGGACGAGATCATGATCCCCCGCTCCCAGATGATCACCGTAAAGGCATCTCAGGAACCCAAAGAGTTCCTGCCCGAGATTATGTCTTCCGCCCATAGCCGCTTTCCGGTCATCGGCGAGAGCCAGGATGACGTCATCGGGGTACTGCTGGCGAAAGACCTGCTTCCTCTTGCCCTCAACAACGATCTGAACTGGAACCGCATCCGCGAAATCCTGCGGCCGCCCACCTTTGTTCCCGAAAGCAAGCGTTTGAACCAGCTGCTCAAGGAGTTCAAGGAAAATCGTAATCACATGGCGATTGTGGTGGATGAGTACGGCGGAACCGCTGGCCTTATCACCATCGAAGACGTGCTGGAACAGATCGTCGGTGAAATCGAAGACGAACATGACTTCGATGAGGAGACCCATATCAAGGCCCGGGGCGACGGGACCTTTGCGGTGAAGGCCGTGACGCCCATCGATGATTTCAACGAATTCTTCGAGACAGACATGGATGAAGAAGAGTTCGATACCATTGGCGGCCTGGTACTGAAAGAATTTGGACACCTGCCCAGACGGGGCGAAACGGTTGAATTCGGCGGCTTGCAGTTTACTATTGCCAACGCCGATAACCGAGTCATCCGTCTGTTGCAGGTAACCCGCAGTGAGTCATGATCCACAGCACCCGCCACTGAAACTCCCGTTCAGCACCCGAAAATGGCTGGGCGCCGCAATCCTTGTGATTGCCGGCGCTCTGCAAACACTGACCTTCTCGCCATTCTATCTGTGGTGGCTGGGGCCCTTGTCGGTGTTTCTGATCCTGCTGGTCACCGTACACCAGGCGCCGGACAAGCTGTTCCGCTCCGGCTGGCTGGCCGGGCTTGGTCTGTTCGCCTCCGGTGCCAGCTGGATTTACGTCAGCATCAGCGAGCACGGCAATACTTCGGCACCTCTGGCCATTGTACTCATGGTCCTGTTTATTGCCGGGCTGGCCCTGTTCCATGGGCTGGCCTTCTGGTTCTGGGGCAAACTCGCCAAAGACAGCGCACCACGCCGACTCTTGCTGTTCCCTGCCATCTGGGTACTGGGCGACTGGTTGCGTGGCTGGCTGCTGACTGGTTTTCCATGGCTGTATCTGGGCACCGCCCATACCGACGGCCCCCTGGCCGGGCTGGCGCCACTGACTGGCGTGCATGGCATTACCTTCTGGATCACCGTTACCGCAGTGGCTGCTTACGGCGCCTGGTGGCTGTTCAAACTTGACAGGAAGGTCACTGCTGGCGCCGTTCTGGTAGCAGCTCTGCTGCCCTGGCTGATCGCCCCGGCCATGAACAAAGCTGACTGGACCGAGCTCAGCGAAGAGCCCGTCAGCTTTGCGGCGATGCAGGGCAACATACCGCAACAGATCAAGTGGGATCCTGATTTCCTGCGCGATCAGATTGTGGCTTATCTGGGCATGACCGAAGCGCACTGGCAAACCGACCTGATCCTCTGGCCAGAAACAGCCATCCCCATTCCGCAAGACCAGGCTGGCAAGGTCATTGATCATATCCGGGAACAGTTAGGAGAAAACAGCACGCTGATCACCGGCATCCCCTGGTATGGCTACAGCGGCCGAATTGAAGACTACACCTTCCACAACAGCATTATGGCCATCGGCAATGGCGAGGGCATGTACCACAAACAGAAGCTGGTGCCCTTTGGCGAATATGTGCCACTTCAGGGTCTGCTGCGGGGGCTGATCGGTTTCTTTGACCTGCCCATGAGTAGCTTCACGCCTGGGCCAGAGCAGCAAGCGCCGCTGGTCGCCAATGGCATGAAAATCACCCCTTACATCTGCTATGAAGTGGCCTACCCCGATTTCGTGGCGTTTAATGCCCGCAACACCGATCTGCTGCTGACGATCAGTAACGACGGCTGGTTCGGTGATTCCATCGGCCCGCTACAACATCTGCAGATTGCCCGCATGAGAGCCCTGGAGACCGGCCGCTACATGCTGCGGGGCACCAACAACGGTGTCACTGCGATCATCAATCACAAGGGCGAGATTACCGAGCGCATCCCACAGTTCGAGCGCGCGGTACTGACCGGTGAGGTATTTACGGCAACCGGGAGCACACCCTATATGCAAACAGGATCCTGGCCGGTGCTGACGTTGGCGATCATCCTGATTGTGTTCATTCGCGAGCGGGTAATCCCGAAAAACTGAGCGCCCTGAGTCTGCGGCGCGAATGGCTTGCAGACTCAAGGCGATGGCTTCAGCTTTCTTTCGGTGGCCAGCGGCTGGTTACCCGCTCAAAGTAATGGGAGCCGCAGGCCTCGCAGGGATGCAGGTGGCTGGTCTTGGTCAGACAAAGCATGTGGCTGCAGTTCATGCACCGGAACATACCCGCCGTGGCCACTTCACCGGAGATATAGTGACTGACGTCCTGATTCTCCAGCTTCTGCTTCAGTTCCAGAGTATCAACCAGGGTCTGATCGGCCACCGAGAGAAGCCGGTCTGCCAGGGTGTGTTCCAGTAACGCGATATCCAGTTGCAGCCATTCTCCCAGGCCTTCCCCGGTCTCCTCCACGAAATGCAACAGGTGCTCCAGATCCCGCTGAAGATACGCCCCGAGCAGATCCGCTTCTTCCCGGGTCATTTCCTCGACCTCGTATTCCACTTCTATCGCTTTCTGAACTTCTTCCTCCAGCGTCTGCAACGACGTTTCCTGTAGCACATGCAGGCGTGTCTGCACCCGCTCAAGCATCCGGTCGTAGACCTCAAGGGCTTTTCCGGAGAGGTGACTGCGTTCTGGCTCGCTCATTTGGGCTCCTTATTCTGCACCTTTCACCATACTCTCAGTCTGGCACAAACCCGCAGAATTGGCAGACTACCTGTTAAGCCGCGTGTGCGTTAGAATGTTCGGCCTTTTCTCGAACATCCTTTTCACACAGGGTACTTTTGGCAATGGCAGGAATGGACGAACAATACAACCCACGTGAAGTAGAACAGACCGCCCGCACTTTCTGGGAAACCAACGAGACCTTCAAGGTCAAGGAAGAGCCGGGCAAGCCCAAGTACTACTGCCTGTCCATGTTCCCCTACCCCAGCGGCAAGCTGCATATGGGCCACGTCCGCAACTACACCATCGGCGACGTGATTTCCCGCTACCAGCGTATGCAGGGCAAGAATGTAATGCAGCCTATGGGCTGGGACGCTTTCGGCCTGCCTGCCGAAAATGCCGCGATTGCCAACAAGTCTGCACCGGCCAAGTGGACTCGCTCCAACATTGATTACATGAAGAACCAGCTCAAGCAGCTGGGGTTTGGCTACGACTGGAGCCGCGAACTGGCCACCTGCGACCCGGAATACTACCGCTGGGAACAGTGGTTCTTCGCCCGCCTCTACGAGAAAGGCCTGGTGTACAAGAAGATGTCCACCGTGAACTGGGACCCGGTTGACCAGACCGTACTGGCCAACGAGCAGGTGGTTGACGGTCGGGGCTGGCGCTCCGGTGCCCTGGTCGAGCAGAAAAAGATTCCGCAGTGGTTCATCCGCATTACCGACTACGCGGAAGAACTGCTGAACGATCTGGAAGACATGGAGGGCTGGCCCGAGCAGGTCAAGACCATGCAGCGCAACTGGATCGGCAAATCGGTAGGGACCGAGCTGACCTTCCCGCTGAAAGAGCAGGAAGGTGGTCTGACGGTTTACACCACCCGCCCGGACACGCTGATGGGCGTCAGCTACATGGCAGTCGCCGCTGAGCACCCTCTGGCCAAGGCGGCGGCCGAGCGCCACCGCGATGTGGCCGAGTTTGTCGACCAGTGCCGTAACAGCAAGGTGGCCGAAGCCGAGCTGGCGACCATGGAAAAGAAAGGTATAGATACCGGCTTCAAGGCCATTCACCCGCTGACCCAGGAAGAAATCCCGGTCTGGGTCGCCAACTTTGTACTCACGGACTACGGCACCGGAGCCCTGATGGCGGTTCCTGGCCATGATGAGCGGGATCACGAGTTTGCCGTCAAGTACAAGCTGCCCATCAAACAGGTGATTGCACCGAACGACAGCCGCGATATCGATATCCAGGAGCAGGCCTTCACAGAGAAAGGCGTTCTGGTGTCCTCCGGCAAATACAGCGGCCTGACCAGCGAAGAGGCGTTTGAGGAAATCGCGGATTACCTTGAAGCCCAGGGCATTGGCAAACGTACCGTGAACTACCGTCTGCGTGACTGGGGTGTGTCCCGGCAGCGCTACTGGGGTGCGCCCATCCCGATGATGACGCTGGAGGACGGCACCGAGATGCCGGTGCCGGATGACCAGCTACCGGTTCGTCTGCCCGAAGACGTTGAAATGGACGGCGTCCAGTCGCCGATCAAGGCCGACCTGGAGTGGTGCAAGACCGAATACAACGGCCAGCCAGCCACCCTGGAAACCGATACCTTCGATACCTTCATGGAGTCCTCCTGGTATTACGCCCGTTTCTGCAGCCCGAACTACGACAAGGGCATGCTGGACCCGGCTGCCGCCAATTACTGGCTGCCAGTCGACCAGTACATCGGCGGCATCGAGCACGCGATTCTGCACCTGCTGTATGCCCGGTTCTTCCACAAGCTGCTGCGCGACGTTGGTCTGGTGAACAGTTCCGAGCCATTCAAGCGCCTGCTGACCCAGGGCATGGTTCTGGCCGAGACCTACTACCGCAATGAAGCAAATGGCGGGAAAACCTGGTACAACCCGGCCGATGTGACGGTTGAGCGCGATGGCAAGGGCCAGGTAGTGCGAGCGGTGCTGAAATCGGACGGCGAGCCTGTGGAAATCGGTGGCGT
The DNA here is from genome assembly GCF_000475315.1 of Marinobacter sp. EN3. Lineage (NCBI taxonomy): Bacteria > Pseudomonadati > Pseudomonadota > Gammaproteobacteria > Pseudomonadales > Marinobacteraceae > Marinobacter > Marinobacter sp. EN3. The sequence continues at coordinate 6,866 of NZ_AXCC01000023.1, forward strand.
TACCAAAATGTCCAAATCCAAGAACAACGGCATCGATCCCCAGGCCATCATCGATCAGCACGGTGCCGACACTGTGCGGTTGTTCATGATGTTTGCGGCACCACCTGAGCAGTCGCTGGAGTGGTCCGACAGCGGCGTTGAGGGCGCCCATCGCTTCCTCAAACGACTGTGGCGGATGGTCAATGAGCATACCGCCAGTGGCGAAGCTCCGGCGGTTGATCCTGCCAGCCTCAATGGTGCTCAGAAAGACCTGCGCCGCAAGACCCACGAAACCATCGCCAAAGTCAGCGATGACATCAGCCGCCGCCTGACCTTCAATACCGCCATCGCGGCTGTCATGGAACTGCTCAACGAAGTGGGCAGGCTCAGCGATGACGAGCCGCAAACCCGCGCGGTGCGTCAGGAAGCCCTGGATACCGCCGTGCTGGTGCTTTCCCCCATTGTGCCGCACATCTGTCACAACCTGTGGCAGGCCCTCGGCCACTCCGACACGGTGGTCGACGCCTCCTGGCCGGTTGCCGACGAAAGCGCGATGGTTCGTAGCGAAATCGAGGTGGTTCTGCAGGTGAACGGCAAGGTCCGGGCCAAGGAGAACGTACCGGCGGATATTGGCAAGACAGATCTGGAGAAGCTTGCCCTGGAGAACGAAAACGTCATGCGTTTCACCGACGGCAAGACCGTACGAAAAGTGATCGTTGTGCCAGGTAAACTCGTGAACGTGGTGGCTAACTAAGATGCCCTGCCCTGTCCCTGAACTGAAAAAGCTGGGCCTTCTGGCACTGCTTGCCTCGCTGCTCACCCTGACCGGCTGTGGCTTTCAGTTACGGGGCAGCTCCCCGGTTCCGGCTGCCCTGCAACCCCTGGCTATTGACTGCCCGTCCTCCCTGCCCGGACAGTTCTGCCAGTCTCTGCGTGAGCAGCTGGAGCTCGGTGGCATCGAGCTGCGGAATCCGGGCCAGGCAGACTACCTGCTGCGCCTGTCGGACTACCGCCAGGACCGCCGGGCTTCAGCCATTACCGCACAGGCAGCGGCGGCTGAGTACATTCTGCGCCACACGGTCGCCATGGAGCTGGTGACCAAAGACCAGATCCCGCTGATTGCCACCACCGACCTGAACGCCAGTGAAACCTACCGCTACGACGAGACCAATGTACTCGCCAAACAGCGCGAGGAAGACGAATTGCGGCAACAATTGGGCGATCGCCTTGCCCAGCAGGTGATCTTCCGGCTGGCGCCTATGTCCCGACAACGAATTGATGCCCTGGTTCAGGAACACACCGCCGATGGTGAGGAGCCTGAATCACCATGAAAACCCAGCCCGGCCAACTCCCGCAACTTCTGAAGAAAGGCCTGGCTTCGGTTTACCTGATCTCCGGCGATGAACCCCTGCTGGTTCAGGAATGCTGTGACCAGATCCGCGCCGCCGCCCGTGAAGCTGGCTATCTGGACCGGCTCACGTTTCACGCAGACAATCAGTTCGACTGGAATACGGTTGCTGACGAATGCAACGCCCTGTCCCTGTTCGCTGAAAAACGTCGCATTGAGATTCATCTGCCCACCGGCAAACTTGGCGATGGCCGCCGGGTTCTGGAGCAGGTACTGCAATCCCCGCCGGAAGACGTCATTCTATTGCTGATCAGCGCCAGACTGGATGCCGCCGAAACCAAGCGCAAATGGTACAAGGAACTTCAGGGCCATGGCGTGCACGTTCCGCTCTGGCCGGTCGAGGGAGACAAGTTTCCAGGATGGTTGCAGCAACGGGCCACCGCAAAAGGCCTCAGCCTGACCCGTGGAGCACTCGGTATTCTTGCAGAGCGCCTGGAGGGCAATCTGCTGGCCGCCAGCCAGGAGCTGGACCGTCTGACGCTGCTCACCAACGGCAAAACCATCGATGAAGAGACGGTGGAACAGGCCGTACAGGATAGTGCCAGGTTCAACGGCTTTGAACTGGTCACGGAACTGCTATCCGGAAAGGCGGTTCATGCCTGCCGCATGATCGGGGTGCTGGAGCAGGAGGGCGAAAATCCTCTTGGACTACTCACTGTGCTCGCTCGTGACCTTCATCTTATTGTTGAGCTTAAAACCGCCTTGCCCGGTGGAGAAAACCCCGCGGGCTTTCTGAAAAAGCGCGGCGTTTTCCAGCCAAAGCGTTCGTCCGCCGTCCAGCAAGCGGCTCGAAGACTTTCACTGGCCGAGTTACACCAGGCAATCAACCTTTGTAGTCTGATTGATCGGGCCGCCAAAGGTTTCGATGATCTTTCCCCCTGGCATCACCTGCGGGATCTCTCCCTTATTCTGGCCGGCAAGCGGGCCAGCTGATCTGAATCAAAGCGGGATAACGCCGGCCCGCTCAGGGACTTGACACTTTTTCACGTTCGGGCGCATTGTAGAACTCCCAACTCATCAGGGAAGGAGAAATACCATGAGTCTGCAAGACGATTTCAACAAGCTGTCCGACAAGATCAAGCAATATCGTGACGAGGCGCGCGTTCAGTTGCACCTTGCAAGGGAAGATGTAAAAGACGAATGGGACGATCTGGAGCAGGATTGGGATCGGTTCCGGTCAAAGCTGGATCAGATTTTCCATGATGCCGAGAATGCCAGCAATGAGGCGAGGGAAACTGCTCGCAAGCTGGGAGAGGATCTGAAAACCGGTTACCAGAACATCCGTAACAAACTGAAATAAAGCGTTAACTGGTTAACAAATAAACACATCTCTCCGTAAACAGGGGCTTTTGTCTCACTGCCTCTGTGCCATACTTCACAGTAAAGACTGAACAGTTCGTCATAATTTCGTCGAACTGTTCATTTTGCCACCAACCAGTCGTCTGGCTGGCCACGGCGTATGACACGTGCTGTGAGGTATAACGGTCATATGAAAAAAATAATCGCACTCTCCGTCACCCTGACTTTCTCACTTACCGCCGGCATGGTCGTGGGCCAGAATACCCGTTTCAGTGACCCGCAAACGGTCATTGATAATGAATTCTGGAGCAACCTGTATGCCGACGGCGGCTCGTCGTTCTTCTGTGATACTCCCTTCACTGGTAAGGGCTTTGTCATGACCGATGGCTACGTTTATCCACTTGCCGACATTCGCACTGCCCTGGACTGCGGAACAACCTCCCAGTGCCGCCAGGACAATCGCTATCGGCAAATTACGTCTGATCTTCATAACATGGTACCGGTACGAACCCGCGTTGAAATGCGGCGGCGTAACGCCCGGTATGAGAATCTTGGCGAGACCACGGGCGCCGATGATTGCGGGATTCGTGAAAGCGCCCAGTTCTTTGAACCGCCAGAGCGGGTTAAAGGCGACGTTGCCCGCACCATGGCCTATATGGTGGATACTTATGGCCTGCCCTGGCTGGGGGCCACGCCGGTGTTCAAAGGCTGGAGCAAACTGGATCCCCCGGATGACCGGGAGTTGAGCCGGCATAAGCGAATTGCCGAAATTCAGGGCAATGAGAATCCGTTTGTGGTGAATCCGGGGCTGATAGAACGTCTATAGATTGACGCAAGCCAGGAGGTGGGGTAGAGCTTTCCGAAACACGCTGTGAATACTTCCATGTACGCTCTGTTCCGCCATCCCTGGCTCCACAAGGTTTCGGAAAGCTCTACCCCACCTCCTGGCCCAAACCTGAGTAAATAGCATCCATAAAAAAGCAGGCCATCAAGGCCTGCTTTTTTCATTTCTGCTTCAGAAATCAGATCAGATTTCGTTAGCTGCCGGCGCCATCATGGCCTCGCTGCCACTGCGAATGCCTTCGGCCAGAGACACGGTCTTTGGCAACAGGCGGTCGAAGTAGAAGCGAGCAGTCTTGACCTTGCCGGTATAGAAGCCAGAGGTATCGCTCTCGGCTTTCGGAGCAGCAGCTTTGACCACTTTGGCCCACATATACGCCAGAGCGGTGTAGCCGAACATGTCGAGATAATCGACAGCAGCGGCACCAATGGCTTCCGGATTGTTAGCCGCCTGGTTCACCACGTGTTCGGTGACGTCTGACAGGCGCTCCAGGGAGGCCGCCAGCGGCTCAAGGTAGGGGCGCAAAGCTTCGTCGCTGCTGTTGGCTTCGATGAAGGCGGCAACGTCCTGGGCGAACAGTTCGTACAGTTTGCCCTGGCTGCCCACCACTTTACGACCCATCAGGTCCATGGCCTGGATGCCATTGGTACCCTCATAGATCTGGGTGATGCGGCAGTCACGTACCAGCTGCTCTTGGCCCCACTCGCGGATGAAACCGTGGCCACCAAAGACCTGCTGGCCGATGATGGTGGTGTCCAGACCACGATCGGTCAGGAAGGCCTTGGCGACCGGCGTCAGCAGGGCAACCATGCCTTCGGCATGCTTGCGCTGTTCGTCGTTGTCGGAGTACTTGGAGATATCCAGCCACTGGGCGACGTAGGTAGAGAAGGCACGACCACCCTCTACGTAGCTCTTCATGGTCATCAGCATGCGGCGCACGTCCGGGTGCACCAGAATCGGGTCAGCGGCCTTTTCAGGCTGCTGGGCACCGGTCGGCGCGCGGCTCTGGATACGCTCGTTGGCGTATTCGCGGGCGCTCTGCAGGGACGCTTCGGCGGCACCAATGCCCTGGATGCCCACACCCAGGCGCTCATAGTTCATCATGGTGAACATGGCGGCCAGGCCTTTGTTTTCTTCACCAACCAGCCAGCCTTTGGCACCATCAAAGTTCATCACGCAGGTGGCGGAGCCTTTGATACCCATCTTCTTCTCGATGGAACCACAGCTGAACTGGTTACGCTCGCCCAGGGAACCGTCGTCGTTCACCATGAACTTGGGCACCAGGAACAGGGAAATACCCTTCGGGCCTTTCGGCGCGTCCGGCAGTTTGGCCAGCACCAGGTGGATAATATTCTCCGCCATGTCATGCTCGCCCCAAGTGATGAAAATCTTGGTGCCGGTGATGTTGAAGGAGCCGTCGTCGTTCGGTTCAGCTTTGGTCCGGATAATACCCAGATCGGTTCCGGCGTGAGGCTCAGTCAGGTCCATCGCACCAGACCAGACGCCGGAGTACATGTTCGGCAGGTACTTTTCTTTCAGCTCCTGGCTGCCGTGGGCATCCAGGGCCAGGCAGGCGCCGGCGGTCAGCATCGGAGCCAGACCGAAGGCCATGTTGGCGCCCTGCATCATTTCTTCAAACTGGGCCACCAGCGTCTTGGGCATACCCATGCCACCGAAGTCCGGGTTACCACCCAAACCGTTCCATCCACCTTCCACGATGGTCTGGTAGGCTTCTTTGAACCCTTCCGGCGTGGAAACTTCGCCTTCGTTCCACTTACAGCCCTGTTCGTCGGCTTCGCGGTTCAGGGGAGCCAGCACGCCGCTGGTGATCTTGCCCGCTTCTTCAAGGATGGCGTCAGCGGTGTCGGGATCTACGTTTTCTGCAATCTTTGGCAGTGACGCCCACAGGGAGGGTGCGTCAAACACTTCGTTCAGAACGAAACGCATGTCACGAAGGGGTGCCTGATAATCAGCCATGTAAAACTCTCCAGAAATTCAGTCAGTCACTTGGGGGGCGGTGTTGATGCCTCTTCTGTTGGAGGTCGGAGCCCACCCGCTCGGCTATGTGTCCGAAACAAGGTTGTTGTTCTATGGCGCGCTATTCTACCTCAAAACACGCCGGCAACTCATGAAAAAAGCCCGCCTCCTGCGGGAGAACGGGCTTTCTCTGTGCCATCAACCAGATAGCAACCCCGCCTTAGATAGCGAAGGCTTCTTCCGGCATGTCCAGCAGGCTGTCTGCACCGGCCAGCATGGTTTCTGCGTGAGTCCGGGTGCGCGGCAGCAGACGCTTGAAGTAGAAGCGTGCAGACTGAACCTTGGCGTTGTAGAACATCTCCTCAGAGGTGCCTTCGGCCATCTTGTCCAGTGCTACCTTGGCCATGCGGGCCCACAGGTAAGCGAAGACCGCATAACCGGAGTACATCAGGTAGTCCACAGCAGCAGCACCGACTTCCTCGCGGTTCTTCATGGCGGTCATACCAACCTTCATGGTCAGATCGCCCCACTCCTTGTTGATCGCAGCCAGCGGCTCGATGAATTCTTTCAGCTGCTCGTTGTCTGCGTTCTCTTTGCAGAAGACGTGAACCTGCTTGGTGAACACTTTCAGAGCTTCACCCTGGGTCATCAGAACCTTACGGCCCAGCAGATCCAGCGCCTGGATACCGGTGGTACCCTCGTAGATCATGCCGATGCGGGAATCACGAACGTTCTGCTCCATGCCCCACTCGGTGATGAAGCCGTGACCACCGAATACCTGCATACCCAGGTTGGCAGACTCGTAACCGATCTCGGTCAGGAATGCCTTGGCGATCGGGGTCAAGAAGCCCAGCAGCGCGTCAGCGTGCTTGCGCTCTTCCTCAGTCTTGCCAGAGTGAACCACGTCCACTTGCTGGCCAGCCAGGTAGATCAGAGCACGGGCGCCTTCGGCCACAACTTTCTGAGTCAGCAGCATGCGGCGTACGTCCGGGTGCACGATGATCGGGTCAGCGATGCCGTCCGGATTCTTCGGACCGCTCAGGGAACGCATAGCCAGACGCTCCTTGGCGTAGGCCAGGGAACCCTGGAAGCCCAGCTCGGCAGAACCCAGGCCCTGGATAGCAGTACCGATACGGGCAGTGTTCATGAACGTGAACATGCAGTTCAGGCCTTTGTTCTCCGGCCCGATCAGCCAGCCCTTGGCACCGTCGAAGTTCATCACACAGGTCGCGTTACCGTGAATACCCATCTTGTGCTCCAGGGAGCCACAGGAAACCGCGTTGCGCTCACCGGCAGAACCGTCTTCGTTCGGCAACTGCTTGGGCACGATAAACAGGGAGATACCCTTGGTGCCTTCCGGAGCACCCGGCAGACGAGCCAGTACGATGTGAACGATGTTCTCAGCCATGTCGTGCTCGCCGGCAGAGATGAAGATCTTGGTACCGGTGATGCTGTAGCTGCCGTCAGCGTTCGGCTCGGCCTTGGTGCGCAGGGTGCCCAGGTCAGAACCACAATGCGGCTCGGTCAGACACATGGTACCGGTCCACTCACCGCTGATCAGCTTGGTCAGGTAGGTCTGCTTCTGCTCTTCAGTGCCGTGGGCTTCGATCGTGTTGGTGGCACCGTGGCTCAGGCCCGGGTACATACCCCAGGACCAGTTGGAGGTGCCAACCATTTCGCTGATAACCAGGCCAATGGAATGCGGCAGGCCCTGGCCACCGTAGTTGGGATCGGCAGTCATGGACGGCCAGCCACCTTCAACGTACTGCTGGTACGCTTCTTTGAAGCCGGTCGGGGTTTTCACGCCGTCTTCGCTCCAGGTACAGCCCTCCTGGTCACCCACCTGGTTCAGCGGAGACAGTACCTGCTCACAGAATTTCGCACCTTCCTGGATAATGGCATCAACCATATCCGGAGTTGCATCTTCGGCACCTTCCAGATTGGCGTAGTGCTGCTCGCTGTTCAGCAGCTCGTTCATTACGAATTTAATGTCACGCAGGGGCGCTTTGTATTCAGGCATGGAATCCACCTCGGTTCTGGGTCTCAGCTGAAACGGGTTTACAGCTTATGGCCTCGGGTTTGCTCAGACACCATGATGCACCGCATCACGGCCTTAATTAAACACTTGTTTGAAACATACGTTTTGAGGCACAGAATTGTCAATAGCTTTGACTGAAATTTGTGTTGGTTTTGTGTTCGATCAGCAAATTCTCAGGGCAGAAATGACCGGAGAAAACGGGAAGACAAAGAGAAAGGCCAGACGAAGCGATCAGGCGAACAGGGAAGTCACAGACTCGGAATAGCGGGAGTCGCCTGTCATGGCAGAGACATTGCGGTAGCTCTCTTCCGCCTCGCGGGAACGGGCACTGCGAGCATCACCCTGGCTTCCCTCAACACGGGCAGAGGCTTCCGCCGTCCGGGATTCGCCCTCACCTGCCGCCAGCTCCGACTGTGCCTGCAACATGGTCTGCATGGCCTGGGCGGCAACAGCGCGATCCTGACCGGAGGGCTGGGCAGGCGCCATGGCAGCAGCCCGCACCACGCGCATTTTTTCAATGGTGGCCTGAGGATCCCCCGCCACCGGCGAAACATCAATGGGAACTTCACCGCCTACCGCATACTGGGCGCCATCCGGCCCTCGCTGGTAGGTAAACGACATAGCACCCGCGTACTGCCCACCAGCAGCCTGATGCGCCGCCTCGTGAGCACGCACTTCCCTGTCCCGGGCTTTGAGGTCAGTCAGCTGCTTCAGCTCTTCATCGGTCAGGCCTTGCGGATTCTCGCCCGCGTCGGAGCGTGATTCGGAAGACTGGTCGGATTTTCGTCCTTCGGAAGACTGCTCAACCGATTTTGAGGTTGATGAAGTATCGCCACTGGCAGGCTTTTCACCGGAAGCCTCCGGTGTTCGGCCACTGCCTGCGAACGGCGTGGACGCACCGGTGGGAGAGCCGGAGAAGATGGGAGCGATTGAGGAGAATACGTTCACAGAAACCTGGCTCAGGCGCGAATATCCAGCAGGGTACCCAGCGTTTCATCAGCGGTTTTAACGACCTGAGCAGAGGCCTCGACGCTGCGCTCGTATAGTTTCAGGTCGATCATGGGTTCCACCAGATTTCCAGCGCCCTCCGCTGAGCCCTGAGGACCGTCAACGCCACCTCGGGCAATTTTCCGGGCCGCGTTCTCCATGCCCACCATGCCGTCCTGGATACCCTGAATCCCGATAGCAAGTGTGTTGTTGATCATGAGCAGCCATTCCTGTGACGAACCTTTGACCTGATTAACTCACATTTCTGGTCAATTTTCAATCAGTGGTGTGATATTCAGATACCGAGACAGGATCGCCGGCATCTCGGCGGTATCGGTATTTTCCAACCAGGGAAGCACACCGAGGCAAGGGGCGCCGAGGTGGGTGGACAGGTAGTTCAGGGTATCCTGTTCGCAACTCATCACCTGTTCTTCGGGATGGTTACCTACCCAGCCTGCAACAACCAGTCCGTCGGCGCGAATCGCTTCGGCGCTGAGCATGGCATGATTGATACACCCCAGTTGCAGCGGCACAACCAGTATCACCGGCAGTTTCAACTCTCCCGGCACCGCTGCGTAGGTTTCTCGATCATTGAGTGGTACTCGCCAACCACCGGCGCCTTCGATCAGCAGAAGATCGGCGGGGCGGATCTGCATGCCACGACAAAACCCGACGATTCGCTGGGCGGTGACCTGTTTTCCGGCCTGCTGGGCAGCTACGTGGGGGGCAATGGCTGGTTCCAGGGCGATGGGGTTGATGGTGTCGTACGGAAGTTTTTCGGTGATGGCGGCCTGCAACATCAGGGCGTCTTCGTTTCTCAGGCCTTCAGGTGTCTGGTCGCAGCCGGAAGCGATAGGCTTCATGGCCAGGGTACGTTTGCCGGCGGCTTTGGCTACCTCGAGAATGGCGGCGGAGACAATGGTTTTGCCGACGCCGGTGTCGGTGCCTGTAACGAAGAAAGTATGTTTCGCCATGCTTTATATTCCTACTTTTGGCGCAAGCGAGGGTGCCACTTCTCCTTCCAGGACACGCTACAAGCACATCCATGTGCGCTTGTTTCGGGCCGTCCTTGGCCCTCAACAGTCCTGGAAGGAGAAATGGCACCCTCGCCCAAATGTTTCAGAGGAAGTCCAACCACTAAATACGAACAGCTCAACTAACCAACCCAATACGCCCAAGCCGCACAGTACCCAGCCTCAACGACGTTGTCAGCTCGCGTCGGATAGGCACGACACATCGCCCGAAAACGCCCCGGCGCTGTCACCGTCCGCCGGCGCTCTTCGCCTTTAAACACCGCACCGAGTTCTTTCAACTCACGATTGAGGTGCATTGGTGACTGGTACGGCAGTGAGATGGTTTCAGTAACCTGTTTTGCGTTTGACAGAACCGTCTCCACGAGCGCTTTCCACTGTGCTTCCGGAACAAACCGGTTTACGTGCGCCTGTCCCGGATCGGCCTCGGCCCAGGCCTGCTTCAATTCAGACAAGGTGCCGTCTAGCAGTGTCGATATGGCCAGTCGTCCGCCAGGCCTGAGAATTCTGCGGCACTCCCGAAGGATCAGTTCCGGCCGGGCGCTCCACTGAATCATCAGATTACTGAAAACAAGGTCAACGCTGTTATCGGCCAGCGGAAGTTGTTCGGCATCGGCGTGCAACCAGTGGATCGATCCCGGGCCACGATTAGCAGCCTCTGCCAGCATGCCAGGTGAAAGGTCTGCGCCGGTAACCACCGAGTTCGGGTATTGCTCCGCTAACTTCCGGCTAAACCAGCCGGTTCCGCAGCCTAGATCAAGAACCGATTCGGGCACCGTGCTGTCGGCAAGCTCGGCAAGCATGGAGTCGCCCATGATTTTCTGTAGGCGGGAGGCACCATCATAGGTGGCACTGGCGCCACCGAAGCCGCGAGCAATCGACTGCTTGGTTCCGGTTCCGCCCTCAACAGGAGCCGTTGGCTCTATTCGGGTATAGATGGTCATAGCACTGGCTCCCGGGCCACGGCCTCACTCAGGATGGAACGGCTCTTCGCCAGGGCCCGCAGCAACCGGTCAACATCCGCTTCCGTGTGGGCGGCGCTGAGCGTAACCCGCAAGCGGGCCTCGCCCTCCGGCACCGTGGGCGGCCGTATCGCCGTTACCAGCAGCCCCTCATCCTCCAGTGCGCGGCTGAGCGCCAACGCGGTCCAATTATTTCCGATCATGATGGGCTGAATGGGCGTTCGGGATGACATCAGCTCATAACCCAGATCCTGAGCACCCACCCTGAATTGCTGAATCAACGCGTCAAGATGAGCGCGTCGCTCATCACCGCTCTCAACAGCATCCAGGCTGGCGCAGGTTGCCGCGGCCAGTGCCGGCGGCATGGCGGTGGTGTAGATATAGGTCCGGGCCTTCTGTACCAGGTAGTCAATCAACACGTCAGAGCCAGCGACAAAGGCCCCGGAGGTTCCCACGCCCTTGCCCAGAGTACCGATCAACACCGGCACATCCTCCTGGCACAACCCGGCTTCCAGCACGCTCCCCCGGCCCTGTGGCCCGAGAACACCAATGCCATGGGCATCGTCCACCACCAGAAGCGCATCGTGAGCCTTACAGACGCGAGCCAGTTCCGTGAGTGGCGCAATGTCTCCGTCCATGCTGAACACGCCATCGGTAACCACCAGTTTGTGGCCGGAGGTTGCTGAGAGCATGGCTTCCAACGCGGCCACATCACCGTGAGCATAGCGGCGCACGCGGGCACGGCTGAGAATGCAGCCGTCAATGATCGAAGCGTGATTCAGTCGATCCGAGAAAATGGTATCGCCACGGCCCGCCAGTGCGGAAATGACACCCATGTTTGCCATGTACCCGGTGGAAAAAAACAGCGCCGAACTCCGCCGAGTGAACGCTGCCAGCCTCTGCTCAAGGCGATGATGGGTCTCGTGGTGGCCGCAAACCAGATGCGAAGCAGCTCCGCCCAGGCCGACCTCCGGCAGCGCCTGCTCCAGCGCCCGCATGTTTTCGCCATGACTGGCCAGGCCCAGATAGTCGTTACTGCAGAACGACAGCAACGACCGGCCATCCGCCGTCAGCGTCGGCTGCTGGGGGCCGGCGATCAGGCGGCGGGTTCTGTACAACCCGGCCTGCTTTCGTTCTTCTATCTCTTTGGCGAAGTCACGCATGCGGAATCACGCAGACTCCCGGGTCGCGTCGTAAAACATGTGCCGTGTGGCCTCATATTCCACCGCCTCGGCAATGGCCTCTTCCTCCTGCTCCTCGGTCGCGCACTGCTCCCGCTGCTCCGGCCGGATGCCCAGCTTGCGGAACAACTGCATGTCCGCATCCGCCTCCGGGTTCGAGGTGGTCAGCAGTTTCTCACCGTAGAAAATGGAGTTGGCTCCCGCCATGAAACAGAGTGCCTGCATCTGCTCATTCATCTGCTCACGGCCCGCGGACAAACGTACATGGGAAGCCGGCATCATGATTCGGGCGACGGCGATAATGCGAATGAAATCAAATGGGTCCAGGTCTTCCACATCTTCCAGCGGCGTCCCCTTCACCTTCACCAGCATGTTCACCGGCACGCTCTCCGGGTGCTGGGGTAAATTGGCAAGCTGAACCAGCAGACCGACGCGGTCATCCTCATCCTCACCCATACCCATGATGCCGCCACAACAAACCTTCATACCGGCCTTGCGCACATTGTCGAGCGTATCCAGGCGGTCCTGGTAGGTACGGGTCGTGATGATGTGGTTATAGTATTTCTCGGAGGTATCCAGGTTGTGGTTGTAGTAATCCAGGCCAGCGTCTGCCAACTCCCTGGCTTCCTCTTCTTTGAGCATGCCCAGTGTCATACAGGTTTCCAGGCCCAGGGATTTCACCTGGCGGACCATATCCAGAACGTAGGGCATGTCTTTCTTTGACGGGCTACGCCAGGCGGCACCCATACAGAACCGGGATGCCCCTTTTTCTCTGGCAACGCGGGCCTCAGCCACCACCTTCTCGATTTCCAGCAGCTTCTCCTTTTCAAGCCCGGTGTTGTAATGACCACTCTGCGGGCAATACTTGCAGTCTTCAGGGCAGGCACCGGTCTTGATCGAGAGCAGCGTGCTCACCTGAACCTCATTCGGGTCAAAGTGCTCCCGGTGGATGCTCTGGGCGCGAAACAGAAGATCATTGAACGGAAGATTGAAAAGCTCGCGAGCTTCCTGAAGCGTCCAGTCGTGACGGGTAGCGGTGGCAGTCATGTGAGAGTCCTGTTAACCTTTCCGGGATTTTTGGTTTACGGATAAACCGCGATGATAAACGGACTGATCTCGCTGTCAACCTCGACAAAGGTTAAGGTTAACAGCTCAAGACGCGCCGGACGCTGCGTCATCTGCCTCGCAGGCGCTGCCCAGGATGGCCTTTGCCAGGACTGCCGGAACGACCTGCCCGCCAACCGCTGGTGCTGTCTGACCTGCGCTCTGCCCTTGCCCTTTCCAACCCCGGATGGACATTGCGGCGAATGCCTGGCTTCACCACCGCGTTATAGCCGCTCGCTGATCCCCTGGCGTTACCAGTTCCCGGTTGATGGCATGATCGGCCGCTACAAATACCACGGCCAGCACAAATTCGCGCGACCATTACTGGCGGGTTTTACCGACTACATTGAGCATCATCTGGCAGCCGAGGGCCGGCCGCAGGTTCTGATCCCCGCCCCCATGCACTGGACCCGGCGCTGGCAACGGGGCTTCAATCAGGCCCAGGATATTGCCGAGGCGGTGGGAAGGCGGCTGGACCTGCCTGTCAACGCCCGTCTGGTGCGACGAACGCGACGGGTTCACGCACAACGGAAACTGAACCGGACAAGCCGACTGGCCAATCTTCAGGGGCTGTTTGAGGTTACCGGACCGGTGCCGGCAAACATCGCCATTGTTGATGACGTGGTCACTACCGGAGCCACCGTTCGCGAGCTGGCCTCGGTGCTCACCAGAGCGGGAGCGAAGGAAATCCAGGTCTGGGCACTGGCGCGTACACCCGGCTGATCAATTGGCGAGTTCTGTCAGTACGTGTCCGGCGATAGCCAGACACGAGGTGAGTCCGGGCGACTCAATCCCGAACAGATTGACCAGGCCGTCAACACCATGTTTCTCAGGGCCATCGATGCGGAAATCGGCAAAGCCGCCATCCGGGCCCGCCAGTTTAGGGCGAATGCCCGCATAAGCCGGCTGCAGACGGGCCTCGTCCAGGGACGGCCACCAGCGCCGGATACTGTCGGCAAATCCACGAACACGCTGCGGATCGACCCGATAGTTTTCTTCGTCAATCCATTCCACATCCGGCCCAAACCTGGCCTGACCAGCCAGATCGAGAGTCAGATGAATGCCAAGCCCACCGGGTTCGGGCATGGGATAGATCAGAGTATTGAATGGATGGCGGCCACTGAAGCTGAAATAAACACCCCGGGCCAACCATTGTTTCGGCCTCGCACACTCGGGCAACCCCGACCATAGCCCCGCAAGTGCTGGGGCGCCAAGTCCAGCAGCATTAACCACTTCCCGAGCCTTCAGCAACAGATCTCCGGTCCCACCCACCTTCAGAACATGCCCCTCCGGACCGGATTCGGCAGACACCACCGGACTGTTCAACGCAATCTGACCACCGGCGTCTTCCAGATCACCCTGCAGCGCCAGCATCAGGCCATGACTGTCTACGATCCCGGTTTGCGAAGACCAGAGCCCGGCAGTGGCCTGGATTGAGGGCAATTGGCACGCCATCGCAGTGCCCTCATATAACGCCAGGGACACACCGTTTCGGCCCGCCTGCGCCTGAATGCCAACAAGACGTTCGGCCTGCGCGGCGTCACTGGCAATGATCCACTTCCCGCATTTTCGATGCATAACCTTATGGCTGACACAATATTCATAAAGCTGCTGCCGGCCTTCCACGCAAAATCGAGCCTTGAGGGAATGCTCCGGGTAGTAGATACCGGCATGAATGACTTCGCTGTTGCGGGAGGATATGCCTTCACCAATGGCGGCACCGGCTTCCAGCACCAGCACCTCTCTCCCCGAACGGGCCATCGCACGCGCAATGGCAAGTCCTACTACGCCGGCGCCGATTACTACGGTCTGTATACTGAACTGCTCCTGAGCCACTCCGCATTCCTCTACCCTGCTCTCTGGCAGGGAAATTACCGCAGATCAACGCTGGTTGCATTACCTGCCCGCCAAGAACCGTTATACTTGCCCCAAGACAGAACGAACGCATGGAGCCTGGCGATGTCTGATAGAAAACAGTTTATTACCGTTATGGTGGTTGCCGCGCTTTTTGTTGGCTGGATTGGCTGGCGTGGCTTTGAAGTGACCCACCTGAACGCGCAACTGAAGGAAGACAGAGTCGTCGCCGGTTACCCGTACCAGCACCGCGTATTGAGGGTTGAGGGAGATACTGCCGTCATCAGTTCTCTTCGGTCCCACTCGGTATCAACCCAGAAGGCCCTGACCGCCGTATTCCCCGGCATGCGCCATCTGGCAGACACCCATCGCGACTGGCAGAAAGCAGAACGGGAGCTTGCCCAGGTTCAGGCCAGAGCCGGGGATCTCGTCCTGGCCACGGGTCGGGTCAACCGCATTCGCTGGGAGCTGGACGAAAACTGGTACCATTTGCAATCCATGAAAACCCGATACGACACCACATTCTGAGCCCTATGCAGACTGAACCTCCGGCGATCACCCCATCCTCGCATCCCTACGATGCCCTCACCCCGGAAGTTATTCTGGATGCCATTGAGACGCAGGGATTCGAGGTCAACGGCCGGCTGTTTGCCCTGAACAGCTATGAGAACCGCGTCTATCAGGTCGGCATTGAAGACAAGCCACCGGTAATTGCCAAATTCTACCGTCCAGGCCGCTGGCCAGATGCGGCGATTCTGGAAGAACACGAATTTACCCTGTCACTGCAGGAGGCCGGGGTGCCCGTGGTTGCCCCTTTGGTGCTGCCGGGCGGGCATTCCCTCGGCCAGTACGGGGATTTCAGATTCGCGGTATTTCCGCAACGCGGCGGCCAGGCCCCGGATACCAGTGTGACCGACACCCTGTATAGACTGGGCCAGTGGCTGGGGCAGATTCACAACATTGGTGCCTTGAAACCGTTTGAGCACAGACCTGGGTTTGATCTGTTGGCGGGGCTGGAACAGAACAACCAGCTGCTGGTGGAAGGTAACTGGATTCCGGATGATCTCAGACCGGCCTGGAATTCCCTGATTCCGGACCTGATCGCCAACTGCCGTGAACGGATAGCCGAAGCCGGCCCGGTAGACACCTTGCGCATTCACGGTGATTGTCACGCCGGCAACATTCTGTGCCGGGACGAAACCATGCTGTTTGTGGATCTGGACGACTGTCGCACAGGCCCGGCGGTACAGGACATGTGGCTGCTACTGAACGGAGACGCCAGCGAGCGGGGCGCCCAGCTTGGCGAATTGCTGGAAGGTTATGAAATGTTCCGGGATTTCAATCGTCGCGAACGCCACCTGATTGAACCCCTGCGATGCTACAGGCAAGTCGCCCACTGTGCGTGGCTGGCAAGGCGCTGGGAAGATCCGGCCTTCCCGAGATTCTTCCCCTGGTTTTCACAGCCGCGGTTCTGGTCAGACCAGATCCTGTCCTTACGGGAACAGCTGGCCGCACTACAGGAACCGGCTATCAGCGTGCCGGGCCAATTCTGATTTTCTGACACGAGGTACCCATGAGCGATAACGAACGGCGTTTCACAGCCAAAAGCCTGATTGTTACCGGAGTTGCCGCCATCGTCGGTACGGTACTGGTGCTGGAAGCGTCTGGCCGGATTGATCACTCCGACAACAAGGACCACGCTCCGGTGGGTGAATTTACCGCCATTCACGTCAAACCCGGCGAAACCTTCCGTATGTCCCGCAAATCCTCGGAGCTGCATGCCGTTTGTGAGAATGGCTACCTGGCCATTGCCGCCGATGTCGATCCCTCTTTCCGGGGCATTCTGGTCGACTACAAAAACCGTGGGGTTCGCTGCGCACGGCCGTCTCCTACCGACAAAGATCTGGCTACCCCTCGCCCCGATGAGCGCGAGGCCGGAGTGGGCGATGAGTAATCGCACGCCCCCGGAGCAACTGACCGACCGGTTATTTGCCACCGAGCGCAATCCGGACGATTTCCGCTTTGACGCGTCCGTCGCCCGGGTGTTTCCAGACATGATTCGTCGCTCTGTACCCGGCTACACCACCATCATCCCGATGATTGAGGTGATCACGGAACAGTACGTTCAGCCGGGCTCACATTGTTACGACCTGGGCTGCTCGCTCGGTGCGTCCACCCTGGCCATGCGCCATGGCATCCCCTACCCGGACTGCACTCTGGTGGGCGTGGACAACTCCGAGGCGATGATTGAGCGCTGCGAGCATTATGTCGCCCTGGATGACCACGACCTGCCGGTAATACTGCGCTGCGAGGACATCCTGAGCACCGAACTGAGCAATGCCTCAGTCACCACCCTGAACTTCACGCTGCAGTTCGTGCCGCCCGAGCAGCGGTTGGCCCTGCTGACCCGTATCGGCGACGCTACTCTGCCCGGCGGCGTGCTGGTTCTGTCCGAGAAGATCCGATTTGAATCCGACGCGGAACAGGCTATCCAGACCCGTCTTCATCACGAGTTCAAGCGGGCCAACGGCTATTCGGACCTGGAAATCAGCCAGAAGCGTGCCGCCATCGAGAACGTACTGATCCCGGAAACCCTGGCAGACCACCGGGACCGATTGCAGCGCGCCGGCTTTGACCAGGTACTGGTGTGGTACCAGTGCTTCAACTTTGTCTCGATGCTGGCCATCAAGAATTCCTGACTTATCCACCGAAAGACACTCCATGGCACTGTTTGACTGGCACAAGCACTTTGATCCCGTTCTTTCCTACCTGAACGAAACCGGTAACACCCGGTGGACCACAGCCCTGAAAGAACAACTCACTCGACGGTTTGAGGACAACCCCCACGGCGATATGGAACGCTGGCACAACGCACTGCAGTCCTTGCCAGAGGTTGCCGATGCCAGGGTCGACCTGAATCGGTCTGCAATCACATTGACCAGCCCCGGCGGCCTGGATCCAGACGCCATGACCCGCCTTGAAGACGGGCTGCGGGGCCTGATGCCCTGGCGTAAGGGCCCGTTCGATTTCTTCGGCACCTACATTGACACCGAATGGCGCTCAGACTGGAAATGGGACCGGGTAGCACCGCATCTGGCGGATCTGGCGGGGCGTACCATTCTGGATGTGGGCTGCGGCTCCGGCTACCATTGCTGGCGCATGGCTGGAGCGGGGGCCAGGCAGGTGATCGGCATCGACCCGGGGCTGTTGTTCATGTTCCAGTTCCTGGCGGTCAAAGGGTATCTGGGCCAGGCTCCGGTCGATCTGCTCCCGGTGCGCATGGAAGACCTCCCGGCCGACATGGAATGCTTTGACACCACCTTCTCCATGGGCGTGCTGTATCATCGTCGTTCACCGCTGGATCATCTGCTGGAACTCAAGGGCACGCTGCGTCGCGGCGGCGAACTGGTGCTGGAAACCCTGGTTGTAGACGGCCCGGAGGGCTACAGCCTGATGCCCGAAGACCGTTACGGCCAGATGCGCAACGTCTGGTTCTTGCCGAGCTGCCCGACCCTGCTCCGGTGGCTGGACAGAACCGGCTTTCGCAACGCCCGGGTGGTAGACGTCAGTGAGACCACCACCGATGAGCAGCGCCAGACCGACTGGATGCGTTTCAATTCACTGGCGGACTTTCTGGACCCAGACAATCCCTCGAAAACCATTGAGGGCTACCCGGGCCCCAAGCGGGCGACACTGATCGCGGAAAAGCCCTGACACCCTGCACCAGAAAACCGGCACAAAAAACCGCCTGGGGCATCCACCACAGGCGGTTTTTATTAGCTTCTGAACTTACTCTCCGAACGGATGCCGCAGAGTAATGGTTTCCACACGATCCGGACCGGTGGAAATAATATCAATCGGCGCCTCGATCTGCTCTTCCAGGAAGCGGATATAGGCCTTGGCATTCTCCGGCAGTTGATCCACGCTGGTCAGGCCAACCGTGCTCTCGCTCCAGCCCGGCAGCTCCTCATACACCGGCTCGATATCACTGTAGCTGTCGCAGCCGATGGGGGGACGGGTAATTTCGCCGTTCGGAGTCTTGTAGCCAATACACACCTTCACCGTTTCCAGACCGTCCAGAACGTCCAGCTTGGTCAGGCAGATACCGGACACACTGTTGATCTGGATAGCATGGCGCAGAGCGACCGCATCAAACCAGCCACAACGGCGGGAACGACCGGTGGTGGTGCCCACTTCGTTGCCCTTGACGGCGAGGTGCTTGCCCATGTCGTCAAACAGTTCGGTCGGGAACGGGCCGGAACCTACCCGGGTAGTGTAGGCCTTGGTGATACCCAGCACATAGTCCAGATACAGCGGACCAAAACCGGAGCCGGTAGCGGTGCCGCCAGCGGTGGTATTGGAGGACGTCACGTACGGATAGGTACCCAGGTCGATATCCAGCAACGAGCCCTGAGCGCCTTCGAACAGGATGTGCTCTCCGCGCTTGCGGTAGTCGTGCAGAATGTCGGTTACGTCTGCGGCCATGGGCAGGATTTCCTCGCCCATCTGTCTGAGTTCTTCCAGGGCCGCATCGATATCCTCGGCCTCTTCCTTGAAGTACTCGGTGAGAACGAAGTTGTGGTACGACATGATTTCCCGCAGCTTGATCTCGAAATCGGCGGGGTTGCACAGGTCACCCAACCGAACACCCCGGCGGGAAACCTTGTCCTCATACGCAGGGCCAATTCCCCGGCCGGTGGTACCAATCTTGTCATTGCCACGGGCACGTTCGCGGGCCTGATCAATACGCACGTGGGTGCGCAGGATGATCGGGCAAGCCAGGCTGATTTTCAGGCGGTCACGAACGGCAACACCGTTAGCCTCCAGCTCCCGCACTTCTTTCAGCAGGGCTTCCGGCGACAGCACCACACCGTTACCGATGAGGCACTGGACATCCTGCCGCAGTATGCCGGACGGAATCAGGTGCAGAGCCGTCTTCTTACCTTCGATCACCAGTGTGTGACCGGCATTATGCCCGCCCTGAAAGCGGACAACGGCAGCCACCTTGTCTGTCAGAAGGTCAACAATCTTGCCCTTGCCTTCATCACCCCACTGGGTGCCCAGCACAACTACGTTTTTACCCATGATTCTCTCTCAATTCAGACGGGCCAGAAGCACACGCCCTGAAGATTTACCCCGGAAATTAAACAAAAACGGCTCAGGCGATGGTTTCTACCACCCATTGGCCATCACGATTCACCAGTTGACGGTCACACCCCCGCTCCGAAGGATCCGTCTCACGATCATCCGGCAATGCCCGGATCACCGTTTCAGTCATTCTCAGGCCGGAAATCACGCCTTCCAGCGCGGCGTCGTTGTCCGCTGGCGCCCATATGGCTCCGGCTTTACGGAACGGGCGTTCGCCCAGCGACACCAGTGCGCGGATATCCAGACTGAACCCGGTGGCAGGCCGCGCGCGACCAAAGTCACTGCCAATAGCGTCATATCGGCCACCTTTCGCCACAGCATCGCCATGGCCCGGCACATAGGCCGCAAAGACCAAACCGGTGTGATAGTTGTATCCGCGCAATTCACAAAAGTCGAAGCCCAGGCTGACTTCCGGAAAATCGCGGTTCAACATGTCCGCCACTCGGGCAAGTTGATCCAGCGCCGCATCAATAGCACCGGAGGCGCCACTGAGAATTTCCCGGGCATCGGCCAGAGATTCCACCCCACCGCTGACCCTGGCCAGCTGGCGCAACCGGCAACCAGCAGAGCCCGGCACACAATCCCCCAGCAGGCGATCCAGCTCGGGTACGGACTTGCGTGCCATGGCATCAAATACCGCCGCTTCGGTATCACGATCAAATCCGGCGTCGGAGACCAGGCTTTCATAGATTGAAACGTGAGCCAGGTCCAGATGCAGCCTGGGCAAACCGGCCACCCGCAAGGTTTCCAGCATCAGGCTGATCACTTCCATATCGGCCGCTTCGGAGCCACTACCAAACAGCTCGCAACCGGCCTGAATCGGTGTCCGTCCGGTCAGCATATGGCGCGGCCGGGTATGCAGCACATGGCCGGCATAACACAACCGGGTAATGCCATCCTGGCCCAGGGTATGCGCGTCTATGCGGGCAGCCTGGGGCGTCATGTCGGCGCGAACGCCCATCATCCGACCAGTCAGCTGATCGGTCAGTTTGAACGTCTGCAGTTCCAGGTCGTGGCCTGTACCGGTAAAGAGGGATTCGAGATATTCAATCAGCGGAGGAATAACCAGCTGGTAGCCCCAGCGCTGGCAGGTATCCATAACATCCCGGCGCAGGGACTCGATCCGCCCGGCCAGCGGCGGCAGAATGTCCTCTACCCCGTCAGGCAGTAACCAGCGATCAGATACAGTCATGAGATTCTGTTGTCCGTTTTTCCCTCGCTGGCCATGGAGCCAGGGGGTAACTCAGGATTTAGGCGCTCGGGCTCGGAAAACCCGACACAAAACCGCCAGAATTTTACACGGTTGGCAGACACAAAAAAACCGGAATCCAGGGGTTCAGCAAAATTTCCCCGCAGATTCCGGTTTAGCTGGTGTCAGCCGGCTCAGTTAGCGCCGGCCGGATTCTTCAGGAACTTCATGAAGTCACTGTCGGAATCAATCACCATGATGTCATCCTTGCTGGAGAAGGTGTTCTGGTACGCCTGCAGGCTGCGGTAGAAGCTGTAGAACTCTTCGTTGGCACCATAAGCCTCGGCGTAAATGGTGGCGGCTTCACCATCACCTTCACCACGGGTGGTCTCGGCTTCGGCAAAGGCGTTCGCCAGAATCACCGTTTGCTGACGATCGGCATCAGCACGGATACCCTCGGCCAACTCCTGACCGCGGGAACGGAATTCCTGGGCCAGCTTCTGGCGTTCAGTCGCCATCCGACGGTAGACGTTCTCGCTCACCTGACCCGGCAACTCGATCGCCTTGACACGAATATCAAGCACCTCGATACCGAACTCCTTGACGGACGTCTCGTTCACACGATCACGCAGAGTGTGCATCAGCTCATCACGCTGACCGGACACCACTTCGTGCATGGTGCGTACACCGAACTCATCACGAAGACCGTTGTCCACGCGGGACAGAATCAGCGTCTGGGCACGGAATTCGTCACCGCCGGTGGAACGATAGAACTGGTCCACATCACGGATTTTCCAGGCCACATAGGAATCCACATCCAGCGGTTTCTTCTCAACCGTCAGGTACTGACGGGATGGCAGATCCATGGTCAGCACCCGGATATCGAATTCCCGGATCTGATCGATGACCGGCACCTTGAAATGCAGGCCAGCCTGGATATTGGTCTCTACCAGCTCCCCGAAGCGAAGCTTCACGCCCCGATGGGTCTCCGGGATGATGTACACACTGGACAGCACGAGCAGGACAACAATGAGGGCGCCTGCAAGGCCCACTACACCTTTAGGTCCCATAACTTATCTGCTCCTCCGGGTATTGGTGTCCTGGCGGGTGCGCAGCTCCTGCAGCACCTGGTCGGTCAGAGTCTGGATATCCACCTGCTGGCCACTGCTACCGGACATCCGGCTGCCAGATGACGACAGGGAACCCTGTGTCAGACGATCCAGGGGCAGATACATCATGTTGCCGCTGCTCTCGGTATCGACAAAGATTTTGCTGCTGTTACCCAGCACCTGTTCCAGAGCCTGAATGTACATGCGCTCACGGGTAACTACCGGGGCCTGCTCATACACGGCCAGCAACTGATTGAAGCGTGCAGTTTCACCGCGCGCCCGCTCGATCACTTCCTGCTTGTACGCGTTGGCTTCCTCGATCATGCGCTGTGCCTGACCTCGGGCCTCGGGAACAATCTTGTTACGGTAGGTTTCGGCCTCTTCCTTCAGACGCTGCTCATCCTCGCGAGCACGCTGAACCTCGCGGAACGCATCCTGCACCGGAGCCGGCGGCTGAGTGCTTTCAACGTTGACCCGGACAATTTCAAGGCCGGTGCCATACTCTCTCAGGAAGCTCTGCAGGCGCTGCTCAACCCGCACCGCAAGTTCCGCCCGACCTTCGGTCAGCACGTCATCCAGGGACGAGCTACCGACTTCATGGCGCAGGGCGCTGTCGGTGGCAAATGCCAGGGCCTGGTTGGAGTCACGGACATTGAGCACATACGCCTGGGCATCACCCACGCGATACTGGACCTGAAGATCCACGGTCACCAGGTTTTCATCCTGGGTCAGCATCTGGCCGGAAGACTCGGCGGTACGGATGCTGGTAACCCGAACCTTGTTGACAGTATCAATCAAGGGCACCTTGAACCGTAGGCCCGGGTTTTCGGTACGGTTATACTCACCGAAGCGCAGCACCACCGCCCGCTCCTGTTCGTCCACGGTATAGAACGACTGATAGATGACATAACCCACCACCAGAATGGCCACAATGGCCAGAATGGCACCAAATCCACCTGCGCTGCCGCCGGAGCTGCTGCCACCGCCAGAGTTGCCGCCTTTGCCGCCAAGCATGCGATTGAGCTTGTCGAGCCCCTTCTTCAGCGCTTCATCGAGGTCTGGTGGCCCCTGATCATTGCCGCGACGACCACCACCGGTTCCCCAGGGATCATTGTCGTTACGGTTTCCACCCGGTTCATTCCAGGCCATAGTTCTCTCCGTTCGTGTTTAATCGAATGGCTGCAAATACTAGGGATTTATCAAGGCCCCGGCAATAGCAGGGGCCATTCAGACCGGCCGGCTTTCCAACCGGATCACGTCCTCACGTACACCGGCACGGCTCAGAAGCTGCAGCCAGTCCCGGTTCTGCAGCCGGACTTCCAGCACCTGATCGCCGTTGTCGCAATGCTCTTCACTCAGTACCGAACCCGCCTCGTGCAGAAGCGCTCTAAGCTTGCCATCGGCAGGGCCAAGACGCACAAAGTGGTGCACCACATCCTCTGCCAGACGCTCGACGATGGCGTCAAACAGCAGCTGCAGGCCTTCACCGCTTACGGCCGACACCCAGGCTCGCACCGGCAATCCTTCTTCGTTGCGATCAATGCGGGGCTCAAAACCATCAAGCAGGTCAATCTTGTTGAACACCTGTAGCATCGGAATCTCATCGGCTCCGATTTCGGCCAGCACATTTTCCACCTGCTCGATGTTTTCATCCCGGCGGCTGTCGTGACAGTCGATCACATGCAACAGCAACGTGGCCTGCGTGGTTTCTTCCAGCGTCGCCCGGAAGGCCTCCACCAGCTTGTGCGGCAAATGCCGGATGAAGCCCACGGTGTCGGCCATTACGACCGGCCCGATGTCGGGAAGTTCCAGACGGCGCAGGGTCGGATCCAGGGTCGCGAACAACTGGTCTGCTGCATATACGCTGGAAGTGGTAATTCGGTTGAACAGCGTGGACTTGCCCGCGTTGGTGTAACCCACCAGCGACAACGTGGGTATGTCGGCACGCTTGCGTGCGCGACGGCCCTGATCCCGTTGCTTGCGGACTTTTTCCAGGCGCCGGTGAATGGATTTGATGCGTTCGCGCAGCAGCCGGCGGTCGGTTTCGAGCTGGGTTTCACCCGGCCCCCGCAAGCCGATACCCCCTTTCTGGCGCTCCAGGTGAGTCCAGCCCCGCACCAGCCGGGTAGACATATGCTCCAGCTGCGCCAGTTCCACCTGCAGCTTGCCCTCGTGGGTCCGGGCCCGCTGCGCAAAGATATCCAGGATCACGCCCGTGCGATCAAGCACCCGGCACTTGAGCTCGCGCTCAATGTTACGTTCCTGGCTCGGGCTCAGGGCATGATTGAACAGCACCACATCGGCCTCGGAAGCGGCCACGGCATCCCGGATTTCCTCAAGCTTGCCCTCTCCCACAAAAAAACGCGGGCTGGGCTGCTTCCGGGTGCCGGTTACCGTAGCAACCGGCTCTACGCCGGCGGATGTCACCAGTTCCCGGAACTCTCCCGGATCTTCGGTATCGTCGTGGGCGGTAAAATCAATGTGAACGAGAACCGCCCGTTCTCCGACATCTGGACGCTCAAACAAGTTTCATCAACTCCATAAACACAAACACCCGCGACCATTCAAGCACATAGGCTGTCCTGGAGCGCGGGTGTGAAAGCGGGAAAAGCAGGCGTTATCAGTCTTCAGACTCACCTTCACCTGCCGGGTTCTGCTGCGGTAGCCGGACGTTACGAGCAGGAACCACAGTGGAAATAGCGTGCTTGTAAACCATCTGGCTCA
Source organism: Marinobacter sp. EN3 (assembly GCF_000475315.1). Taxonomy (NCBI): domain Bacteria; kingdom Pseudomonadati; phylum Pseudomonadota; class Gammaproteobacteria; order Pseudomonadales; family Marinobacteraceae; genus Marinobacter; species Marinobacter sp. EN3. The sequence continues at coordinate 31,697 of NZ_AXCC01000023.1, forward strand.
CCGTGTTCTTGAGAAGAATCACGAACTGGTCAAAAGACTCAATCTGGCCCTGAAGCTTGATACCATTGACCAGAAAGATGGAAACCGGAATGCGTTCCTTGCGCAATGCATTGAGGTAAGGGTCTTGTAAAGAGTGCCCTTTTGACATGTGTTTTCTCCTGTTTATAAGTAAATGCAGATCGTCATTATTCAACGTTAAATGTGGTGTGAAGCCCGGATTTTTTCAAGGTATCCAGCACCACTTGCGGGTCGGCGGAGTCCAGCCAGTGCACATCTCGCCATTTTCGCAACCAGGTAAGCTGCCGTTTCGCCAACTGACGGGTGGCGGCAACGCCCTTGGCAACAAAGCTGTCGTAATCCTCGTTGCCTGACAGGTAATCCCAGGCCTGTCGATAACCCACGCAACGCATCGAGGGAAGATCGGGGCTGAGATCACCCCGCGCCATCAAGGCACGGACTTCATCAAGGAAGCCTGCTTCCAGCATTGCCAGAAACCGTTTCTGTATCCGCGAATGCAGCACAGAGCGCTCGGCAGGCGCCAGGGCAAACTGAAAAACAGTATACGGCAGGCCAGCGCTTTCGTCTGCCTGCCAGCTGGTAAAATACGTGTAATCCTCAATACCAGACTGCGGATGTTGCCCGGAAGTTCCCGATTCTGACTGCCAGAACGAGGAGATCGGCTTATCTGTAAGCCGGATCACCTCAATGGCCCGCATCAGTCGCTGGCGATTGTTGGGATGAATCAGGCGCGCAGCCTCGGGATCTTTTTCTGCCAACTCCTCATGAAGGGCGCCCCAGCCATCGCGTTCGGCTTCCCGCTCAATTTCTGCCCGCAGCGCCTGATTTGCCGAAGGCAGATTCGACATGCCATGCAGCAACGCCTTGAAGTACATCATGGTGCCACCCACCAGCAACGGGATCCGGCCACGGCCAGATATATCGCTCATGGCCGCCAACGCATCGCGGCGAAAATCCGCCGCGGAATAGGTCTCCGCCGGATCACAGATATCGATCAATCGATGTGGTGCCAGCGCGAGTTCTTCAGGCGAAGGTTTGGCAGTGCCAATGTCCATGCCACGATAAACCATCGCGGAATCCACACTGATGATTTCACAGGGCAACGTACGGCAGAGCTCAATGGCAAGATCGGTCTTGCCAGACGCAGTCGGCCCCATCAGAAAGATCGTTGGCGGCAATGAACCCTGCTGGGAGCGGTTATCGGGAATCACCGCTTAGCGCCCCCGCAGAAACAGCTTGTCCAGTTCAGACAGGGTGACCAGGGTCCAGGTGGGACGGCCATGGTTGCACTGTCCGCTGCGCTCCGTTGCTTCCATATCGCGAAGCAACGAATTCATTTCTGGAATCGTGAGCTGCCGGTTTGCCCGCACCGACCCATGGCAGGCCATGGTGCCGAGCAATTCATGGGTGACCGCTTCAACGCGATCACTCTGGCCGTGCTCAATCAGATCTGCCAGCACATCGCGCACCAGCTGCTCAGTGTCTGCCCCTCGGAGCAATGCCGGGATCTGCCGCACTGCCAACGTCTCTGGCCCGATACGCTCAATCTGCAGACCAAGGTGCTGCAGCTCTTCTCCATGGCTCTCCGCAAGCGCCGCCTCTTTCTGGCTCACTGCCAGTGACAGGGGCACCAGCAAAGGCTGGCTCTTAAGATCCTGTTCGACCAGGGCCCGCTTCATGCGCTCATAAGTAATACGCTCATGGGCGGCATGCATATCCACCACGATCAGGCCGGCACGGCTCTGGGCCAGAATGTAGATTCCGTGCAGCTGGGCAATCGCATAACCCAGTGGCGGCTCTTCCGCATCATCCCTGGGCGGCGTAACCGAAGCTGACGCCGCTGGCATTTCTGCCCGGGCAACAGGGGTTGAAACACCGCCACCCTCATTCAACGACTGGTAAAACGCCATCTGATCACTGGCCCGCCACTCCTGCTGGGGTGACTGCCCGGGCGACGACGGATAAGCCTCAGTGCGTGACTGTGTGGGCCAGGGTCCCGATGTACCCGGGGCACTAAAACCGCCAGCCGAATGCTCGGGTTCAACAACCGCAGACTCACGACCAAAGGATTGGGCCGCCGCCCCACGGAGATGATCGTCCGGGCGTACATCCGCCAGGGCTCGATGCAGAGTCCGGAAAATAAAATCGTGAACCAGCCGGCCGTCGCGGAACCGAACCTCATGCTTGGTTGGGTGAACGTTGACATCCACCGTAGCCGGATCTACCTCCAGGTACAGCACAAATGCAGGGTGACGGTTGTTGTACAGAACGTCCCGGTAGGCCTGGCGAACTGCATGGGCGACCAGTTTGTCCCGGATCACCCGGCCATTCACAAAAAAGTACTGCAGATCTGCCTGACTGCGGGAAAAGGTCGGCAGCGCCACCCAACCCCAAAGGCGCAACCCGGTGGCCTCGGCATCAATAACTACCGCATTGTCGATAAACTGCTGGCCACACAGCGAACCAATCCGACGTTCCTTGTCCAGATCCGTCTCAGCAGGGCGCAGGCTTTGCACCACTCTCTGGTTATGACGCAGGGTAAAACCGGTATCGAACCGACTCAGAGCCTGACGGCGAACACACTCTTCAACGTGGTTGAATTCGGTTTTTTCCGTGCGCAGGAATTTGCGGCGGGCAGGAGTATTGAAGAACAGATCCCTCACTTCAACCGTGGTACCCACGGGATGGGCCGCCGGTGAGATGCGAGCATCCATGTCGCGGCCTTCCACCTCAACACGGGCCGCCGCTTCCTGCAACTCGGTACGGGAGGTGAGGGTCAGGCGTGACACGGAGCTGATACTGGCCAATGCCTCACCCCGGAATCCCAGAGAGGCCACAGCCTCAAGATCATCCAGGGTCAGGATTTTGCTGGTGGCATGCCGGCTCAGGGCCAGAGGCAGGTCCGCCTCTTCAATACCGGAGCCGTCGTCACGCACCCGGATCAGTTTTGCCCCACCCTGCTCGATCTCCACATCGACGCGCGAGGCCCCGGCATCCAGGGCATTTTCAACCAGCTCTTTAACAACAGAAGCAGGACGTTCTACCACCTCCCCGGCAGCAATCTGGTTGGCAAGCCGGGGGGACAGTAACTGGATGTGGGGCATATCCGGGGACTACCTCTTGATCAGGATGAGGGGATGCGAATGGTTTGCCCTACCATAACACGATCATCGTTCATCCCGTTAAAGCGCATCAGCTCGCTGACGGTGGTCTGATTCTCCCGGGCAACGCCCGAGAGAGTATCACCTCGCTGTATCCGGTACTGGCTGACGTCGGTGCCACCCCGGTTTTGCTGTTTTTCCCAGGCCAGCAACGTGCCGGGAGGTGGTGTGCGACGAAAATACTGCTCGATGCCATCGAAAATGGCGTTGGCCAGCTTGTTGCGGTACCACTCGGACGCAAGATTCTTCTCTTCGGTCGGATTCGAGATGAAACCGGCCTCCACCAGAATCGAGGGGATGTCCGGCGACTTCAAAACCACAAATGCCGCCTGCTCCACCCCCTGTTTGTGAAGCTTGGCCACACGGCCCAACCGGCCCAGCACGGAATCTCCAACCCCCAGACTGGCGTTGATACTTGCGGTCATGGAGAGATCCAGCAATACCCCGGCCAGCATGTCATCACGGCCATCCAGAGAGACACCGCCGGCACCACCGATCAAATCTGAACGGTTCTCGCTCTGGGCGAGCCATCGAGCCGTTTCACTGGTGGCACCGCGCTGAGACAGCGCGAAGACGGATGCTCCCCGTGGCTGCGGCGTTCTGAAGGCATCGGCGTGCACCGACACGAACAGATCCGCGTTGTACTTGCGGGCCAGCAAGGTGCGGTTCCGCAAGCCCACGTAATAATCGCCTGTCCGAGTAAGCTTGGCAGTGAACCCTTTCTGCTGGTTGATCAGATCGGCCAGACGCTTTGCCATTCTCAGCACGACATCCTTTTCCCGGGTCCCCCGGGGCCCGATTGCGCCCGGATCTTCGCCGCCATGACCGGCGTCGATAACCACGATAATGTCACGCTTACCGGCAGAATCCTGGGTCACCGTCGGGCTCGTCGCCCGATCGAGACGGCTGCCCTGTTCGTCAATCAAATCGACCACCAGACGATGGCCATACTGCTGATTCGGCTCCAGCACAAAGCTGCGAGGCTTGATATCACTTTTCAGATCCAGCACCACCCGCAAATCGTTACCATTCCTTGGCGCGCTGCGAATACGCTGAATGGGGCTGCCGGAAAGGTCGACCTTGCTGAAATCCGTGCCGAGAGCAGCATCCTTCAGATCAATAACCAGCCGGGACGGTCCACTCAGAGAGAATACGTTGTGCTCAACCAGACCGGCAGTGTCCAGCACCAGGCGGGTATGATCCGGAGCCGGCCACAAACGCACCCCCTCGACACGGGTACCGGCCAAAACTGTACTGGCTGAAAGCAACAGCGCCATAATCACCAAGATTTTCATGAATCCGGCCCTATCAGTTCTATTTCATTAAGCAAGGAAGCCCCAAGCTCCGAACGGGCGCGCAATACCACAGAGCGCCCCTGACCTTCCCGTTCAAGATGGATTTCCAGATCCGGATCAGGCAAGACTCCCTGACCACGCTCCGGCCACTCAATAATCCGGATGCTCTGGCTGGCAAAATAATCCCGGATTCCCATGTATTCCAGTTCCTCGGGGTCACCCAGCCGGTACAGATCAAAATGGTACACCGGTGGTTCCAAGTGTTCGTAGGGTTCAACCAGTGTATAGGTCGGGCTCTTGACGGCACCCTCGTGGCCAAGCCCTCTCATAACACCACGGCTCAGGGTCGTCTTGCCCATCCCCAATTCGCCGTCGAGAAAAACGGTGAGGCCTTCCCGGGCATGACTGGCCAACCGGGCCAACTCACCACCAAGTTTTTCCGTCTCGGCCTCATCTTCCAGAAACAACCGGCGTTCATTACCAAAAATACTCATCGATTCCCCCGGTCACTAAAACATTCAGGCCGCTCCGACCTTACCAGCACCTGTGGCACGGCTTCGATCACATCAGCCGGGAGCAGCCCCATATAGCCTTTATTCTGCCCCGCCTCATCCGCGGCCGCCAGATGTAAAGCCGCTGAAGCCATTACCGCCTGACGGGCGGACGGAATTTGCCCGAGAAATGCCCCCAGGATGCCCGACAGCACATCGCCCATGCCCCCTGTCGCCATCCCCGGATTACCGCCCGGTATTATGCCGGGCACTCCGCTGCCGGTGGCAACAACCGTACCCGCACCTTTGAGCAGGACAATGCCATGCCACAGCTTCTGTATGCGTGCTGCCGCTCCCATCCTGTCCCCCTCGACTTCCTGAACACTGCAGCCCAGCAGCCTGGCCGCTTCTCCCGGGTGGAGCGTCAGCACATGGTTGTCCGCCGGTGCCGGGGCGCGGTCGGCCATGATGTTGAGTGCATCTGCGTCCAACACTCTGGGCTTGCCACTGGCAATAACCTGCTGCAGCATTTGCTGTCCCCAGGCGGACTGGCCGATCCCGGGTCCGCAGACCACGACATCGGGTTTCTCCAGTAAAGCCGGCAACTCAGACCCGTGGGTTACACCCCTGACCATCAACGACGGACAACGAGCCAGCGCAGCGGTAACGTATTCCGGCCGGGTGGCCAATGACACCAACCCGGCGCCGGCCCTGGAGGCCGCCTCTGCAGCCATGATACCCGCCCCGCCGAAACCGTGATCTCCCGCCACCACCAGGACATGACCGAACATGCCCTTGTGGGCGTTAGCGGGGCGTTCCGGCAACCAGGACTGGCATCGCGCCCAGGGATAAAGCTCGGCCAAGGGCATTTCCCCGCTCTGCTGACCGGCGTTAATCGCCCCCAGCGCTTCAAACATTACCTGACCACAGACACCCGCGCCTGCGCCGGTGAAGAGGCCAGTCTTGGCGCCGATAAAAGTGACCGTCACATCGGCATGCACCACATCCCCTGTCGCGGCACCGGTTGTGGCATCCAGGCCGGACGGCAAATCCACCGCCAATACAGGCTTTCCGGATTGGTTCAACTGACCAATAACATTGGCAAAGGGCTCCCTGGGCGCGCCGGTTACTCCGGTACCGAGCATGGCATCTACCACCACCGCAGCGCTATCCATCCGCGCTTGCAAATCGGCATCGGACAGGGCACTGCCTTCAAGAATCTCGACACCATCGGCCCGGGCTTTCTGGCACGCAGACCGGGCGTCGCCCGTGAGCTTTTCAACAGGTGCAACGGCGACACACGCCGCATCAATGCCATGACGCTGAGCATTGGCGGCCACCAGGTAGCCATCGCCGCCGTTATTGCCAGCCCCGCACAACACAAGCACAGGCTGCGCTCCGGGCCAGAATGCCACCAGATGGCGGAACGCCGATCTAGCTGCCGTTTGCATCAATTCGAAGCCATCCACCCCCTGCTGTTCAATCAGATAGCGATCCATCGCCCGCACCGAGTCGGCGGAATAGAGCGCTTCTGGTAGACTGTGCTCGGAAACAGAGGGCATTTGCCGGGAACTCCCAGATACAGAAACCGGTTTAAGAAAATTGGCCAGATACCTGTAAAGCATAGCAAAACAGGAAAAAAGGTCATAACTTAATCAAATTAAATCTTCGCAGGGCCGCACCTGCCAGCAGTCCACTATGGCCGTTACTCCAGAACACCCAGCTTCAGAAACGCTCCATACAAAGCTCGCGGACCTGCCTGCACAGATCCGCCGTTGGGCACGGGAGCTGGGCTTTTCCGATGCCGGGATTACCCAGGCGGAGACGGGGCCTCACGCTGAACGCCTGCAGCGCTGGCTGGCAGCAGGTTACCACGGCCAGATGGCCTACATGGCCGACCATGGCGACAAACGTTACACACCCGACTCCCTGGTACCCGGGACCACCCGGGTCATTTCCGTCCGACTGGATTACCTGCCAGCACCTGACAACCCGAAACAAGTGCTTACTGACCGGGAACGGGCCTACGTTACTCGCTACGCCCTGGGGCGCGACTACCACAAACTGATGCGCAAACGCCTGGCCACGCTGGCAAAATGGATTGACGAGGCTGTCAACGGCTATGACTACCGGGCATTTGTCGACAGCGCGCCGGTACTTGAGCGCGGACTGGCGCAACGGGCCGGACTGGGTTGGATTGGCAAAAACAACATGCTGATTCACCCCAAAGCCGGTTCGTTCTTTTTTCTGGGTGAAATCTTCACCAATGCCCCTCTGCCCCTGGATGCACCGTTCGACAGCCAACACTGCGGCTCTTGCGCTGCTTGCCTGGACGTATGCCCGACCGACGCCTTTGTAGGCCCTCACCTACTGGATGCCCGGCGCTGCATCAGCTATCTCACTATTGAACTGAAAGGACCGATCCCGGAGGAGCTGCGTTCACAAATGGGCAACCGGGTATTCGGCTGCGACGATTGTCAGTTGGTCTGCCCCTGGAACAAGTTCAACAAGCCCACCGACGAGGAAGACTTCAAACCGAGGCATGGTCTGGACAATTCATCCCTGGCGGAGCTGTTCCTGTGGACCGAGCAGGAGTTTCTGAAGCGCACGGAAGGGTCAGCAATACGGCGCACCGGCTATGAAAACTGGCTCAGGAATCTGGCGGTGGGACTGGGCAACGCCCCCAGCACCATTCCGGTGGTGGAGGCACTCAAAGCCCGGGCCGACCACCCGTCGGAACTGGTCCGCGAGCACGTGGCCTGGGCCTTGAAACAGCACGGACTATAGCTTGAAGAAATGATCCCGGTAGTGACGCAGTTCATTGATGGAGTCACGGATATCGTCCAGAGCCAGATGACTGCCCTGTTTCTTGACTCCTTCCAGCACGTCCGGGCGCCAGCGGCGGGCCAGCTCCTTTACCGTTGAGACATCGAGATTGCGGTAGTGGAAGAAGGCTTCCAGTTTGGGCATGTATTTCACCAGAAACCGCCGATCCTGACCAATACTGTTGCCACAGAGCGGGGATTGTCCTGGCTCAAGATGTTTGCCCAGAAACTCGAGGGTTTGCTGCTCGGCCTCTGCCTCGCTGATGGTACTCTCTTTGACCCGTTGGGTCAGACCACTGGCACCATGGGTGCGGGTACACCATTCATCCATCTGCTCCAGCAGGCTGTCTGGTTGGTGAATGGCAATCACCGGCCCCTCTGCCACGATATTCAGCTGGGAGTCGGTGATGATGCTGGCCATCTCGATAATGCGTTCTTGCTCGGGATCCAGACCGGTCATTTCCAGGTCAATCCAGATCAGGCGGTCGCCGTTACTCATCTCGCTGTTACCTATGCCGTTTTGTCGGGTGGATGAAGTTCTGTGTATTGTCCACGATTCACGTATGATGTGATACCCAAACGCCGGTTAACCGATTGAACGCAGATGGCAAAACGACGATTGAACAAACGCCAGCAATGGCGCATCGAAAAGATCCAGAAAGAACGGACGGTGAGAGCTGCACGCAAGGAAAAAGCGGTGGAAGAACAAGCCGCCGCCGGTGAGCTTGGCCCTGAGCAGAATGGACTGGTGATTGCACACTACGGCCAGCAACTGGATATCGAGGCGCTTGAAGGCCCGGAATCCGGGCAGGTGTTCCGCTGTTTCGTCAGAGCCAACATTGACAGCCTGGTGACCGGAGACCGGGTGGTCTGGCGCCCGGGCAAAAGCAAAACCGGCGTGATTGTTGCCCGCTGTGAACGGGAAAACCTGCTGCAGCGCCCGGACAACTTTGGCGCGCTAAAACCGGTGGCCGCCAATATCGACCATATCATTCTGGTAATTGCCCCCGAGCCCGAGCCCCACGACAACCTGATCGATCGTTATCTGGTGGCGTCTGAAAGCTCTGACATTCCGGCGGTAATCCTGCTGAACAAGACAGATCTGATTAACGACGACAACCGGGATCAGATCGAAGCCCTGCTGGCCAGATATCAGGCGCTGGGCTATGAGGTGGCGCGCACTTCAGCCGCAGAAACCGCAGGCACGCCAGCCCCGGAAGTAGAAGCTCTGGTGCGGAATCAGACCAGTGTCTTTGTGGGTCAGTCCGGCGTGGGCAAGTCTTCCATCATTCAGACACTGTTACCGGATGAGCTGCTGCGAGTGGGCGCGGTCTCCGAGAGCACCGGCAAAGGCGTGCATACCACCACCACGGCAAAACTGTTCCACCTGCCCGGGGGGGGCGATCTGATCGATTCTCCGGGTATCCGGGAGTTCGGTCTCTGGCACATGACGCCGCAGGAAGTGGAATACGGCTTTCGGGAAATCCGGCCGCTGATCGGGCTCTGCAAATTCCGCAACTGCCGGCATATGGGCGACCCAGGCTGCGCCCTGGATGCCGCCGCCGAGGCCGGAGATATCTCCCCGGAACGCCTGAAGAGCTTTCATCGAATCCTTCAGGATATGACCGATCAGCAGGCACGAGGGCTCAAACTGACCTGAGCCCCGGATCAAAGCTACCAATTGAGCTCGCCGGGAGCGGGTTCTTCTTTTGGCTGGAACCACTCTCCGTCTTCTAACTGCTCCCGGGCCTGCTGCTCCTGTTCCTCCGTTGGACGCGTGAGATCAATCAGCGGCTTATCGGAACGTCCGGCCCCGGTCTCAATACTGTCGGCGGTCTTTTTATTCAGGACAATAATGGAAATGCGTCGGTTCACCGGAGCCGTGGGATTGTCCTTGTCGAACAGCACCGAATCACTTAGCCCCACCACCCGGGCAATCTGCTCCAGCCGGACGCCACCGGCAACCAGTGCTCGCCGCGCGGTGTTGGCGCGATCTGCCGACAACTCCCAGTTGGTGTAACCCGGCCGGCCACTGAACGGTGTGGCGTCGGTATGGCCGGTAATACTGATTTTGTTATCGACCGAGCCGAGCTTCTTCGCCAGCTCAAAGAGAATGTCCTGGGAGTAGTACTTCAATTCATCCCGGCCACTGTCGAACATCGGACGTCCTGACCTGTCCACAATCTGGATTCTCAGTCCCTCATCCGTAATGTCTAGTAAAAGCTGGTCTTTGAATTCTTGAAGCGTATCGCTGTTCTCTATGCGTTCCTGAAACTCCTGGAACAACTGCCTCATTCTGCGTTGCTCCAGCGTATCTGCAAGCTCATCTACGACCTCATCTTCTATCTGGATGGTACTGGCTTCCTGATCCTGGGTAGCCTCTTCAATGACAGAAGCACTGCCCTCAAGGTCTACCGGATTCGGTGAGCCGCCGTCAGTAAAGCCCACAGGGTCCTTAAAGTAACCTTCTACCGCCAGCTTCTGCTCTGGGGTTGCCGTCGCGGTCAGCCAGAGCACCAGAAAAAACGCCATCATCGCGGTCGCAAAATCGGCAAACGCAACTTTCCAGGAGCCGCCGTGATGCCCGCCGACAACCTTTTTCTTGCGTTTGATGATGATCGGCTGTTCTTCCAAGATACTCTCCGAGGCTAACCAGGCTTTTTGTTACTTTGAGCGAACGTGGTCATTGAGCTCCTGAAATCCCGGTCGCTTTTCAGTAGGGAGTGCCTTGCGCCCAAATTCGATTGCCATTTGGGGAGCCTGTCCTGACACCGTCGCGACAATGGCCGATTTAACACACTCGTAGGCTTTCAGCTCATATTTGGCGGCATGCTCAAGCGCAATCGAGGTTGGCCCGACAAAACCATACCCCATCCAGATGCCGAGAAAGGTACCAACAAGTGCTGCCGCAACGCTCAAGCCGATTTTCTCCGGCCCTTCCGTGAGGAACCCCATGGTGATAACGATCCCCAGCACGGCGGCGACAATACCCAGCCCTGGCAGAGCATCAGCAATCTTGTTGACCGCATGAGCAGGCTCTTCAAGCTCGTGCTGTCGATTTTCGATTTCGTTTTCCATCATGCCTTCCAGCTCATGCGGCGCCATATTGCCGGAGCTGATGATACGCAGGTAATCGGTGATGAAATCCAACAGGTGTTTGGATTTCATAATCGCCGGATAACGACTGAAGATCTGGCTCGACTCCGGATTATCGATGTCCTCCTCAATGGCCATGACGCCCTGCTTGCGGGACTTGTCGAACACCTCATAGAGCAGACTTAACAAATCCATGTAATAGGATTTATTGAAAGGAGACCCGGTCAGCAACCGGATACACGCCTGAAACACCTCTTTTACCGTGTGTAACGGGTTGGCGATGATAAATGAACCAACGGCCGCTCCGCCGATAATCAGGATTTCTGTCGGCTGCCACAAAACCGCCAGATTGCCGCCGTGCAGAACGTACCCACCAAGAACGCACGCAACAACGACCACAGCTCCAATGATCAATAACATGGTGACTATGCACGCCTTTTGTCTGGTTAACGGCCGGGGCCGGTTACTACCCGAAGCTGGCTCAGCCGGGAACACCCAAAATGTGATCTGATAATAGCAAGCATCAACCGTAACAGCGAAGCTGTGAAACAATTTCTATACACTGCGCCGGGTTTGCTAGACTACCGCGCTTTATGATCGCAAGAGTCTCCCGGAATGCTTGATAAACTGTTTGTTCTTAGCCAATACGTCACACCCCAGCTGGCGGTTTCCCGCCTGGCAGGCCGTCTGGCCGACAGCGAGAGCACTCCAGCCCTGAAAAACCGTGTGATCAAATGGTTTATCGGCCGCTATGGCGTGAACATGAGCGAGGCCGCTGAGCCAGACTTTACCGCCTACCCCACGTTCAACGCGTTTTTTACCCGTGCACTCAAGCCGGGCGCTCGCACCATAGACCCCGCACCGGAAACCCTCACCAGCCCCGTGGACGGCGCCATCAGCCAGATTGGCCAGATCAGCACAGACCGTGTATTCCAGGCCAAGGGACAGTCATTCAGTCTCACTGAATTGCTCGGCGGCGATGACGAACGGGCCGAGCCCTTCCGGGAAGGCGAGTTCGCCACTATTTACCTGTCGCCCAAGGATTACCACCGTATTCACATGCCCATGGCTGGCACCCTGAAAGAAATGGTCTACGTACCCGGGAAGCTGTTCTCAGTCAATCCGGTAACCGCCGAAAATGTGCCGAACCTGTTCGCCCGAAACGAACGGGTGGCTTGCCTGTTCGACACCGAGGCGGGCCCCATGGCTATGGTATTGGTCGGCGCGATGATTGTAGGCAGCGTGGAAACCACCTGGGCCGGCGTGGTAGCCCCCAATTCCGGCAAAGTTACGCAATGGCAGTACCGCGGAGACGATGCCGTTCAGTTTGAAAAGGGTCAGGAAATGGGCCGTTTCCGCCTGGGCTCAACCGTCGTGCTGGTGATGCCCAAGGGTGCAGTTAAATGGCAACCGAACCAGGTGGCCGAGAAAACGGTACAGCTGGGTGAAGCCTTCGGCAAACTGAACGTCAAATAGCAGGGCTCAGGCCCGCTCAATCGGAAACGCAATAACGTCCTGAATGTTGCGACTGCCCAGCTTGAGCATCAACAGCCGGTCAAGGCCCATGGCCACACCGGCGCATTCCGGCAGGCCTGTCTCCAGCGCTGCCAGAAAAGACTCGTCCAGCGCCATCTCCGGCTTGCCACTGGCACGCCGGAGATGGTTATCGGCGGCAAAACGGGCCCGCTGCTCGGCCGGATCGGTCAACTCCCAGTAACCATTACATAGCTCCAGGCCATGAATGTAGAGCTCAAACCGGTGCGCCACTCTGAAGCCCTGATGCTCAGAGATGCGTGCCAGAGCGGCCTGGGAGGCGGGATAGCGGGTAATGAAAACCGGTTGCTCACAGCCCAGCTTCGGCTCCACCACGAAACTCATGACCAGATCCAGGCAGCCATCCCGGCCGAGGCCGGCCAGCTGTTCCGGCTCCAGCCACTGTTCACAGTAGCGTTCAAGGTCCCGGTCGGTGATGGTCATCGGGTCGATACCCGCAATGGACTGCATCGCCTCACGGTAGCTCACAGTTACCGGAGGCGAGCACTCCAGCCAGCCACAGACCAGATCCGAGACTTCCCGCATCAGTTGTTGATCGTCAAAGCCAACGCGGTACCACTCCAGCATGGAGAATTCCGGATTGTGACGTTTGCCGCGCTCACCGTTACGAAACACCCGGGCAATCTGGAATATTGATCCTGAACCTGCGGCCAGCAGCCGCTTCATGTGATACTCAGGGGAGGTCTGCAACCAGCCCCCCTGAACGCCGCCAGCGTCGACCTCAGACGGAATGCCATCGAGATTGACGTCGGTTACGCCGTGGCGTCCCAGTACCGGGGTTTCTACCTCCAGCACCCGCCGCTCAGAAAAAAAGCCACGCACGTGGGCCAGAAGCTGTGCGCGGCTTTCCAGAGCGGCCCGGGAGGCAGAGGGCTGCCAGACAGGGCGATCAGTCATGATCGATGATCAGCTGCTTTTGACACGGTTGACGTATTCACCGGAGCGGGTATCAACCTTCAGCACCTCACCAATGGTGATGAACAGTGGCACGTTCACAACGGCACCTGTGGACAGGGTCGCGGGCTTGGAGCCACCCTGGGCAGTGTCGCCTTTCATGCCGGGATCGGTATCAACCACTTCCAGCTCGACAAAGTTCGGCGGGGTCACGGTCAGCGGCGCGCCGTTGTACAAAGTCACGGTATAGACGTCCTGTTCTTTCAGCCACTTGACGGTATCGCCAACCGCCTTGGCATCAGCCGCATACTGTTCGAATGAGCCATCGGTCAACATGAAGTGCCAGAACTCGCCATCGGTATACAGGTATTCCATGTCCTGTTCGACAACGTCGGCTGCTTCCAGGGATTCGCCGGATTTGAAGGTACGCTCCCAGACCCGATTAGTCATTAGGTTACGCAGCTTAACCCGGTTGAATGCCTGGCCCTTGCCCGGCTTGACGAATTCGTTCTCGAGCATGATACAAGGGTCGCCATCCAGCAAAACCTTGAGACCGCTGCGAAATTCGTTGGTAGAATATGAAGCCATGAAATGTCCACCTGACAGACTGTCGTTAAAATTTCAAAGGTCGCTATGATACAGCGAACCCCCGCCCGTATAGAAGCCCGCGATGCCAGCCATCCGCCCGAGGCCCGGGTTGAACCAGGCACCACCTTGGACTGGCAACAGATACTGAGCCAATCCATCACAACTCCCGAACAGCTATTGGAACGGCTGGGGCTCGCCCCGGAGGAGTGGTACAGAGGCGCCGCCTGTGGCCACAGACTGTTTCCGATCCGGGTGCCCGAGCCCTACCTGGCACGAATTGAGCCAGGCAACCCGGATGACCCCTTGCTGCGGCAGGTACTTCCTGTCGCCCAGGAAGCGGAGGTGCATCCGGATTTCGTATCGGACCCGCTGGAAGAGGCGTCGGCCATCCAGACCACCGGCCTGATTCGCAAATACACCAGCCGTGCCTTACTGATGATCACGGGACAGTGTGCCATCAATTGCCGCTATTGCTTTCGCCGGCATTTTCCCTATGGTGATCACCGCCTTGGCCCCGAAGACCGGCGCCAGGTCATCGACAGCCTGTCGGCCAGCCCGGAAATCAACGAAGTGATCTTGAGCGGTGGCGACCCACTGGCGGTGAACGACCGCCTGCTCTCACAATGGGCCGAACTACTGAATGGCATTCCCCACCTTCGCCGTCTGCGCATTCATTCTCGCCTGCCAGTGGTGATACCACAGCGGGTCTGCGACAGCCTGATTGACTGGCTGTCTCGCACCCGGCTCCAAAAGGTCCTGGTGGTGCACGTGAATCACCCGGCGGAAATCGATCAGGCCACCCGCCAAGCGTTCCGGCGCCTGAGCGAGGCCGGAGTTACGCTACTGAACCAGAGCGTGATCCTCAAAGGCGTTAACGACAGCAGCGCCACACTCTCGGCCTTGAGCGAGACGTTGTTCGACGCGGGCGTTATGCCCTATTACCTGCACGCCTTTGATCCGGTCTCCGGTGCCCGGCACTTTTCCGTGAGTGACACCGAGGCCATCCGGATTGTTAACGAAATGCTGGAAAATCTACCAGGCTTCCTGGTTCCAAAGCTGGTTCGGGAGCTTCCCGGCCGCGCCAGCAAGACCCCGCTGGACCTGGGTTCGTGAGACCTGTCGCAAAAGCTGGCCCACTTTCACTTGTCAAAGATTGTCAACTCATGATTTTCTCGCTTTTTGTCGTTGCTTTGCTATCTTAAAGTGCAAGATCCATAAACAATAACGACCTGTATTTTCGGCGTTTTCGCTGAGTTACAACTACCGCGGTCCCGACATTGGCGTGAGAACATGGATGGTAAGATCCTGAAACCAGAGCTCAAGGTTCCTGAACAGAAAACAGCCAGCCTGTCGTTTTGCGACACCAGCCCCAAGGCCTTTCGCGCCTGGGCGGATCAGTTGCCGATGGCCAATACCGGTGAGGCATCTCGTCAGCTATATCACGCGATCATTGAGCTGAACCATCTGTTCCTGTCGCCGCTCCAGCGCCTGCAATTTCTGGAAATCGTGCGGGACAAGATTCATTTTGTCTGTAATGAGCTATCGCGACACTTCCTCGGGCTCGCCATCGCGCTGCCTGAAAAGCAACGAAAGATTGCCAATCTGACCCAGGCACTTCAGCTGCATCTGGCCGCCGGGTACAAGCTTTGTCTGCTGGAATACGTCGACAATGGCGGAGTAGACAAACACCGGCGCCAAATTGCCACGGCAATCCATAGGGCAATGTCGGAGCTGGCCGCCACCATACTTCGGTCCCATCAACTGTATTGTCCGAGCCCGGCCAGCAGCTGGCTGGAATGCCATCGCATGTTCCGTTTTGCGCACCGGAACAAACTGGCCAACATGGAGGTGGATGACGACACCCTCACGCACCGACGAGCCAGTACGGTTGTCGACAGCTACAAACGTATTCTTCTGCTTGGCTGTGCGCGGCCTAACCAACTGCGTCAGGCCGAATTGACACAGGTATATGACCTGTTCGAATCCTGGACCGAGCACTGCCAGTGTGCCCCGGATCTGGGCCCCGACAGCCTGTTCGTCATCAATATGGAAAAAGACAATCCGCCGGTCTACCGCAGCCTGCTCGAAAATACACCGGGCAATGAAAGCTTCAGCTTCGACACCCGCGATCTGTCCACCCTGCTGGCAGAGACCCTGCACGCCAGGCGCCAAGACGGCCATGGAGGCGAAGCTCTCAAAATTCCCTCCACGGTGAGCGATACCTTACTTACGCACCTGAGCCAGGCACTCGGCATTCTGGCCAAGCGCAATTTCAACCGCATTGCCAGCCAGGGCACGCTGGAAGTGTGCGTGGGCCTCACCGCTGCGCATTACTTCGTGGCCGGCCAGAAAGTCTTCTCAGAATTTCTTGATGGCAACGAAAGCAGTCATCACGAATCCGACAACCTGTTTATCCGCAATGCCAATCGCAAGGCAGACGCCTGGTCCGGCGCACACGATGCCGGCCCCAATGAAGACCGCCTGCATTCTGCCGATGCCCCGATCAACTTCCGCACCAGTGGCGGCAGTCAACAACCATCAGCTGTTCAGGATAAAAACCGACCAAGATCCCACCACGCCCTGCTGATCAACACCAGCCCCGGTGGCTACTGTGTGGCCTGGGAGAGCAATGTACCGGCGTCGTTGCAGGCCGGTGAAATTCTGGGCGTGCGAGAACAAAGCTCCCACCCCTGGAGCATTGCCGTTGTGCGCTGGCTGCGCCAGATCCGCAATCAGGGCACTCAGGTGGGCATAGAGCTACTGGCACCGAGCGCCGCACCCTGTGCCGTGCGACTTATCCAGAAAGTCGGCAACAGCAGCGAGTACCTCAGGGGCCTGCTGCTGCCCGAAATCAGCGTGGTCAATCAGGCCGCGACACTGATTACCCCGCGGCTGCCGTTCCAGACCGGCAGCCGGATCTCGCTGCTGCAAGATGGCCGTGAAGACCGGGGACAGCTACTGAAAAAAGTCTCGGCCACTGGCAGCATCAGCCAGTTCGAGCTGAAACTCCAGAACCCCATCACCCCAACTGCCGGTCGTGGTGCTCCCCCATCAACGCCAGGCACCACGGAAGACGAATTTGACTCACTGTGGCCGTCGCTTTAAATAGTGCGGCCCGTCAACTGCCGGCATGGCCAGGGTTGTTATTGCTGGCCAACCCCTGCATCATTCATCCGTGAATATCCGGCACCACGAGACGTCTGACGAATGCAGAAGAAAAACACGACCGTACACCTGCTGATTCTTGACCCATCACAAAACGATGCGGAATCCATGGTCAGCTTGCTCCGCAACTCCGGCAAGGCTACCCGCGCTCACCGGATTACCTCGGAAGAAGATCTGGAAGAAGCGCTCAAGACCTCCAACTGGGACTTGCTGCTGGCACGCGACCTGGAACAGGAATTCGGGGCAGACGATGCTCTGGCCATGGTCAAGCGCATGGACAAGGACATCCCCTTCGTTCTGCTGACCGAGGAATACAGCCGCGAGCGTACCGTCAACATCATCCGTGCCGGTGCCCAGGATGCCGTGCCCTTTCAGTACACCGACCAGCTCGTTCTGGTCGTCAAGCGGGAGCTGGCAGCTCTTGAGGAACGTCGCAAACGCCGGGTACTGGAATCTCATCTGCGTGAGGCCGAGCAGCGATGCCAGTTGCTGCTGGAAAGTTCCAAGGATGCCATTGCCTACATCAACGATGGCATGCACATCTATGCCAACCAGTCCTACATGGAATTCCTGGGCTACGACGACATCGACGAGCTGATTTGTATTCCGGTGCTCGATACCCTTACGCCGGAAAGCCAGGAGAAATACAAGGAGTTCATGAAAGCGTTCGCCGAAGAGCGCAAAGATGGCATGACTCTGAACTGCACCGCGCGCCGCAGTGACGACCACGAATTGAATGTCACCATGTCGGTGTCCGCAGCCACATACGACGGAGAGGCCTGCACCCAGATCGTTCTGCAACCGGAACACAGCGATGCCGAGCTGGAGGAAAAGCTGAAACAGATCAGCAGCCAGGATTTGCTGACCGGCCTGTACAACCGTCAGTACCTGATGGATGCCCTGGCCCAGGCTATCGCCACGGCTGGCAAGGACAACAAGACCGGCGCCCTTGCCTACATTGCCCTGGATAATTTCCTGAGCATGAAGAGCCAGGTCGGCATCTCCGGCGCGGATCTGTTGTTGGGCGATCTCGCCACCCTGCTTCGGGAACAGGCCGGCGACGAGGTCACCCTGGCCCGCCTGAGCGACGATGCCTTCTGCGTCATGTGTCTGCCCTGTGATGAAGCCAGCATGGAAAGTCTGTGCGAGCGCATCCGTAAAGCGGTCGAGGACCACTTGTTCGACATCAACGGCCGGACGGTTCCGCTGACCGTGTCCATCGGTATCGCCGCGATCACGGAAAACTCACCAAAGGCCGAAGAACTCATGGGCCGGGCCCATACTGCCTCGGCCGATGTGAAAAAACAGGAAGGCCACGAGCGTGGCAACGGCATCCTGGTCTATAACCCGGCTGAATACGAGAGCCTTGATGAAACCAACTCGGTGGAGGCCATTCTCAAGGCTCTGGACGATAACCGTTTCCGGCTGCTGTTCCAGCCCATCATCAACCTGCGCGGTGAGGGTGAGGAGCATTACGAGGCCTTTGTCCGGATGCTCAACAAAGACAACGAAGAAGTCTCGCCGTATGACTTCCTGCCGCCGATGGGACCCAGCGATACCGCCATCAAGATCGATCGCTGGGTTATCCTGCAAACCATCAAGCAGCTATCGAGCCACCGCTCAAGGGGCCACGACACTCGCCTGTTCCTGAACATCACAGCCGAGACGCTGCAGGACAAGACCTTCACGCCCTGGCTCAGCGTTGCCCTCAAAGCTGCCCGCTTGCCGGGAGATTCGCTGATCTTCCAGATCCGCGAAGGCGATGCCAACAACTACATGAAGCAGGCCAAGGACTTCACCAAGGCGGTGCACGAACTGCACAGCAAGGTATCCATTTCCCAGTTCGGCTGCGCACTCAATCCGTTCAACACCCTCAAGCACATTGAGGCGGATTACGTGAAGATTGATGGTTCGTTCACGGAAGAAATCCAGAAGAGTGACGAGGCCAAAGAGCAGGTCAAGGAAATGGTCAAGAGCCTGCAGAATGCCGGCAAGCTGACCATCATCCCGCTGGTGGAAAACGCCGGCGTTCTTGCGACGCTCTGGCAGGCAGGCGTGAACTACATTCAGGGCTACTACCTGCAGGCGCCGGTACCGGAGATGAACTACGACTTCGGCGACAACTGATCAACGGCCGCTTAACCAAAAAAGGGCGAGATCATTCTCGCCCTTTTTTGGTTTCAGAGGTGGGTATTCTGAAGCGTTTGATTGGTCTCGCTTTCCCGGAACCCGATCAGGTACAGGATGGCATCCAGCCCTAAGGTGGAGATGGAGTGGCGTGCCGACTCCTTGACCAGTGGCTTGGCCCGGAAAGCAACTCCCAGGCCCGCCTGACTGAGCATTGGCAGATCATTGGCGCCGTCCCCAACGGCAATCACCTGTTCCCGGGAAATGTGCTCTTTCTCAGCTATTTCCAGCAACAACTCCGCCTTTCGCTTACCATCTACAATCTGACCTTTCACCTCACCGGTTACTTTGCCGTCGATAATCTCCAGCTCGTTGGCGTAGATATAGTCAATGCCCAGCTTACCCTGAAGATGACGAGCAAAATAGGTGAAGCCGCCAGACAGGATGGCGGTCCGATAGCCCAGCGCCTTCAGACTGCGAATCAGGTGCTCGGCCCCTTCGGTCATTCGCAGCCGGTTGGCGATCCCTTCAAGCACCGACTCGTCCAGCCCCTTCAACAGGGCCAGGCGCTCGGCAAAGCTCTGACTGAAATCCAGCTCACCCTGCATGGCACGCTCGGTGATCTCAGCGACCTGCTCACCGACTCCCGCTTCATGGGCCAGCTCATCGATCACCTCAGCTTCAATCAGCGTGGAGTCCATATCGAACACCACCAGCCTGCGGTTGCGTCGGAAGATCGAATCTTCCTGGAAGGCGATATCCACATTCATCTCGCCGGCAATGTGCAGGAAATCGGCCCGAAGCTGTTCAAGATCCGAGGGCGTCCCCCTTACCGAGAACTCGACACAGGCAATACGGTTTTCCGAGGTGTTCAGCGACGGTCTTGCTGACAGCCGGGTAATATTGTCAATGTTCAGGCCATGACGCGCCGTAATCGCCGATACCCTGGCGATCTGCTCAGCCTTGATGTCGCGGGAAAGCAGGGTCACGATGTAACAGGCCCGGTTGCGGCCCTCAGCCCAGACCTGATATTCCTGCTCGGTGATCGGCGCAAAATGCACCTGCAAATCCAGTGCGTGCAGACGGAACAGCAAGTCCCGGATCACCGGAGAGGATTTCGATTCATCCGGGATTTCGATCAGAATGCCCCAGGTCAGATGGTCATGAATGACCGCCTGGCCTATATCCAGAATGCGGACATCGTAACGCCCCATGATTCCAGTGATTTCCGAGGTCAGGCCGGGTTTGTCCCGGCCCGATACGTTTACCAGCACCAGCTCACTCACTGTCTGTATTCTCCCCGCTCTGGGCTTCTTCCTCGGCCCGCGCAGCCGAAGGAATCACATCAATACCATCCACACGCTGCAGGCCCCGTGGCAGCTTGTGACCACGACGGCCCCGCTCACCCAGGTAGTGCTCAAGATCGCCAAACCGCAGGCCGAGCTTGCGCTTGCCCGCTTTCACTTCCAGCTGATCCTCTTCACCAAACACGGCGACAGCAACCACGTATTCTTCGCGATTCTGCACCCGGGCGGAGGGAATACTGATGATCTTGTTACCTTTACCCTTGGCCAGCTCCGGCAGCTCGCTGAGCGGGAACACCAGCATGCGGCCCTCATTGGATATGGCCGCCAGGTACAGGGTCGATGCCGTTTCCGGAATCATTACCGGTGGCATGATTCTGGCGCCTTTGGGTACGCTGACCACGGCCTTGCCCGCGCGATTCTTGCTGATCATGTCGTTCAGCGACGTGACGAAACCATAGCCACCGTCGGTGACCAGCAGTGTCTTACGCTCGGGATTACCCATCAACAAACCGGAGAAAGTAGCTCCGGAGGGGGGATTGATCCGCCCGGTCAGGGGCTCGCCCTGCCCCCTGGCAGACGGCAGACTGTGGGCCATTAATGAATAGGCCCGGCCGGTGGAATCCAGGAAAATCGCCTGCTGGTTGTTGCGCCCCTTCGCCGCCAGGGCAAAACGGTCGCCAGACTTGTAGCTGAGACCAGCGGGGTCAATGTCGTGACCCTTGGCCGCGCGAACCCAACCCTTATCGGACAGCACCACCGTCACCGGATCGTTGGATACCAGATCGGTTTCGCTGAAGGCGCGGGCTTCCTCCCGCTCGACAATCGGCGAACGGCGGTCATCACCAAAGGTCTCGGCATCCTGCTCGAGTTCGGTCTTGATCAGTTCGCGAAGCCGATCTTCTGAGCCCAGAATGGCCTGCAGCTCATCGCGCTCGGCGGAGAGCTCATCCTGTTCGCCGCGAATTTTCATTTCTTCGAGCTTGGCCAAATGCCGGAGTTTCAGCTCCAGAATGGCCTCGGCCTGCTCCGCCGACAAACCAAAGCGCGCCATCAGTTCGGCCTTGGGCTTGTCTTCGGTGCGGATAATCTCGATTACCTCATCAATATTGAGGTAGGCAATCAACAAGCCTTCCAGAAGATGCAGCCGGGCCAGCACCTTGTCCAGGCGATGCTGCAAACGGCGTGTTACCGTTGTTTTCCGGAATGCCAGCCACTCGGTCAGGATGGTGTACAGGCCTTTTACGCCCGGCCGGCCATCGTTACCGATCACGTTGATATTGACCCGATAGGTCTTCTCAAGATCGGTACTGGCAAACAGGTGCGCCATCAGCCCGTCCAGATCGACCCGATTGGATCGGGGCACGATCACAAGTCGGGTCGGATTTTCATGATCCGATTCATCGCGCAGGTCTGCCACCATGGGCAGCTTCTTGGTCTGCATCTGCTGGGCAATCTGCTCCAGCACCCGGTTTCCGGAGACCTGGTGCGGCAAATCAGTGATCACCACTTCGCCATTCTCGCGCATCCAGCGTGCGCGCATCCGCAGCGAACCTCGCCCGGTCTCGTACATCTGGCGCAAGTCTTTGCGGGGAGTGATGATTTCAGCCCTGGTCGGGAAATCCGGCCCCTTGATGTGTTCGCACAGCTCATCCACGGACGCATCAGGCTGATCCAGCAGACGAATACAGGCTGCCGTGACCTCCCGCACGTTGTGGGGCGGAATATCGGTCGCCATACCAACAGCAATACCCGTGGTGCCGTTCAGCAGCACGTGCGGCAACCGGGCCGGAAGTACCGAGGGTTCTTCCATGGTACCGTCAAAATTGGGCACCCAGTCTACGGTTCCCTGCCCCAGCTCACTGAGCAGTACTTCCGCGAAGGGGGCCAGCCGCGATTCGGTATATCGCATGGCGGCAAAGGATTTGGGATCATCTGGAGACCCCCAGTTACCCTGCCCGTCTACCAGCGGGTAGCGATAAGAAAACGGCTGGGCCATGAGCACCATGGCCTCGTAACAGGCACTGTCGCCGTGCGGGTGGAACTTACCAAGCACATCACCCACGGTACGAGCCGATTTCTTGTACTTGGAGGTGGACTTCAGCCCCAGCTCCGACATGGCGTATACAATCCGCCGCTGTACGGGCTTGAGCCCGTCCCCTACGTTGGGCAGAGCCCGGTCCAGAATGACATACATGGAATAGTCCAGGTACGCCTTCTCGGTGTAGTCCCGGAGTGATACCCGCTCGAAACCTTCATCCGTTGTCTGAAACTCTGGCATGGACGCCTCTTTGCCTTGGATGCCTATCAATGTTGTGGCGCACATTATATGGACGCCAGCCCCGATACACCAATTTCCAATAGCGGAATTCCCGCATGGAGACTCTGTAAGGTGAGCCGTATTCTCGCCACAGTGATTAGAACGCCGTTTACTCTCTGAACAAGCGGAAACCTATGAAACCCAATCTCAAAGCCTGCGGGCAAGCCATGGTTACGGCCATGGTCAATGCGGTTCTGGCCGTTGCCCTGATGCTCCTGGTGGAGTTTGCCATCAGTGGTACCTTCCAGGTTCCCGAGCCCTATATCTGGGCGGGGGTACTGATATGGGCCGTTATTTTCGCCGCCCAGTTCCTCCGTCAACGGCATCTTTGCCGTGCCTGTGAACAGACTGACGAACCTTCATCCGCCGAAACCGTCGGCAAATCCTGACCCATATCAAGGGCCTGGCATCTCAAATGTGACAAATCTGCCCCCCCTGCTACGCTTTGGATAAGACATTAACGTCGAAGTCTGGGGGGTTAGATGACTCTGCTGGACCAGGCCTTCAACAATGAAGACACCTCCGGAGCTCTGGAGGATTTCAATGAAAACACCGAGCAAGCCAGGCAGCGCTTCCTGGAAAGCTCTCAACGCCTTGCAGGAACGGGCATTTCGGATGTCAGCGACGGATTCGAAGGGGCATTTGATCGCTGGGAACAATCCGCTCGGAGGGTGATGGAGCTGGCCTCAAACGGCAATCCGGA
Organism: Marinobacter sp. EN3; assembly: GCF_000475315.1. Lineage (NCBI taxonomy): Bacteria > Pseudomonadati > Pseudomonadota > Gammaproteobacteria > Pseudomonadales > Marinobacteraceae > Marinobacter > Marinobacter sp. EN3. Next base: position 55,238 of record NZ_AXCC01000023.1, read on the forward strand.
ACAAGCCCGGAGTCTCGCTGCCACAGAAACAGCCCCATTGTTTGACCAACTCCGGGATTATTACGACAACGCCGGTGCTCACGCTGACGAGCAGGCTCAACAACGTTCCGCTGAAGCCTCCGCCGAAGGCACTTCCAGTTCGGCCACCGTTCTTGCGATCACCGTGATTGCCATCATTATCGCCATTGCGTTGTTCTTTGTATTCATGAAACTGATCATCTCTTCGATCAGCGCCCTCCGGGATCAGCTCGACAACATTGCCCAGGGCGAAGGCGACCTGACTCAGCGGGTTCCGGTAACGGTCGAGGATGATCTCGGCAAATTGGCCAGAAGTTTCAACCAGGTACTGGAAAACCTGCAGGGCATGATCGGGTCCATTCAGAATCTGAGTCGCGATCTCGGTGCGGGTGCCACCGAGCTGGCCACTGCCGCCCGGGACAACAACGATGGTGTGACCCGCCAGACCGACTCCATTTCCATGGTGGCCACCGCTATCAACGAAATGCAGAGTGCGATTGAAGAAGTAGCCGGGAACGCCTCCCGCGCCGCAGAGATCACTCGCGAAGCGGAAACCAAGGGGAACAACAGCGCCCAGATCATCCGCAACTCGTCGAAACAGGTGCACCGCCTGGCCGCCCAGATTTCCAAAGCGGTTGAGGTTATCCGCAAACTTTCTGCGGATTCCGACAACATTACTTCGGTGCTGGATGTCATTCGCGGCATTGCCGAGCAGACCAACCTGCTGGCTCTGAACGCCGCCATTGAGGCTGCCCGGGCCGGTGAGCAAGGCCGTGGGTTCGCCGTGGTGGCGGATGAAGTCCGTACTCTGGCGCAACGCACCGGCCAGTCGACAGAAGATATTCAGACCATGATAACCGCACTGCAGACCGGTGTTTCGGACGTCGTGAGCGTGATGGAGACCGGCAGCAAGGAGGCCACCGAAACCGAACGGCTGGCAACGGAAGCGGAACAGGAACTCCAGGCCATTCTGGAAGCGATCTCCAGTATCACCGACGTCAACACCAGTGTGGCGTCCGCCACCGAAGAGCAGACTCAGGTGGTAGATGAAATTAACCGGAGCATTACTGATATCAATGATCTGGCTGCGGCCAGTGCCGATCGGTCCAAAGCCATCGATGGCATTGCCAAATCGCTGGAGAGCTATGTCAGGGAGCTGGAACAACAGACAGGGCGGTTCCGGGTTTAACCGGACCGCCGCGTCATCGCCGGAAGGATCCGATTACTGGCGAATGCCTTCTACCGAGATTTCGATTTCCACGGTTTCGGAGGCTTTGCCAAGATCCATGGGAATGCCGAAATCCTTCAGGCGCAACTCGGTTTCAGCCTCAAAACCCATGCGATAGCCTCCCCAGGGGTCTTCACCGTGGCCAACCAGCTCAGCATCCAGGGTGATTTCCCGGGTAACGCCACGCAGAGTCAGATCACCAATGATGTCCGCCTCACCGGCCTCGTCAACCACCACACGCTTGCTCTTGAACGTCGCTTCCGGGAACTCACTCACGTACAGGAAGTCTTCGCTGCGCAAATGCTTGTCGCGCTCGGCATGGTTGCTGTCAACGCTGGAGGTATCGATCGTTACTGATACAGAGCTGTTTTCGGGATTGTCCGCATCGTAGGTGAACTCACCATCAAAATCGTTGAATCGACCGTACAGCCAGCTGTAGCCCAGATGGGAAATCTTGAAGGTTACGAACTGGTGCGTGCCCTGGGTATCGAAGACGTAAGTACCGCTGTGCTCGTTTGCCTGCACAGAGGCAACCATCGCGGCTGAAATGGCTGAAGCCAGAAGAATCTTCTTCATTATTCACTCCTTTTGAGTCTGTTTTGCGTTGAGTTAAGAGAGTTAGCTGTCCCGGAACTATCAGGCCAACCCAAGCATTCTGCGAAGCGTACTGTCCCGGTCGATCAAGTGATGCTTCAACGCCCCCAGCGCATGAACGCCGGCCAGGACGACAATCGCCCAGGTGCTCCAGTAATGGATGGCTCCCGCCGTATCTTCGAGGCCTTTCACCTGGCCTGTCACCGATGGCACCTGAAACCAGCCGAACACATGGATCGCAGAGCCGTCAGCCGTTGAAATCAGATAGCCACTGATCATGGCGACAAAGATCAACAGATACAGCGCCACATGCGCCAGGTGAGCAGAAACCACCTCCCAGCGCTGGTGATTGGGCATAGGCCTGGGCGGCGGGCTTAACAGCCGCCAGACCAGTCTGAGCACCATCGCCATGAACAGGAGAATACCCACGCTGCGGTGGATGTCCGGCCCCTGTCGGTACCAGGGATCATAATAAGAGAGATCGACCATCCAGAAGCCCAGGGCAAACAGGCCGATAATGGTGACGGCCACCAGCCAATGCAGCAGGATTGCCACCCACCCGTATGCGTCTTCTGAATTCTTTGCCTGCATAAAAACAATCGCCTCCGTTGCTGATGTGGACCCAAACGGCTTTTCCACGTCCTCCAGATAAGATCAGCATAGTCTAGAAGGACAGAGAGCTGACCAAAATCAAAATGTTTTGCTGGCCTGCATCAGATTTTCTGACCATAGCATCCACGATCCGCAAACACTTGACAGCAACCACTTTGGTCGTATGCGGTTTTACGGATTGTTGAAAATTATGACAGCGATAAACTTTAACCATACTTTTAATCCGCCCCGTCCGGGGCCTCAGTGACCGAGAGGAAACGACATGGAACTTGAATTTGACGAGTCTGTGGTAGTACCCAGCAACAACTGATTTGATACAGACCCGGCTACTGCCGGGTTTTCTTTACCACCGTTTTAATGCCTGAAAGATACAAACTGTTTCGTCTTTTATGCATTAAGTAGTGGTAATGGTTCTTGTTTTTTGGCAACCTTCGACGAATTGATGAGGTAACGCCTGAATTTCAGGCGTCCGTGCCAGGGACACAGGCACAGTGGCTAACAGATTGGCGTGTACTTCAGTACTGCGCCAATGTATTCGTTGAAGGGTACAGACCTGCCTATGTCCCACAATCTTCCCGATTCGCTACCCGCGCCGGAAGTAGACCTGCTTTCCCCCATGCTTAATCAGCAGGGTCAGGTGTGGACAGCGGATTTTCGCGGGCTCAAACTGCGCACCGCCCTTCAGCCGATTTACAGCATTTCCCACAAACGTACCGTCGGTTATGAAGCCCTGATCCGGGCCTTCGATAACGACAATTCAGCTGTTCTGCCTTTGCACCTGTTCGAGCTGCCCGCATCCGAAGCCGAAAATCTGTTGCTGGACAGACTCTGCCGGTACCTGCACATTCGCAACTACAGCGAGATCAAGGATCAGGTCAACTGGCTGTTCCTGAACGTCTCCCCGAGGGTGGTCACCTCCGGCTCTCAATCCGATTCCTTTTTTGGACAATTGCTTAAGAAAACCGGGCTGCCGCCACATCGAATCGTAATGGAAATCGTTGAACAGCCAACCGACGATGCTGAACGGCTACGGGATACCGTTGCCTACTACCGCAAACTGGGGTGTCTGACCGCCATTGACGATTTTGGTGCCGGGCACTCCAATTTCGAGCGCATCTGGAATCTGTCACCGGACATCGTCAAGCTGGACCGTACCCTGCTGACCCGGGCAACCGAAGATCGCCGCGCCAGGCAGATACTGAACGGCATGGTATCCCTGCTGCATCAATCTGGCTGCCTGGTGTTGCTGGAAGGAGTGGAAACCCGGGATCAGGCCATGATTGCCATTGATGCCGGTGTCGACTTTGTACAGGGCTTCTACTTTCGCCGACCCTGCCTGGAACTGGACGAACTGCCCCAAAGCACAATGAATTTCGAGGATTTGCTCGAAGAGTACAAAAGCAGCAAGCAGATTAGCCACGATCCAACCCAACTGGTCGTCAACCATTTCAGCGGGCCTTTCCGGCGGGTGATCGAACGCCTGCAGAAGGGTCTGTCCATGGATCAGGCCTGCTTTGAGCTGCTCAGCCACCACACGGTTTCCCGCTGCTATCTGGTGGACGATCAGGGCGTTCAGCTGGAAGACACTCTGGTTTCCGAGTCCGCCGTTAAAAAGCAGGACCCAAGATTCCGACCACTGGAAAACACCAGCAGTGCAGACTGGTTTCGCCAGCAGTATCTCCGCCAGGCGCTGGCCCAGCCAGAGAACATTCATGTGACCACTCCCTATCTGTGCGTCACTGGCGCCTACATGTGCGTGACCCTGTCACTGGCCTTCCGTCAGGACGGCAAACTCCGGGTACTCTGCTGCGATATTCTTGCCAACGCGGATCACAACCCGTAAACCACCGCAATCACCGCGACCGTTACCAACCCCACCAGCACATTCATGGGCAACCCCACTTTCACGAAATCGGAAAACCGGTAGCCACCAGGACCAAACACCATCATATTGGTCTGATACCCCAATGGCGTGGCGAAGCTGGCGGAGGCTGCCATCATCACTGCAATAACAAAGGGTTCTGCAGGCACCCCCATGCTCCCGGTCATCGACAGCACAACCGGAATCACCAGTACAGCTGCGGCATTGTTCGTGATGACCTCGGTCAGAAACGACACAGCGCAATATACGAGAAACAGTGTTAGCAACACCTGGCCTGCACTGAAAGCCAGAATACCCTCGGCCATGAACGCCGCTGCTCCGGTTTCCTCCAATGCCGCTCCCAGCGCAAAGGACGCTGCGATGGTGAGGATGACCGGCACATCCACCGATTTCTGAGCCTGCCCCACCGAGCAGCAGCCGGACAGGATCATCAGAGCGGCTCCCAGTAAGGCGGCGTTGAGCATACTCATCACCCCGCAGGCCGCCAGGCTCACCAACACAAGCAGGATACCCCAGGAAAGCCAGGCCCGGTCATGTCGGGGCGTTTCCGTTTCCAGGTCGTTGATGAGCAGAAAATCCTTGTTGTAGCGCTGACGGCTGACGAAGGCCGGACGCGCCTCCAGCAGCAGGACATCGCCGGGTTTCAGGCGAATGTTGCCGAGGTTGCCTGACACACGCTCGCCGCCCCGGGCCACCGCCAGCACCACGGCGCCGTAACGGTCCCGGAACCTTGCGTCCCGGATGGTCAGGCCCAGCACATCCGATTGCGGAGACAAAGCGGCTTCCACTAACCGCCGCTCGGCACGATCCTGACTGAGACTGGGTTCATCGTCGTGCACCGACGGCACGATGCCATTGATGCGCAACAGGTCTGAGATCGCCTGGGTATCGCCCGCAAACACCAGCCGATCACCGCCACGCAGCCGTTCTTCCGAGGGGACGGCAGTGACCACACTGCCATCCCGCTCGATTTCCACCAGATACAATCGCTCCAGTTCCCGTAAGCCGGCTTCACCCACGGTCCGGCCCACCAGCGGACCTTCAAAGGACACCGCCACTTCCAGCGTGAACTCCCTCATGGAGCCAAACTTCTGCTGATCCTTACGGTCTGGCAGCACCCGCGGCATGACCAGAAGCATGACCGCCAGACCGATAATGGCCACCGGTAAACCAACCGCCGTAATGGAAAAGATCGAGAACCCGGCCTCACCGGTCAGTTGCTGATACTGACCATTAACAACCAGATTGGTGCTGGTGCCAATCAGTGTCAGTGTGCCGCCCAGAATCGCTGAGTAACTCAGCGGAATCATCAACTTGGAGGGTGAAATACCGATCTTCCGGGACCAGGCATGGACGGCGGGAATCATGGTGGCAACCACCGGTGTATTGTTGAGGAAGCCACTCAGCAGGGAAACCGGCAGGGCAATGCGCGCCTGCGCGGAGCGGACGGATTTCGGATTGCGAAGCAGGTGGTTGACCAGCAGATCCACACCGCCGGAATGATGAATACCGGCGGCCACCACAAACATGGCCACCACGGTGATCAGACCGCTGTTACTGAACCCGGCCAGAGCCTGTTCGGCAGAGATAATGCCACCGGCACTGAGCACCACCAGCACCGCCATCATCACCAGATGCGGCGCAAAACGGCCTGAACTCATCAATAACAGGGCGGTGAGCGCCAACCCCAGGGAAAACCATCCTTGCCAGTCCATAACTCGGTCTTTTCCGATTTGAAAACTGGCAGGATAGCGAGACAGAGCAATTCTGAGAAAGAATAACTATCGATTTTTATAGCAGCTTATGGAATATCAAACTGCCACGTCGGCCATGTTCCCGTAGGCTTCCAGCCAGGCCCGACGATCCGACGCGCGCTTCTTGCCCAGCAGCATATCCATCCGCTCGTCGGTGTCATCCCCGTCTTCCAGGGTGAGCATGACCAGGCGGCGGGTGTCCGGTGCCATGGTGGTTTCTCTCAGCTGCAACGGATTCATCTCACCCAGGCCTTTGAAGCGCGTCACCTGAATCTTGCCTTTGCGCTTTTCCGCCGCCAGGCGGTCGATGATGCCCTGCTTCTCGTGCTCGTCCAGGGCGTAGAAGGTTTCCTTGCCCAGGTCCACCCGGTACAGGGGGGGCATTGCCACGAACACGTGCCCGGCCGCCACCAGCGGCCGGAAGTGTTTCACAAACAAAGCGCACAGCAGCGTGGCGATGTGCAGGCCGTCCGAATCCGCATCGGCCAGGATGCATATCTTGTTATAGCGCAGGCCGGCAAGGTCGTCAGAGCCAGGATCCACACCAATAGCAACGGCAATATCGTGTACTTCCTGGGACGCCAGAATTTCACCCGAGTCCACTTCCCAGGTGTTCAGAATTTTACCCCGCAACGGCATGACTGCCTGGAATTCCCGATCCCTGGCCTGCTTGGCGGAACCTCCGGCGGAATCACCTTCCACCAGGAACAACTCCGATCTCGCGGTATCACCGCCGGAACAGTCCGCCAGCTTGCCGGGCAACGCCGGGCCAGAGGTCACCTTCTTTCTGGCCACTTTTTTGCTCGCCCTCAACCGGCGCTGGGCATTACTGATAAACAGTTCCGCCAGGGCTTCGGCAATGTCGGTGTGCTGGTTCAGCCACAGACTGAAAGCATCTTTCACCACCCCGGAGACGAAGGCAGCGGCTTCCCTTGAAGACAGCCTCTCCTTGGTCTGGCCGGAAAACTGGGGCTCCTGCATCTTGAACGACAGTACATAGGCTACCCGTTCCCAGATGTCCTCGGGCGACAACTTTACCCCCCGGGGCAGCAGGTTTCTGAATTCACAAAACTCCCGCATGGCTTCCAGCAGGCCGGTGCGCAAACCATTGACGTGGGTACCACCCTGGGCAGTGGGAATAAGGTTGACATAACTCTCCAGTACCGCATCACCACCCTCTGGCAGCCACTGGATAGCCCAGTCCACGGCTTCCTTGTTGCCGGAGAAACTGCCGGTGAAGGGTTCAAGCGGCACCGCTTCAATATCGGCCAGAGCCGTTCTCAGGTAATCCCGAAGACCGTCCTCGTAGAACCACTCGTCTTTCTCGCCGGTCTTCTCCTGCAGAAAGGTCACCGTCAGTCCCGGGCAAAGAACCGCCTTGGCACGAAGGTTGTGGCGCAAGCGGCTGACCGAAAAATTGGGACTGTCAAAATATTTGGGGTCGGGCGTGAACTTCAGGCGGGTACCGGTGTTGCGCTTGCCTACGGTATCAACCACTTCCAGCTCGGAGGCTTTGTCACCGTTGGCGAACGTCATCCGATGCACCTGACCATCCCGCTTGATGGTCACTTCCAGATGCGTGGACAGGGCATTGACCACGGAAACACCCACACCGTGCAGACCACCGGAGAAGTTGTAGTTGCCCTGGGAGAATTTACCACCGGCGTGCAACCGGGAAAGGATAAGCTCCACCCCGGGCAGTCCTTCTTCCTTGTGCAGATCGACCGGCATGCCCCGGCCGTCGTCCTCCACACTCAGGGAATTGTCGCTGTGCAGCACCACATCAATCCGCCGGGCGTGGCCGGCGAGGGCCTCGTCAACGCTGTTATCAATGACTTCCTGGGCCAGGTGGTTGGGCCGCGACGTGTCGGTATACATGCCCGGGCGCTTGCGCACCGGATCAAGACCGCTCAGGACTTCAATGGCATCGGCGTTGTACTGTTGCTCGCTCATAGGAATGGCATGGCTCCGCAAATGATCGTTGCGCCATAGCTTAGGGATTCAGGCTGAAAGATCAACGGTTGTTTTGTGGCGGCGCCAAGTGGTTTCAGTTTTCAAGCGTCCGAACCAGTGGCTGCTCTGTCAGGCCCTGCACACGAATCTGCTGCCAGCCCCGAGGCTCAATCGCAAGTACCGCACAGGGCGAGGTGATTACCTGGGCCACCATCATGTCCGGCGCCGGTTCATTCACCCGCATGTCGAGCACCAGACTCTCGCCTTGCGCCAGCGCAGACTGGAGCCCGACGCTGTAACCGGCGGTTGGCTTCTGGCCAAGCGTGACCATCACCAGTGCTTCCCGGGCCAGATCAACCTTGCGCACCACATCCGTGGCCATGTTCTGGCCACTGACATCCAGGAGTGCTTCGCGATCGGCCTCCGAACGCACAAACGCCACCCCCGGCCCGGTCAGGCCGCAATAAGCGGACTGGGTAATCTGCCGCACCATGACACCCTTACCCTCGCCGGGACCGCCCGTGGCGCTGCACGCAGTCAGAAACAGCATCGCAGCGGAGGTGATAAATGATCGAACCAGAGTCCTTTTCATTGAACTGCTTTTACTCCGTCGTTGGTCGAGGGCGCCTGGTCAGGCTGCAGTATTCTGTAACCTTTAAACCCGGGCCTGGGAAGGATATCAGGGTTGGAGGTAGAAATGGTTGGACGCGAGAAACTGGTGGTCATGCGGATATCAGACAGGCTTGACTCATCCGTAATGGAAACGATCTCACGCAAACCCGCAACCGGGTATTCTGCACAGGCTTCTCCAGGTTGGCAGATGAGGCCATCTCCGTCATGGTCTGTTCCGGCCACCAGATAGTAGTCACCCGGACGAACCTCACTCAAACGCCGCGGCTCCTCGCCATCATCAAACTCGAAACGGAAGGGATATTGGCCGGACTCAGCATCCACTACCACCTGGGATTCCGCCAGATAAAACCCGCGTGCATCAGGCTCGGTATTCACCAGCAACACAAAGTGCCGACCGGCATTTCTCGCCTCCTGATCGCTGACTAGTTGGCCAATCGCAGGAATGGACAGAGTCTCCGATGAACTGTTCACCGAATAGGAGATTTCAATAGTGCCCTTTGCCGCCTCTCCAGCCACAAGCCGGTCTCTGAGTAATGCCAGAGTCAGTGAATAGGGTCTCGAATCCAGGTTATCCGTAGTCACCGAAAGCCAGTCCGGGAGAGAACTGACCGAAACACCGGAAATCGCATCATTGCCGAAAACATTGAGATCAACCCTCTGCTGGTCCTGGCCCTCACTGCTCAACGACACCACGGCCGGGGAAGCTGAGAGTACGGTCTGCTCAAAAGTGCTGGAGGCGGCAGAGACTGCTTTGGCAGCGTCAATCACTCCGTAACCCAGAGCATCACTTCGGCTACCGTTATAATCAGTAAGCTGGCCATTTCTAAGCGCCCGGATTACCTGGGCATGGTTAAGATCGGGACTCTCCTCCTTCATCAGGGCCAAAACGCCTGCCACATGGGGCGACGCCATGGAGGTCCCCTGAAGACCAAGATAACCCGCTCGCGGGCCAGTCGCCGTTAGTTCACCGCTGGAGCTCCAGACCACATCCGAGCTGCCATCCAGGTTCCCATCACGACTGGCATCGCCGCCCGGCGCAGCGAGATCAATCCAACTGCCAAAGTTCGAGTAGCCCGCCAGATTGCCGGCGCCATCCACAGCACTGACAGCCAATACGTAGGGCGAAGCCGCTGGATAAGATTTTACTGAGGTTGATGAATTACCTGCGGCGGCAACGAAAAGTACATCCCTCTCAACGCCTTTTTGTAGCGCAGACTCCAACTGGGGAATCTCTGGCAATCCCCCCAGGCTCATATTGATGACATCGACCAGCCCCTCATTAACCACCCAGTTGATTGCCTCAATTAGATCGGAGGCTGAGCCAGTGCCGCCCTCACCCAGCACACGCACCGGGACAATACCTGAGCCAAAGGCGACGCCGCCGATACCGTCTCCATTTATAACAGCGCCGATGGTGCCAGCCACATGGGTGCCATGAAACACGTCACCGCCAATGCTGTTACCGGGATCTGCGGGATTATTGTCATTATCCACGAAGTCCCAACCGGCAACGATGTTGGCATCCAGATCCGGGTGCCATTGGCCAGAATTCAGCCGAAGGATACCCGTATCCAATACTGCCACATTGACCCCTGCGCCACCTCCATGAACCAGTTGCCATGCCGCCGGCCCGTTGATCAAGCCATAGTGCCACTGACGAGGATAGAAAGGTTCGTTGATGGGGGTGCCTGCCTGCTGACTGCTGAACAGGTAATCCGGCTGCACCTGCGCAAAACCCGGCTTTTGCCGGAGGTTCCGGATCCAGTTCAGGGTTTCATGCTTACGTTGGTTGGCATTGGTAATACGGGATGCCGGGGCCGCTCGGGTTAACAGCCAGCTCTCGCCGCCGAGATGCCTGGGGGCAATGCCCTGCATGGATGCCAGCGCCATCTGCGCGTCCTGATCACCCTCCACTGTGATCAACGCCCGGTCCTCGGCAAATTCGTAATCAGGCCATTCAAAGGAGAGGCCATTCGACGTCATGCTGACAGTCTTGGCGAGGATGTACCTCGCCGGTACAGCGCTTCGGTTCGTAATGCTGACCCTGTAATCGCGAGCCTCCGTAAAGTTCGAAAGAACGACGGAACTGCCAATTGTCGCCGTTTTCACGGGCAGTGAGTCAAGCTGCAGCTCTAGTTCTGGATCGCCCAGGCAGCTACCAAAACTCTGCAATACAAGCGTTTCGCCCGGGGCCAGCGGGACGGTGTAGGTATCGTTGGAATCGGCCGAGTAGAACAACGGCTGGCAAGCGGATTGATTGGCGGGATAGGTTCCACCACTCCCACTGACATAGCCAGCCAGCACGAAGTTTTCGGGGAGTCTCTGAGTCCCGGGTGCAGGGATTGCCCCATCCAGCCCCAACTGGCCCATCGTGTCCTGATCAACCCGGCTGTTGGCTTCAATACTGATAATCCCGGAAAGCGGACTGGGCGGCGCTATCGGTGAAACGGCATCGGAGCCGCCCGAACCACCGCCACAACCGGTGAGCAATGCCATCCCTGGCACCAGAACAAAAGCACGAATCGACAATCTCACGGCGTCTCTCTTATTCTTTGTTGAAACTGTTCACAGAGTATACGGCCAGACATCCCTGATCGACCTGTGTCAGACCTTTAAGGGCCCCATGAAAAAACCCGCGGGCCTTGGCATCGCGGGTTCTTTCATAGTACTTCGCTTCTCCTGGCCTTACAAAGCGTAGAAAAGCATGGGCACAAAGGCCACCAGCAGAAGCGTGGGAATCATCACAACCAGCGGCAGCAACAATCTCTCATAGCGGTGCCAGAAGGTGCCGGTACGTTCCGCTGCCAGCACTTCGGTTTCACCCACCACCTGCCGGGTCAGCAGGTGATTCAGGGCAACCGGCGGGCTGAGATAGCCAAGTTCAAATGCCACCAGGCAGACGATCCAGAAATGCAGTGGATCAATGCCAATCTGCAGGGCCGGTTGGGCAATAGTGGCGGAAACCAGTATGACGGCACCGAACGGATCCATCACCATCCCGATCACCGTCAGCATGACCACGATTACCAGCATGGCAATCCAGGGGCTGGTCAGATCCTCCGGGAACAGGGCATGAACAATATCAGAACGCTCAAGAATACCGCCCAGGCAGATAGAGAAACCAATCAGCGCCAGTAGTGCGCCAATGTGCACAGCCGAATCGCTGGCAGCCGCTGTGCTTCGGGAGAAAAACGCACTGGTACGGCTCTGGCCTTCGTCACGGCTATTCCGGCCGGCGTCCAGGGCAACCAGCGCCAGCATAACCAGCGGCAGAATCAAAGGCGCGCTGTACTCGTTGAATTGAAGCCCCAGGATCGCCCAGATGGCCAGGATCACTGCCGTTGCCGTCAGTGCGTAGGGCAACAACGGTCGCAGCTCCATGACGGCCGCGCGGAAAGCACCCGGGGCCGGCCTTGGTCTCCAGTTGCCTTCGGTCTTGCACACCACAAAGGAGAACAGGGTGGCCGACATGATGAACACCCAGAACCCCCATCCATACATTTCGGTGGTGGTCACTTCCTTGTTCAGTGCGGCAACCACCACGATCAGCAAGCAGGGATTGAGCACCACCCCAAGGCTGCCAGACATGGCGGTCGTAGCCAGTGACAATTGACGCCCTGCCCCGGCCCGCCGAAGCTCGTCGTAGACAACCCCGCCCACGGCCAGAATGAAAATGCCGGAGGCTCCGGTAAATGCTGTCGGGAAGGCAGTGGCAAAGATGATCACCGAAGCCAGCAAGGGTGCGGGCAGATTGAAGGGCTTCACCAGATTCAGCAACAGCTCCGGAACCCGGGTCTGTTTGAGCATCATACCCACCAGCACGTACAGTCCGATGTTGATGAACATGGACGACAGGTTCGACATCATGCCGAAGTAGATTGCCAGCCCGGAGGAGTAGCCATCCACAAAGAAAAAATAGCTCATGGCAATGAAGCCCATGGTGCAATACAGCGGCACCACAAGGCCGGAAGCCAGCGCCAGACTGCCCGCCCTCATTCGCTCCGGCACATAGACGAAGCGAAAAGCATTGATGATCATGAACAGCCCGAACACGCCTGCCCAGGCGTACTGCAGGACAATGTTCGCCTCAGACCCCGGAGACTGAGCCAGCCGGCCCATGTACGCGTTCAATGACAGCACCATCAGGCCATTGATGACGAACTGCACGCCCTGGCTTAAACGCCACTCCGCCCGATTGCGGGGCAGACGCAAAGCAATGTGGTCGGCATCCATTGCGGCAATGGCTGCAGCCAGAGCAAACATGCCGATAAACAGGAACTTGGTCAGGTCGATGTTATCGAGCAGAAAGTCGGCCAAACCCTGCTCTACAGCCTTGTAGACACCGAGCGCCCAGGTGGCGTGTTTCTGGTTTTCAGCAAACTGCAAGTGGCGTTGCTCGCACAGCGCCAGGTTACTCTTCAGGGACTGCCGGATAGCCTGGGGATCCGGCGGCGAACTGAACAGGTCGTCCGGGTCTGGCTTATAGGCCTGGACCCGTCGCTCTACCTCTTTATCAATGTCCATGAAAAGGTTGCAGGTAGGCTCTGTTGCATCCGGATTGAGCAGGTAATAGTTAGGCCATACCTGCTCGCCGACCCATAGCAACCGGGAGTGGAGCGAGTTGCCCATCCCCAGCAGCAGGGTGGCCAGAAGCAACAGCAGCAGAATCATCCCATGCAGTCTGTGCATGGGATACAACGTTCTTACGCCGGTTGCAGTCATTGCGCGCCAGTTCATGGTCAGGCTCTCCGCTTATTCCCGGTTTTCCGCTGTACACTCGGAGGCGCCGGGATTGCTGGCACATCGGATCTTGCTGAGCAGGCTCAGCATTTTCGGGTGATAAACGTTGGGAGCTCCGTCAACCCCATCGCGCATTTCCAGACGGTTCTGGCGGAACATCTCCTGGTAACCAACGATGTCCTTTTCCGGGATCCGTATCCACTGCTCGTCAGGAATCCCGTTTTCCTGGCTTTTAATCAGATTCATTGCCTGTGGGTACATGCCCCAGGCAACTTCCCGGGCCTTCTGGGCCGTGTCGTCTTCGATCACGCCATCACGGGCAATGATCTGAATGGTCAGCTGGGCAAGCGGGTAGTCGACAATGCCACCCTTATCGCCAATCCCTTTGTACAGCTCCAGAGCCTGGTAGGCGAACGCAGGCGCATAGGCAGTATCGACCGACCCATTGTTGAACTTGCCAGCAAAGTTGGTGATATCAGAGGGAACCACCGTCGCTTTTACATAGTTCACCATGTGAATGGCGTCTTTCTGGTAGTCCAGGGTGGCAATACGCTTTCCGGCCAGTTCGCCCGCTGTATCAATGCTGCGATCATTCACAAACAGATAACCGGCACCCGCCGGTACAATGCCCAGTACCTCATAGCCCCCGTCCTTCATGAGGGACGCTGCCTTGGGCTGTGCCAGGGTGGCCAGCAGGGTTTTCAGGTCGTCGTAACTTGGCAGGGCACCGACGGCACTGATGCTTCCGGTAAAACGATTGAATGGGCGAATACGGATGTCGGTCGCGGCGACGGCATCGCACTGGCCGGCGTTGAAGTCGCCAATGGCCACGCCTTCATCAGTGTAGGGCTTGAGTTGGAAATCGACCCCATGGGCTTTCATTTCCAGAGCGTAGTCCTTGACCATGTTGTAGACGTCGCCGTTAGCGCCGATGACATCAAACACACACATGGAAACCGACTGGGCAGATGCCAGTGGTGCGACAATGGCAAGAGACAAGGCTGCAAGGGATTTGCGAATCATGACGACCTCCGGGTCATTCTTGTGTTTTTGATCTTTAAGTCATAGATAACTGAAAGGCCAGCCTCAGAGCAGGCCTTCCAGATCCATGGTTTCAACGTTCTCGGTATTGCGCTCCGGGCTCATCTTGCCGAAGAAGGTCCGTGGTGTGCGGTGGCCGTAGTTGGCGCTCCAGTGTTTGTCCGATGCGAACTGGACAATCCTGCGGGCCACTTCGTCCACCAGCCGATATTCTTCCCAAACCTCGATGCGCTCTTCAGCCTCTGCGAATTCCGAAACGGCCTGTGCCAGCACCTGCGGTCGTCCAAAGGTTTCCGCAGCGACTACCTGAACGGCGTAAGAGGCACGGATACCGGACTCAACACTCAGCTCTGCGCTGTTTTCCATCACCTGCCAGGGGTCTGGAGACAGGTCCGGTCGGGTGTCAGGCAACAGTAACCAGACGAGGGCGCGAACGGCGTTGGGCAAACCGCCCCATTTTTCATTATCCACGCACTGGGCGGCACGCTCGGCCTGGGGCGCAATGTTGCGGGGCACACCCGCCAGGGCGCCGGAGTTGGAGTCGTTCACAATGGCCTGCATCCCCGTTAGCAGCCCGAGCAGGAACGTGAGTTCGTCCTGATCACTGAAAAGGAACGGGCATTCCAGAGGTTCGGCTGCCGGGTCAAAATCGTAGGCGGCCATGGCACGCTTGAAGGCTTCGTAGCGGCGCTCAGCTGTGCGCGCGTAGAGTCTTTTGGAGACTTCCCGGGCATCCTTGGCGGCGGGAACATCGCCACGGTATTCCGCCCGCAGATAAGCCAGTTCAGCCTCCCAGGCCCGGTATTCCATGCAATTCGCCGCCAGCAGCATGAGCAGGGAACCGGTTGAATCCGGTGCATCAGTGACTCTCGAAAACGAGTAAACCAGCGGATCCGTGCCCTCACCCAGTGCACAGGCCATGCCCGGATCGGACATCTGCATAACGTAGGGAGTTGCCTCGGACTCCGAGTAGTTCGACAACACGATGCCGGTGGTGGTGTAAATAGGGTTGGCAGAACATCCGGCCAGCAGCAGTACCGAACTTCCCAGCATTGCCTGGCGTACACGAGCCGAAAACCGGCGCGCTTGAGAGACCATTGAGGAGATCATAATTCGACCTGTCTGACATTGTTTTTGTATGTAAGGGAGTGCGAGAAATTTTTATCACATTTGATTCTCGTCAATCCGTGAACCAGCTCCAGCTACCTCTGGCCAGAGCTCGAACGAGAGCAAGAATGCGAGGAATATTGTCAGACAGAAATGGCTTTATTGCCGAAACCGGCATGCCGATCAGGCCAATGGCCCGGGATGAATCGAATAATTTTTTGATTTATTGATTTATAACAAGGAGTTAAATATGTAGTGCGTTTCGGAACAAGCGTGCCACTTTGTGACTTGTGCACATTAACATTGAGCAAGACCCAGCATTGCCATCACCTGATCGGTCAGTCCATCGAGGGTCAGACCGCCCCGTTCCGGGCGATACCAGGTGACCGTCCAGCTCAGGGCGCCGGTCAGCATTCTTCGGGTAATGAAAGGGTCCGCTCCAAGCTGGTGTTCCTTCGACAGCTGTTGAAGCGTAGACAACCACAGGTTTTCATAGATATCCCGCAACTCCAGCACTTCAGCCTGGGAGCTTTCCGAAAGACTGCGCCACTCATACACCAACACCGCCATGGCCTCTCCGGTCTGGCCGTTAATCGACTCCAGTTCTGCCCTGATCAGCGCCCGCAGTTTTTCTCTCGCTGAATCCGCCTGGTCGGCAGCGGCCTGCATCAAGGCGGTATTCAGCCGAATGGTCTCGACCATCACCGCCTTGAGAATTTCCTCCTTGGTGCGGAAATGGTGGAACAAGCTCCCTGACTGAATACCCACAGCCGCCGCCAGATCCCGCACCGTCGTGCGCTCGTAGCCTTTATCCCTGAACAGTCTTGCTGCTTCGTTTAACAGGCGCCCGCGGGCGCTGGAGGGATCAGACACAAGTTGCTCGGCAATGAGGGATTGCAGGATTGGGTTCTGGTTCACAAAGGCCATCCGGTTGTCTTGCTGGGACTTTTTATTCTACCCGAGATTTGCCTGTTTACAAACCAAGCGCTTGCTTGGTATTGTCGTTTCGATCGTTGGATAACCTCTCGCCAGTGCGGGTATCAGAACAAGGCCAAGAACATGTCAGACGCCAACAAAACCATCCGTATCGGTTGCTCCGCCGCTTTCTGGGGCGATACCGAAACCGCCGCTGCCCAACTGGTACGCCAGGGCAATATTGATTACCTGGTCGCCGATTACCTGGCCGAGATCACCATGTCGATCATGGCCGGCCAGAAGATGAAAGACCCGACTCAGGGCTACGCCCGGGATTTTGTGCAGACGGTGATGGCGCCTCTGCTCGGCGAGATAAAGGATAAAGGCATCCGGGTTCTGGCCAATGCCGGTGGAGTAAACCCGGTGGCTTGCCGCGATGCTCTGCAGGCCCTGTGTGAAAAGGCCGGCGTCGATCTGAAGATTGCGCTGGTGCTCGGCGATGATCTGTTGATGAAAAAGAAAAAGCTGGGCGATGCCGGCATTACTGAAATGACCACCGGTCAGCCCTTCCCCGCCATGATGGTGAGCCTGAACGCCTATCTGGGTGCGCCCGGCCTGGTGGCGGCCCTGGAACAGGGTGCCGACATCATTATCACCGGCCGTGTCGCAGACAGTGCGCTGGTGCTGGCGCCGCTGGTGCATGAATTCGGCTGGCGCTGGAACGACTACGACAAACTGGCCCAGGGCAGCCTGGCCGGGCATTTGCTGGAATGCGGCGCACAGTCTACCGGCGGTAATTTCACCGACTGGGAACAGGTGGCTGATGGCTACGCCAATATGGGCTTTCCCATCGCCGAGGTCAGCGCCTCTGGCGATTTTGTGATGACCAAGCCCGAGGGCACCGGCGGCATGGTCAGCAGGGGCACTGTGGGCGAGCAGCTGGTGTATGAGATTGGCGACCCACGGGCTTACCTGCTGCCAGATGTAACCTGCGATTTCACTCAGGTGACACTGGAGGAAATCGACAAGGACCAGGTCCGGGTGTCCGGTGCCAGGGGACGCCCGCCGACAGACAGCTACAAGGTGTCAGGCACCTGGCCAGATGGATTCAAGTGCACAGTGACGTTCCTGCTGGCCGGCCTTGATGCCCGCGCCAAAGCACAACGAGTGGCGCAGGCTATTCTGGCCAGGACGTCAGCGATGTTTGCCGAGCGCGGCCTGCCGGATTATTCCGAAACCAGTATCGAATTGCTGGGCACCGAGACTACCTATGGCCCCCATGGCAAGGGCGACCAATGCCGGGAAGTGGTGGTGAAGATTGCCACCGCCCATCCGAAGAAAGAAGCCCTGGTGCTGTTTTCCAGGGAAATTGCCCAGGCCGCTACCGGTATGGCGCCTGGCATCACCGGTATTGTCGGCGGTCGGCCAACCGTGTGGCCGAAGATTCGTTTGTATTCCTGTCTGGTACCGAAATCGGAGGTAGCGGTTTCGGTGGATCTGGCTGGTGAGAAGTCTGAGGTGGAGGTAGCGACCGAAGGTGGTTTCAATCCGGGCGATCTCGCGGCTGAGCCGGAGTCCCGGATGGAGGTGGCAACGGATACCACAGTGCCGCTGCTCAAGCTGGCTTGGGCGCGGTCCGGGGATAAGGGCGATCACAGCAATATCGGGGTGATCGCGCGGGATCGAGAGTATGTTCCTTATATTGAGGCTGCGTTAACGGAACAGGCGGTGGCCGAGTGGATGGCTCATACGCTGAATCCTGAGTCCGGCAAGGTGACTCGCTGGTCTATGCCTGGGTTGCATGCGTTCAATTTCTTGCTGGAGCACAGTCTAGGTGGCGGCGGTGTGGCGTCGCTTCGAATTGATCCGCAGGGTAAGGCGTTTGCTCAGCAGTTGCTGGAGCTTCCAGTGCCTGTGCCTTCGAATCTGGTTCCTCAATGAATTTATTAACCCCGGTTCTGGGGCAAGAGCCCCGACAGGGCATTACTTCCCTGAGCTTGGGTGCAAGCGCCCCACCGGGGTACAGCCTTCCGGGACACGCCGTAAATACGTCCGTGTAGGCTTGAGCGCAGCTTCCCTGCTGCGCACAGTCCCGGAAGGCTGTACCCCGGCGGAGCGCCCGAACGTTTTTCGTGGATTCTTTGGATTGGAATAGGGAATTTTGTATGAGTTATCAGTCTGTTCTTCGCCCGGGCTTGTTTGAAGGCCAGGTTTTTATTGTCACCGGTGGCGGTTCGGGGATTGGCCGCTGCACGGCTCACGAACTGGCGGCGCTCGGTGCCCGGGTTGCGCTGGTCGGTCGTAAGCAGGAGAAGGTAGACGCGGTTAAGGCCGAAATTGAGGAAGACGGTGGTATTGCCAGCGCCCATGCCTGCGATATTCGCGAGGAGGAGTCGGTCAAGGCCACGGTGAAGGCCATTATTGAGACCCACGGCGGTCTGAACGGGGTGGTGAACAATGCCGGCGGGCAGTTTGCGTCTCCGTTAACAGGCATTAACCAGAAGGGTTGGGAAACCGTGGTGCGCACGAATCTGACCGGCGGTTTTCTGATTTCCCGGGAGGCCTATACCCAGGCCTTGAGTAAAACCGGCGGTTCGATTGTGAACATTGTGGCGGATATGTGGGGTGGTATGCCTGGCATGGGCCACTCAGGGGCCGCACGGGCCGGTATGGTGAATTTCACCCAGACAGCCGCGGTCGAATGGGCGCCGTCCGGGGTTCGGGTGAATGCGGTGGCGCCGGGGTGGATTGCGTCCAGCGGGATGGACAACTACCCGGCCCACATGAAGTCGTGGATTCGCAGCCTGGCGGATGCGGTGCCGATCAAGCGGATGGGTACAGAATCAGAGGTGAGTTCGGCGATCTGTTTCCTGCTTAGCCCGGGCGCGGCGTTTATCAGTGGTGATTGTCTGCGGATTGACGGCGCGGCGTCCCAGGGTGGGCGTGTGTGGCCGATGCCGAAGGCGAAGAATAACGAGCCCTACAACGGTTTCCATCGGGCGGTAACGCCGAAAGTGTTGAGTGACGACTGAGGATTTCCCATGCAGGTACTGGAAACAACAATAAGCCCCCAGTCCGACGAGTTCCGGGCCAATATCGAGGCCATGGAAGCGCATATCTCGACTTTCCGGGATGTGGAGCAAAAGGTTCTGGACCTGGCGGAATCGGCCCGGGAGAAGTTTACCAAGCGAGGCAAGCTGCTACCGCGGGATCGCATCAATCGGTTGCTGGATCGTGGCAGTGAGTTTCTGGAGCTGTGCTCCCTGGCCGGTTACAAAATGCATGATGACAAAGACGGTTCCATGGCCGGAGGCGGGATTATTGCCGGCATCGGCAGAGTAGCCGGAGTACGCTGTCTGGTGGTCGCAAGCAACAGTGCCATCAAGGGCGGAACCATTACTCCCGCCGGTCTGGACAAAACCCTGCGACTGCAGCAGATCGCCATGGAGAACAAATTGCCGGTGGTATCGCTGTCAGAATCCGGCGGCGCAAACCTGAACTATGCCACCGATATCTTCGTGCTGGGCGCCCGGGGCTTTGCGAACCAGGCCCGGATGTCTGCAGCCGGTATTCCACAGGTAACCGTCGTCCATGGCAACGCCACTGCCGGCGGGGCCTATCAGCCGGGCCTGTCGGATTACGTAATTACCGTACGCGAGCAGGCGAAGATGTTCCTGGCCGGCCCGCCGCTTTTAAAAGCCGCGACCGGTGAGGTCGCCACCGATGAGGAACTGGGTGGAGCAGAAATGCACGCCACCGTTGCCGGCACCGCCGAATACCTGGCGGAAGACGATGCGGATGGCATCCGCCAGGCCCGGGAGATTCTGGGCGCCCTGCCCTGGAACGAAAATCTGCCACTACGCCAGGAACCACAGTGGGATGAGCCGCTGTATCCGGCTGAAGAGCTACTGGGTGTGATTCCTTCCGACGCCAAGAAACCCTACGACGTGCGCGAGATCCTCGCCCGCATCGCCGACGGCTCCCGGTTCCTGGATTTCAAGAACGATTACGACAGCCAGACGGTGTGCGGCACCATCCGGATTCACGGCCACAGTGTAGGTATTATCGGCAACAATGGCCCGATCACCCCTGCCGGCTCCACCAAGGCTGCCCAGTTTATCCAGCTTTGCGATCAGGCAGGCACGCCTATCCTGTTTCTGCATAACACCACCGGATTCATGGTCGGTACCCACTCCGAACAGAACGGCATCATCAAACACGGGTCGAAGATGATTCAGGCCGTGGCGAACTGCCGGGTACCAAAACTCGCCGTGGTGGTGGGCGGTTCCTACGGCGCCGGCAACTACGCCATGTGCGGCCGGGGCCTGGACCCGAGATTCATCTTCGCCTGGCCCAACAGCCGCACCGCCGTCATGGGCCCCGCCCAGGCCGGCAAGGTGATGCGCATCGTGGCTGAAGAAAAACAACGCAAAAGCGGTATCGAGCCGGACGAAAAGACCCTGTCGTTCCTGGAACAGGCGACCGCCAAAAAGCTGGAAGACGGCTCCACCGCCCTCTACGGCACTGCCAGACTCTGGGACGACGGCCTGATCGATCCGAGGGATACCCGCCGTGTCCTGGCCATGGTGCTTTCCGTTTGCCGTGAAGCCGAACAACGACCACTGCGACCCAACGTTTACGGCGTCGCCCGTTTCTGATTTCCACACTGATTTACCGGGAGAACAACAATGAAATTCACAGCCGAACACGAAGCCCTCAGAAAGACCGTCCGTGATTTCGTCGAAAAGGAAATCAATCCGCACTGCGATGAATGGGAGGAAGCCGGCGAGTTTCCCATTCACGACCTGTTCAAGAAACTCGGCAACCTGGGCCTGCTGGGCATTCAGAAGCCGGAGGAATACGGCGGCATGGGTCTGGATTACAGCTACAACCTCGTGGCTGCTGAAGAACTGGGCATGGCCAAGTGCGGCGGTGTTCCGCTGGCCGTGGGCGTACAGACTGACATGTGCACTCCCGCGATTGCGCGCTTCGGTTCCGATGAACTGAAACGGGACTTCCTGGCCCCGGCTATTGCCGGCGATATGGTGGGCTGTATCGGTGTGAGTGAAGTGGGCGCAGGCTCCGATGTGGCCGGCCTGAAAACCACGGCTAAGAAAGACGGCGATGACTACGTCATCAACGGCTCCAAGATGTGGATCACCAACTCCCCGAAAGCGGATTTCATGTGTCTGCTGGCCAACACCAGCGACGACAAACCCCACAAGAATAAAACCCTGATGATCGTGCCCATGAACACACCGGGCATCACTTTCAGCCCGCACCTGAACAAGCTGGGTATGCGTTCGTCAGAAACCGCCCAGGTGTTTCTGGACGACGTGCGAATTCCCCAACGCAACCGCATCGGCGCAGAAGGCACCGGCTTTATGATGCAGATGCTGCAGTTCCAGGAGGAGCGCATGTGGGGGGCCGCCAACGTAATCAAGGCCCTGGAAAACTGTGTCACGCAGACCATTGAATACTGCCGCGAGCGCAAGACCTTTGGCCAGCCGCTGATCGACAACCAGTACATTCATTTCCGCCTGGCGGAGTTACAGACCGAAATCGAAGCGCTGCGCGCGCTGACCTATCAGGCCTGTGAGCTGCACGTTGAGGGCAAAGATGTCACCAAGCTGGCGTCGATGGCGAAACTGAAGGCCGGGCGTCTGGGTCGCGAAGTAACCGACGCTTGCCTGCAGTTCTGGGGCGGCAACGGTTACATGTGGGACAACCCCCTGTCACGGGCTTACCGCGATGTGCGGTTGGTCTCCATCGGCGGCGGTGCCGACGAAATCATGCTGGGCATCATCTGCAAGCTGATGGGCACCTTGCCTGGCAAGAAACGCGACTGACGTTGTGCAAGGCCTTGTGGGCAGGCAGGGCTTGATGGAGGGCCATGAGGCGGGGATCCCTTTTCGGGACACGCCTACAAGCACATCCATGTGGGCTCGTTTCGGGCCGTCCATGGCCCTCAACGGTCCCGAAAAGGGATCCCCGCCTCATGGCCCCGAACATTTTACGTGGAGTCCTTTTATGGAACAGCAGCTACCACATTGCGAAACCCTGATTCTCGAAAAACAGGGCCGCACCCTGTTCATCACCATCAACCGCCCCGACGTCCGTAACGCCATGAGCCTGCAAATGGTGGCTGAACTGTCCACAATCTTCAGCGAGATCGAGAACGACACCAGCATTCGCGCAGCCGTCATCCGCGGCGCAGGTGGACACTTCTGCGCCGGCGGCGATATCAAAGACATGGCCGGCGCCCGGGGCCAGAAAGCCGGCGAAGGCCGCGACGACCCGTTCTACAAACTCAACCGCGCCTTCGGCCAGATGATTCAACAAGTCAACGAATCCTCCAAAGTCGTCATTGCCATCACCGAAGGCGCCGTCATGGGCGGCGGCTTCGGCCTGGCCTGTGTCTCCGACCTCGCCATCGCCGGCCCGACTGCCAAATTCGGTATGCCGGAAACCACCCTCGGCGTCATCCCGGCCCAGATCGCCCCGTTCGTTGTCGAACGCATCGGCCTGACCCAGGCCCGTCGATTGGCGCTGCTAGGTTTGAGAATCGACGCAACGGAAGCCTGCAAACTCGGCATCGTTCACCAGGTTGCGGAATCCGAAGAACAGCTAAGCGACATGCTGAACCAGGCTCTGGAACGGGTACGCCTGTGCGCCCCCGATGCCACGGCAGAAACCAAGGCCCTGCTGCATCGGGTGGGACATGAAGCCATGGCCGGTTTACTCGATGACGCCGCTGAAAAATTCGCGGCCGCCATCCGCGGGCCGGAGGGGGCGGAAGGCACGATGGCATTTATGCAGAAGCGTGAGCCCAAGTGGGCAGAGCTCCCCAATCAATAACAACTAAATAATGTCTATTGACCGTAGTTGGGCAGACTCCGACAAGGTTCGGGGAGCGCCACTGGCAGGGTGGGCTTCCGGAAAATGTCGGAGGCCATGGATGGCCGGAGAGAAGCGCACATGGACGTGCTTGTAGCGGTTTTCCGGAAGCCCACCCTGGTGGTGGTGCGGACGAGCACCCAACCCAGGCGGCAAAGTAACCAGATAGGTAACGCGTATGCTAAAAAAACTTTTAATCGCTAACCGAGGCGAAATCGCCGTCAGGGTCATCCGTACAGCCAAGGCGCTGGGCTACCGAACCGTTGCCGTCTACTCCGAAGCCGACGCCAACGCCCTGCACGTTGAACAAGCCGACGAAGCCGTCTGCATCGGCCCGGCACAGGTTGCCGCCTCCTACCTCAACGCCGACGCCATCCTCGATGCCGCAAGGAAAACAGGCGCCGACTGCATCCACCCGGGCTACGGCTTCCTCTCTGAAAACTCCGGCTTCGCCAAAGCCGTCAAACAGGCCGGCCTCACCTTTGTAGGCCCTCCCGAAAACGCCATTGAACTCATGGGCAGCAAACGCCGCTCGAAAATCGCCATGCAGGAAGCCGGCGTGCCCGTAGTCCCTGGCTACGAAGGCAACAACGCCAGTGATGATGAACTCATCGCCGCAGCCCAGGACATCGACTACCCCCTCATGCTCAAAGCCTCCGCAGGTGGCGGTGGCCGGGGCATGCGCCTGGTCGAGAGCGAGAGCGAGTTGGCCAACAACATTAAAAGGGCCCGCTCAGAAGCCAAACAGGCCTTCGGTGACGACGAACTGATCATCGAAAAAGCGGTCATCGAACCCCGGCACGTGGAAATCCAGGTTTTCGCAGACCACCACGGCAACGCCGTTTACCTGGGCGAGCGGGACTGCTCCGTACAGCGCCGGCACCAGAAAGTGGTTGAAGAAGCGCCCTCACCTTTTGTCACCCCGGAACTGCGTAAGGCCATGGGCGAAGCTGCTGTCAAAGCGGCCCTGGCCTGCGGTTACGAGGGCGCCGGTACCGTGGAATTCCTGGTCGACAAAGACCGCAATTTCTACTTCCTGGAAATGAACACTCGCCTGCAGGTAGAACATCCGGTCACCGAACTGATTACCGGCCAGGATCTGGTGGCCTGGCAGTTGATGGTCGCTGAAGGCCGCCCGCTGCCTCTGGCCCAGGATGACATCCAACTCAATGGCCACGCCATCGAAGTGCGACTTTACGCCGAAGACCCGGCCAGCGGTTTCACCCCGCAAACCGGTACCCTGCACCAGTTCACCCCGGCCGAAGGCGAAGGCCTGCGGTTTGATACCGGCGTGCGCTCCGGTGACGTGGTCAGCCCCCACTACGATCCCATGCTGGCGAAAGTCATCGCCTGGGGCCAAAACCGGGACGAAGCCCGCCGCCGGCTAATCCGGGCGCTGGAAGACACCACGGTGTTCGGCGTAACCACCAACCGCCACTTCCTCAGCCGTATCATTGCCAACGACACTTTCGGTGCCGGTGAAGCCACCACGGCCTTCCTGCAACAGGCCTTCAAGGATGATCCGTCACTGGCGCCCCAGCCGCTCACCATCCGCGAGCTGGCACTGAGCGCCTGCGCATTGAGCCTCGGCCAATCCGCCCAGGAAGGCTGGAGTAACGCCCCCGCCACCGTCATGCCGATGAAACTTGAGGCCCAGGACGAAACCCTGGAACTGCAGATCCGGCGCAGTGGCCACAAACTGCTGGTGGCTCACGGCGAAGAACACTATGAACTGCAACTGCAAAGCCAGGAACCCGGCCTGCTATGCATTATCGACAAGGGGGTTCGTCAGCGGTGCCAATACTACCGGAGCGGAGATTCCCTATATTTGCATGCGTTCGGCCGTTCCTGGTGCGTTTGGGACATCACGCACCAGCCCGCGCAAGGTGCCATGGGCGCCGGCAGCGGCAAGGTCCAGGCCACGATGGACGGTGCCATTATTGATGTACTGGCGGCAGAGGGAGATCAGGTGGAACAGGGCCAGACCCTGGTGATTCTGGAAGCCATGAAAATGGAGCATCCGGTGAAGGCGGATCGCAATGGCACCGTTAGCCAATTGCTCGCCCGCAAAGGGGACCAGGTCAAGCGTGGCCAACTTCTGGCAGACGTGCAGTCCACCGAGGAGGAAGAATCATGAGCCGGCTACAGCAGCGCACAGTGTTTATAACCGGTGGTAGCCGGGGAATCGGCCGCGCTATCGCCCTGGCCTGTGCCCGGGAAGGCGCCAATGTGGTCATTGCGGCGAAAACGGAAACCCCGCATCCAAAATTACCCGGCACCATCCACACGGTCGCTGAGGAAATTCGCAACGCCGGAGGCCAGGCGCTACCGCTGGTACTAGACGTGCGGGATGAACGACAGGTCCGCCAGCGAATAGACGAAGCCGCCGGTTATTTTGGCGGTATCGATGCCCTGGTGAACAACGCCGGGGCGATACGCCTGACCGGTGTCGAAAACCTGAAAGTGAGCCGATACGACCTGATGCATCAGGTCAACGCCCGGGCCGTATTCACCTGCAGTCAGGCGGCCCTGCCCTGGCTGAAGGAATCCGGTGGCCACATTCTCAGCCTGTCGCCGCCGCTGAACCTGAATACCCGGTGGTTTTCCCAGTACGGGCCATACACCACCACAAAATACGGAATGACCATGCTCAGCATGGGCATGGCCGAGGAGTTCCGACGCTATGGCATTGCCGTGAACTGCCTGTGGCCAAAGACTCTGATTGCCACTGCCGCCATAGAACACGAAGTGGGCGGACCTCAATTGATGGCGCAGGGACGAAAGCCGGAAATCATGGCCGATGCTGCGGTCAGCATACTGTCCCGCAGTGCGGACGAACTGACCGGGCAAGCGCTGATTGACGAGGATGTACTTCGTCAGGATGGCGTGAAGGACTTCGAACACTACCGGTATGCCGCAGGCGACAAGCCACTGCTGCCGGATCTGTTCCTGGATTAGCCGCGGAGCAATGGGTTGGTCCGCGGTTCAAAACCTACAAAGACAATGACGACTGAAACGGACGCACCATGAGCCAAGACATCGTAACCGCACGCGACATCATGCGCAGCCTGCCCACGGTTCTGAAAAAATTTCCCTTCGTGGCAAAAGGGCTTTACTACTACCGGGTAAAGGACGACAAAAAAGAGCTGACCCTTGGCAAGCTGGTAGAGCGCAACGCTGACAAACACCCCACGCGCCCTGCCATTCTCTTCGATGATCGCAGCATTACCTGGGCAGAACTGGATGCCTGGAGCAATCGAATTGCCCATTACCTGAAAGATCAGGGGCTGGTAAAGGGCGATGCCATTGCGGTACTGCTGGAAAACCGACCGGAACTACTGGCGACCGTGGTTGGCGCAGCCAAGGTCGGCGTGGCCTGCGCCATGCTGAACACCTCCCAGAAAGGCAAAGTGCTGGCCCACAGTATCAACCTGATCGAGCCACGACTGCTGGTGGTTGGTAGCGAACTGATCGACAATGCCGAGTCGGTTCGTGGAGAGGTTCAGCTCCGGCACACGCATCCCCTGCTCTACCTGCACGACGGCAACACTCTGAACACCTTTAGTGACGCGCCGGAGGGCTACGTCAATCTGGCCCTGGAAGTCAGCCGCCGGCCCTCAACCCGACCGGTCCTGAGCAACCCGGTAACCATGGGCGATACCGCCGTGTATCTTTACACCTCAGGCACCACCGGCCTGCCCAAGGCGGCGCCCGGTTCACATCGCAAATTTATCAAAGCCTACGGCGGCTTTGGCATGCTCTCCCTGGCCATGGAACCGGAAGACGTCCTGTATTGTACGCTGCCGCTGTATCATGGCACCGCCCTGCTGGTGTGTTGGGGCTCGGTCCTCGCCGGTGGCTCTGCCATCGCACTGCGCCGAAAATTCTCCGCCAGCGCCTTCTGGGACGACGTCCGACGCTACAACGCCACCACCTTCGGCTACGTGGGCGAACTGTGCCGCTACCTGCTGAATCAACCTCCCAGCAGCCAGGACCGCAACCACGGCCTGACCAAAATGATCGGCAACGGCCTGCGCCCCTCCATCTGGAAAGAATTCAAGGAACGTTTTGGCATCGACAAGGTGGCTGAACTGTATGCCTCATCAGAAGGCAATATCGGCTTCAGCAACTTTTTCAACATGGACAACACCGTGGGCTTCTCCACCGCGCCCTACAAACTGGTCAAGTACCACGAAGGCACCCGGGACCCGATCCGCAACGACAAGGGCCGTCTGGAGGAAGTGGAAAAAGGCCAGCCCGGCCTGTTGATCGGGGAGATCAACAAGAAGTGGGCATTCGAGGGATACACCCAGAAGGAAGCCACCGAGAAATCCATCCTGCGCGATGGCTTCAAGAAAGGCGATGCCTGGTTCAATACCGGTGATGTATTAAAAGAAATCGGCTGCCGTCACCTGCAGTTTGTCGATCGCATGGGCGACACCTTCCGCTGGAAGGGAGAGAACGTGTCGACAACGGAGGTGGAAAATATCATTGATGGCTCCGCCATGGTGGAGGAAGCCATTGTGTACGGTGTCGAGATTCCCAAAACCAACGGCAAGGCGGGCATGGTAACGCTGGTGCCTCAGTCCAATGGTTCGTCCTTCGATATCAACAAGCTGTTTGACTATCTGCAGGAGAATCTGCCGGCCTATGCGGTGCCGGTGTTTGTGCGGGTGACCAATGCCATCGAGAAGACGGGAACGTTCAAGTACCGGAAGGTGGACATCCAGAAGCTCGGCTATTCTCTGGAGCGGTCGGAAGACGATGTGTACGCCTGGCTGCCCGGTTCGTCCGGTTATACTTTGCTGACTCCGGAGCTAGTCTCGGATATTGATTCGGGGGATGTTCGGTTTTGATCCTGACTTTTGGAGAGGGGCCTCATAACCTAGCCTGCAACGCTTGGTGACAGTGAGTACGGGGTGCCCCTCCCAAAAACCGCTACAAGCACATCCATGTGCGCTTCTCTCCGGCCATCCATGGCCTCCGACATTTTTGGGAGGGGCACCCCGCACTCACTTCCGAGCCAAGGAGTGATAGTCAGTTTACTGAAAAACCTAGCTTTTCTCCCTGACTATTACTGTGAAGCTGACCGGCCGTGATGGGGAACGCTTCCAAAAAATTTTGAGGGCCATGGATGGCCCGAAATAAGCGCACATGGATGTGCTTGTAGCGGTTTTTTGGAAGCGTTCCCCAGCGCGGCCCACACCGAAACCTAAAGGCTAGGAGGGAGGCTATCCCTCAGGCTCCAAGAACTATTCTTCAACCCGCAAAACGATCTTGCCAGTGGCCCGACGCCCCGTGAGTGCCCCAAGCGCCGCCGCATATTCCTCGAACGGGAAAACCTCGCTGACCTTGGGATCGATCTTGCCGTCGGCATACATCTGCAACAGCTCCATCATGTTCTGGGCGCTGGTCTGCGGCTCGCGCTGGGTGAAGCTACCCCAGAATACACCTACCACAGAACAGCCCTTGAGCAGCGTCAGGTTCGCAGGAATCTTGGGGATATCCCCTGCGGCAAAGCCGATCACCAGATGGCGGCCGTTCCAGCCCATGGTGCGCAGGGCCTGTTCGGTGAAATCTCCGCCGACCGGGTCGTAGATCACATCCACACCTTTGCCCTTGGTCAGTTTCTTCACCGCATCTTTCAGCGATTCCTCGGTGTAATTCACCAGTTCATCAGCACCGGCTTCCCTGGCCACCGCGAGTTTTTCAGCAGAGCTGGCCGCCGCGATCACTTTCGCGCCCATAGCCTTGCCCAGCTCCACCGCTGCCAGGCCAACACCACCGCTGGCACCGAGTACCAGCAGGGTTTCGCCGGGCTGCAGGTTGCCTCGCTGTTTCAGCGCATAATAGGAGGTGCCATACACCATCATGAAAGCCGCTGCTTTCTCATCGGACATAGAGTCCGGAATTGGCAACAGGTTGGATTCCGGAGCAACCACTTCTTCGGCAAACGCACCCCAGCCGGTCAGAGCGGCTACCCGGTCTCCGGGTTTGAAACGGCTGACTTTTTCGCCCACTTCAAGCACTTCACCGGACAGTTCGCCACCGGGGGAAAACGGCATGGGCGGCTGGAACTGGTATTTGCCCTGAATGATCAGGGTGTCCGGGAAGTTCAGGCCTGCAGCCTTGACCCGGATTTTTACGCCGCTGCCTTTTACATCCGGGCTGGCAATGTCTTCGATGACCAGATTCTCTGCCGGGCCATAGTCTTTGCACAGAATGGCTTTCATGGTTGCTCCTGGGCTGTCTGTCTTACCCCGATGGCGTCAGGGCGGGTCTGATTTGATGTTGTAATTGACCCGGATCAACCTAAACGCACAGGGCCCGTGAAGCAAATCAAGGCTGCTTATTCATGGCAATAAGCCCGGCTGATAAACCGGCGGATTCAGAACAGTACAGCGCCCGCTACCACAGCGACGATGACCATCACACCGGCGGCCAGAAGCCCATACCTGACACCGGGAGACAGGGTTTGTGAGTGTTGAACCCGGGCTGGGCTGTCTTCGTCGTGATTGACCAGTTTCTGGTCTTCGCTGGAGCGCCGAATCAGGTCAATCATTTCCTCACACTGGTGGCTGGAGAACGCCGCCGGGTTGAAGTCCGGTAACTGGTGCTTGTCCAGAAAGGCCTGCACGTCGGATGACAGGGGTACATACTTCATCGACCAGTTGGAGAAGGTCGGGACGTCCAGCGGCTCTTCAATCAGCATGCGGATATTGCGGTGACGAGAGTCCTGGCGGATTCGTTCGAAGGTTTCCCGGACAAATTCTTCCTCGCCCTCAAGGTACTGGAAAAACCGGTTGTCGCCATAATACAAGCCACCGACCAGGCCTGCCCGACCGTTATTTCTTCGGGACACCATGAGAATTCTGGCCACGTGGGGTTCGACACCCTTTTCCAGGGGCTGGGCTTCAAACGTTGCTTCGCTGGCGTAGGCGAGTCGCATCAGGGCCATATTGCAGTACTCCGGATCAATCAAACGGGAAACAAGGCAGTGATACGCGTAACTGTCGCGCAACAGATCACATTGGCCGAATCGGCCATCAACGCCTGAAGATGAATCCCGGGACGAATTCCGCTATTCTTCCAGCCTTTCACCCACGCCCCGGACCGAATTTCGTCAAATCAGAGCTGCCCCATGTTTGACATCATCTATACTCTTGAAATGATTGGCGTTGTGGCGTTTGCCATTTCCGGCATGATCGTCGCACGGTCCAAAAACATGGATCCGGTGGGTGTTTTTGCCATCGGTTTTATTACCGCTCTGGGTGGCGGCACATTGCGGGATCTGATCATGGACAATCACCCGCTGTACTGGATCAAGCACCAGGAGCAGCCGATCATGATCCTGGCCATGGCAATCGTGTTCAGCTACTGGAGCCGGGCCCATTCCCTGAAAGAATCGAGAATCGTCTTCCCGGACGCCATCGGCCTTGGCATTTTTTCCATTCTCGGTGCGCAACTGGCTCTCGATCTGGGCCACTCCTGGTTTATCGCTTCCATGCTGGGTGTAATGACAGGCTGCTTCGGCGGCGCCCTGCGTGACACCCTGTGCAACGAAGTTCCCTTTATTTTCCGCAAGGACCAGATCTACGCCTCTATCGCCTTCGCCGGTTGCTGGCTGTACTTTGTGTGCCAGTGGTTGCTGGAGAGCGAATCCATGGCGCTGACTATTGGCCTGCTGTTTATCGTGATTGTTCGCATGCTCGCGGTGCGCTTTGATATCCGCCTGCAACGAGACCAGATGCTGAACTGAACTCTGAATCATCCCTTGGCGTGAGGCGCCTGAGCCGGTAACATTGCCGTTTTTTCACCCAATTCACGTTTTCCGCACGCAAACTGACTTTCAAACTCCCTAATCCAGGCATTCTAGAGGCAGACCCAAGTCATGCTTGAACGACTGTTCCAACTCCAGGCCCACGGCACCACTGTCCGTAAAGAAGTGGTAGCTGGCATTACCACCTTCCTGACCATGGCCTACATCATCGTGGTCAACCCCAGCATCCTGTCGTCCACCGGCATGGATTTCGGAGCCGTTTTCGTGGCTACCTGTCTGGCCGCAACCATCGGTACGCTGATTATGGGCCTCTGGGCAAACTATCCAATTGCCCTGGCCCCCGGCATGGGCCTGAACGCTTTTTTCTCGTTCACGGTCGTCGGCAGTATGGGATACAGCTGGGAAGTGGCGCTGGGCGCTGTCTTTCTCTCCGGGTTTATTTTCTTCATTCTGAGTGTGGTCAAGATCCGGGAATGGATCATCAACAGCATTCCGATGTCCTTACGCTTTGGCATTTCTGCCGGCATCGGATTCTTTCTTGCTCTGATCGCACTGAAAAACGCCGGCATCGTGGTAGATAACCCTGCGACCCTTGTGGGTCTGGGCGACATCAAAGTGGCTGAGAGCCTGCTGTTCTTCGCAGGATTCGTACTGATCTGTGCACTTTCATTCCGCAGAATCACTGGCGCCGTGATGATCGGCATCCTTGCTGTTACCGTGGCCGCCATGATGCTTGGCATGGTGGAATACAAAGGTTTTGTGTCTGCCCCACCCAGCCTTGCCCCCACCTTTATGCAACTTGATCTGGCCGGCGCACTGAATGTTGGCATGATCAGCATTATCTTTGCCTTTCTGTTCGTGGATCTTTTCGATACCTCCGGCACCCTGATCGGAGCAGCCCAGCGTGGTGGATTGCTGGATAAAGATGGCAAGCTGCCCCGTCTCGGACGAGCTCTGATGTCGGATTCCGTCGCAACCATGTCAGGCGCAGCCCTGGGTACCTCAACCACCACCAGCTATATCGAATCAACCGCTGGCATTTCCGCCGGTGGTCGCACAGGACTGACGGCGGTTGTCGTCGCCCTGCTTTTCCTCGCCTGTTTGCTGCTGTCACCGATCGCGAGCATCATCCCTGCCTATGCGACCGCACCGGCCCTGTTCTACGTCGCCGTGCTGATGGCAAGCGGCCTCAAACTGATCGATTGGGATGACATCACCGACGCCGCACCAGCGATCGTCACGGCACTGACCATGCCGCTGACCTTCTCTATTGCAAACGGCATTGCCCTGGGTTTCATCACCTACGCCGTGATCAAGGCGTTGTCTGGCCGCTGGTCCGATCTTAACGCCAGTGTCGTTACCATTGCCGTTGTATTTGTTCTGAAATTCATGTTCCTGGACGCCGCCTGAGCGGCGCCCAGAGTAATCACCGGACCCGCCCATGGACTATTTTTCCGAGAGCATCAAAAAAGCCATCCGCACTGTGCCGGACTGGCCCAAACCCGGCGTTTCCTTCCGGGACATCACCACGGTCCTTCAGGACAAAACGGCATTTCGTAAACTGATTGATGCCTTTGTTCATCGCTACCATGGCCAGCACATTGATGCGGTTGCCGCCGTCGATGCCCGGGGCTTCATTATCGGCTCGGCGCTGGCCTACGAGCTGAATGCGTCTCTGGTACTCGTGCGCAAGAAGGGCAAACTGCCCTTCGACACCCTGGTGGAAGACTACGAACTGGAATACGGCACGGCTTCCGTCGAGCTGCACGAAGACGCTTTCAAACCCGGCGACAAGGTCATCCTGGTGGACGATCTGATTGCCACTGGCGGTACCATGCTGGCCGCAACCCGGCTGATCCGCCGTATTGGTGCTGAAATCGTTGAAGTAGCCGCCATGATTGATCTGCCAGATCTGGGTGGCTCACGCAAGCTGCAGGAAGAAGGTCTGCAGGTTTATACTGTCTGCTCATTCGAAGGAGACTGAGCGGAGGCGCCACCATGGGCGATTATCAGCATCACTGGAAAGATGGAACACCGGTTCATCTTCCCCTTGGCAAAATCGTTTGTGTGGGGCGCAACTACGCCGAACACGCCCGGGAGCTGAACAACCCGGTACCGGAAGAGCCGCTGCTGTTTATCAAACCCTCCACCGCAGCGGTTCATATCACCCGCCCGCTGGTCTACCCCAGAGGCCAGGGTGCGGTGCACTTTGAAACCGAACTGGCCGTACTTATCGGCCGCCCCCTGACCAATGCCTCCGCCAGCGAAGTGGAAAGAGCCATTCTCGGTTATGGCCTGGCCCTGGATCTTACCTTGCGGGACGTGCAAAGCAGCCTGAAAGAAAAGGGACACCCCTGGGAGCGCGCAAAGGCCTTCGACGGCGCCTGCCCGCTTTCACCATTCGTTGCCGCCGACCAACTTGCCAAGGGCGACCTGAACTTCACACTGGATATCGACGGCCAGCGCCAGCAGACCGGGGATACCGGCGACATGCTGAACCCGATCGTGCCCCTGATTGCTCATATGAGCACCCAGTTCACCCTGTTACCCGGCGATGTGGTGCTGACTGGCACGCCCAAAGGCGTTGGCCCGCTTGTCAGCGGCCAGACTCTGTCCCTGGAGCTGGAAGATGTGTTATTTGTGGAGACCACAGTGGTCTGAACGCAACACGGATACGGATATTCAGACGAGCTGCAAACTTCCCGTAGAACAGGCACTACCATGGCCAGGAAACCCGTTACTTCACGCACAGGACGCTTCTTCAAACTCGCAGGCATGACCGCCACGGTGGCGGGCCAGTACGCCGGCCAGAGAGCGCGGCGCATGTTCCGCACCGAAAATGACGAAGGCGCCCAGAGCGAAAGCTACACCCGGATGGCCGGGCAAATTGCCGATACCCTGGGCGAGCTCAAGGGGGCGGTGATGAAGGTGGGGCAGATAGCCTCCCAGACCCAGGACTTCCTGCCCAAAGAATTCTCGGACGCGCTGGAAAAACTCCAGAAAGAAGCACCACCGATGCCATTCGAGGTGATTCTGGAACAGGTGGAAAGTGAGCTGGGCAAGCCGGTTGGCGAGCTGTTTGAATACCTGCAGGAAACACCCTACGCCTCTGCCTCCATCGGCCAGGTACACCGCGCCCGCCTGCACGATGGCACGGATGTGATCGTGAAAGTGCAATACCCCGGCGTGGATGAATCCTGCGACTCCGACCTCAAACAGCTACGACTGGCCCTGAAGCTCGGCGGCCTGCTGAAAATGCCCAAGGAGACGGTTGACCAGCTGTTCGGCGAAATCCGGGTGCGACTGAAGGAAGAGCTGGATTACGAGAACGAGGCGCGAAACCTCAAGCTGTTCCACGAATTCCACAAAGATCAGCCGTGGGTGATCATCCCGGAGGTGGTCGACAGCCATTCAACCCGTCGGGTCCTGACCCTGGGGCTGGTGGAGGGCGACCACGTCAGCAAGGTCACGCCGGAACACTACTCCCAGGAAACCCTCAACCTGATTGGCCACCGGATTTTCACGATCATGGCCGATCAGCTGTTCCGGTTCCAGTGCATTCACGGCGACCCTCACGCGGGCAATTTCGCCTACCGGCCGGATGGCACCATTATCATGTATGACTTCGGCTGCGTGAAGAAACTCAAACCGGAGATTGTCGAAGCCTACCGCAAAGCCTTGATCGCAGCGCTGGATGAGGACTACCAGGCCCTGGACCAGTACCTGATCGACCTGGGCGCTCGCGTGGACAGCCAACCGGCGGTCGATGAAGCCTATTACGCCATGTGGAGGGATATCCTGATCATCCCGTTCCTGAACGATGAGCCCTACGACTTCGCCGAGGCCGATATCCATAAACACGTGGCCGCCAAAACCAGCACGGTGTTCAAATACCTAGATTACTTCAAACCACCGGTCGAGAGTATTTTCATAGACCGGATGATTGCGGGGCATTACTGGATGCTAAAACGCTTAGGTGTCCAGGCAGCATTCAGAAGTGAACTGGAGAAATACCTCCGAGGCTAACGCCAAGTTCACAAATAACGCGAAACCCACTCCCGCACCCCTTCCGAGGCCCCTTTGCGAATCACCCGTGCCCGGGAGACGGACGCAGGTTCGCCAGGATCAATCACCGTGATGGGCACATCAATGTCCACCTCGTAGATCAGCCCCGCCGCAGGATATACCTGCAGCGACGTACCCACAATCAGCAGCTGGTCTGCGGTGCGCACCACCTCTGCCGCCGCATCCAGCATCGGGACTTCTTCGCCGAACCAGACGATATGGGGCCGAAGCTGGGCACCGCGATCACAGGTATCCCCGGGATTGATGTCGTTGTAGCCGATGTCGTAAATGAGGTCCGGATAGGCGGAACTGCGGGCCTTGGTGAGTTCACCGTGCAGGTGCAGCACATTGCTGGAACCGCCGCGCTCATGCAGGTCGTCCACATTCTGGGTGACCACGGTCACCTGAAAACGGCTTTCCAGCTCCGCCAGCAAGCGGTGCGCAGGATTGGGCTCAACGGTTTGAAGTTGCCGCCTGCGCTCGTTATAGAACCTCAGCACCAGATCCCGGTTGCGCTCGAACGCCTCCGGCGTGGCCACGTCGTACACACTGTGCTGCTCCCACAGCCCACCGTTGTCCCGGAAGGTGGAGAGGCCGCTTTCGGCGCTGATTCCAGCGCCAGTGAGTACGACAATGTGCTCTTGCATCAGTCGAAGATCTTACCCGGATTCATGATGTTATTGGGGTCGAATACCTGCTTGATACCGCGCAGGTAGGCAATTTCCGCCTCGCTGCGGGTGTACTGCAGGTAGGGTTTCTTGGTCATGCCCACACCGTGCTCAGCAGAGACACTGCCCTGATAACGCTCGACAATTTCAAATACCCACTTGTTCACCTGCTGGCATTTTTCGAAGAAATCTTCCTTCGCCATGTCCTCCGGTTTGAGGATGTTCAGGTGCAGGTTGCCGTCACCAATGTGGCCGAACCAGATGATCTCGAAGTCCGGGTAGTGTTCGGTAACCACGTTGTCGATTTCCTGGAGGAAGCCCGGCACCTTGGAAACCACCACCGAAATATCGTTCTTGTAGGGAATTCGCGGCGCGATGGATTCGGAAATCCGCTCACGCAGCTGCCAAAGGTTCTGTGCCTGGGTTTCACTCTGGCTGATGACACCATCCAGCACCCAACCTTCTTCCACACACTGCTCAAACAGTGCCATGGCATCGTCCATCACCTGATCAGAAACAGCCTCGAACTCCAGCAACGCATAATATGGCGCCTCGGTCTCGAACGGTGCCTGAACCTGGCCGTGGGCCAGTACATGCCCCATGGCCTGGTGAGAGAAAAACTCGTAGGCGGTCAGATCCAGTTTTTTCTGGAAAGCCTGCAAGACATCCATGGTGTTGGTGAGGTCATTCAGGCCCAGCACCAGCACGGTCAGGTCGTCCGGCTTGCGGGTAAGCTTCATGGTGGCTTCGGTAATGAAACCCAGGGTGCCCTCGGCACCGATGAACAGATGTCGCAGATCGTAGCCGGTGTTGTTCTTGGCCAGATCCTTGTTCAGATCCAGCACATCACCTTTACCGGTCACCACTTTCAGTCCGGCAACCCAGTCCCGGCTCATGCCCCAGCGAATGACCTTGATGCCGCCGGCATTGGTGGACAGGTTGCCACCGAGCTGGCTCGACCCGGCGGAGGCAAAATCCACCGGATAGTACAGGCCGTTTTCTTCGGCAAAGGTCTGCAGTTGCTCGGTCACCACCCCGGCCTGGCAACGTACGGTGCGATCACTGGCGTTGAAATCCAGAATCTGGTTCATGTTGTCGAACGCTACCACCACTTCGCCATTGGCGGCCACGGCGCCTGCACTCAGGCCGGTACGTCCGCCCGAAGGTACCAGAGCCACCTGATTGTCATTGGCAAACTTCACCAGCGCCTGCACCTGCTCCGTGGTTTTCGGCAGGACAATGGCCAGCGGCTTGGGCGGGTAGATTTTGGTCCAGTCCTTGCCGTAATTGTCCAGATCCGCAGGATCGGTGAGAACCTTGCCCGGGTTTTCGGAGGTGGCAACCAGCTCTTTAAGGGAAGCGATGATCTGTTCGGAACTCATGGATGTGTCAGTCTCTTCGAAGTTGGGCCAGGGCCTGTTCAGAGATCACTCACAAAGAATTGATTCAGGCAAACCGGCGCGCTGTGAAAATCTGCGTTTATGGTATCATACCGCCCCTGTTCTGTGAGCCAGGCCGACGATCCCTGGCTGCAGGTCATTTCACGTGACGAAAGGTTCGGAAGCAAGCCCATGTCAAATACGTCTCTCGAAAAGAGCAAAATCCGGATCCTGCTGCTGGAAGGCGTGCATCAATCTGCCATTGATACCCTGAATGCCGCGGGTTACACCAATATCGAGTATCTGACCCATTCATTGGGTGAGGAAGAGCTGATCGAGAAGATTGCCGATGCGCACTTCGTTGGTATCCGCTCTCGCACCCAGTTGACCGAGAAAGTATTTGAAGCCGCCAGGAAGCTGGTGGCTGTGGGCTGCTTCTGTATCGGCACCAACCAGGTAGACCTGCAGGCCGCGACCCGCCGTGGCGTGGCCGTGTTCAACGCGCCTTTCTCCAACACCCGTTCCGTGGCAGAACTGGTTCTGGCCCAGGCCATCCTGCTGCTGCGCGGCGTGCCGGAAAAGAACGCCAAAGCCCACCGTGGCGAGTGGCTGAAATCCGCCAAGAACAGCTACGAGATTCGTGGCAAGAAGCTTGGCATCATCGGTTACGGCAACATCGGCACCCAGTTCAGCGTGCTGGCCGAAAGCCTGGGAATGGACGTCTATTTCTACGACGTGGTTTCCAAACTGCCGATTGGTAACGCCACGCAAGTGGGCACGCTGCAGGAACTGCTGAACATTTCCGATGTGGTTTCCCTGCACGTACCGGAGACTCCGGCGACCAAATACATGTTCAAGGCCGAGCAGTTTGCCCAGATGAAGCCGGGCAGCATTCTGATGAACGCTTCCCGCGGTACCGTGGTGGATATCGACGCCCTGGCCGATGCGCTGAGTTCCGGTAAACTGCTGGGCGCAGCCATCGACGTATTCCCGGTGGAGCCCAAGTCCAACGACGAAGAGTTTGTCTCTCCACTGCGCGAGTTCGACAACTGCATCCTGACTCCGCACGTGGGTGGCTCAACCATTGAAGCCCAGGAAAACATCGGGCGCGAAGTGGCCGAGAAGCTGGCCATGTACAGCGACAACGGCACCTCCGTTTCTTCGGTGAACTTCCCGGAAGTGGCGCTGCCGTCGCACCCGAACCAGCACCGCCTGCTGCACATTCACGAGAACGTGCCGGGCGTAATGTCGGAAATCAACCAGGTGTTCTCCGAAAACGGCATCAACGTCTGTGGCCAGTACCTGCAAACCAAGGAAGATATTGGTTATGTGGTGGTCGATGTGGACAAGGCCTACGGTGAGCTGGCGCTGGAAAAGCTCCGCCAGGTAAAAGGCACTATTCGCTGCCGCGTACTGTTCTGACAGACAGCTGCCTTCAAGAACCGGAGCATCCCCCTGGGAGCTCCGGTTTTTTTATGCCATTTCGGGCCACAACGCCGCATTTCAACAAAACTTCATGCTGCCGCCCTTGAGATTCGGCCATACGTAGCCATGCTAAAAGTACCAGTCATTCAAACCGGGCCGGAACAGGCCCAGCATGGAGGTAATTATGTCCTTGAAGGAATCTCTGCAGAAGAAACTGGAAACCCAGACCGAGTACTGGAGCAAACAGATCGACAGCCTGCGTGCCGAAGCCGACGAAAAGATGGCCAAGGCAAAGGATGACCAAGCGGAAGCCGAAATTCAGAGAGAGTTTTCAGAGCGCATTCAGGCCGTTGAAGACCACATCGAGACTGCCCGAAGCAAACTGGGCGAACTCAAGGACTCCGGCGAAGATCAGCTGGAGGATCTGAAGAAGCGAATCGACGAATGGCTGCCGAGCAATACCAACTGATTGCTCCTGCCATAAAGCAAAAAGCCCCGGCATAAACCGGGGCTTTTTTGTTGAATGCTGAGCAGGTTATTACTGCATCGGCACCAGTGTCAGCTCAACGCGACGGTTCTGCTCACGACCCGCAGCCGTATCGTTGGAAGCAATCGGGTAGCGCTCGCCATAACCGGTGGCCCGGGTACGACGGGGCTCAATGCCCTGATTCAACAGGAAGTCACGGACAGAAGACGCGCGACGCTCGCTCAACAGCTGGTTGTAGCTGTCTGAACCGGTGCTGTCAGTATGGCCTTCAATCTGGATGATGGTTTTGTCGAACTCTTTCAGAACCAGAGCCACAGACTCAAGAGTGCCGGTAAAACCGGAACGGATGGTGGACTGGTCGGTATCAAAAGTGATGTTACCCGGCATGATCAGGTCGATCTGGTCACCATTACGGACGACGCGAACACCGGTACCTTCCAGCTTCTGGCGCAGCTGGGCCTCCTGGCGATCCATGTAGTAGCCGATACCGCCACCCACGGCCGCACCGCCAGCGGCACCAATCAGTGCGCCTTTGCCACGATCACTGCTGCTGGAGGTTGCTGCGCCAATAGCAGCACCACCGATCGCGCCAATAATACTGCCCTTGGTGGCATTCGAAGTTTTCTCTTCCCCGGTATACGGGTCATAGGTCATACAGCCACTCAGGCCAACAGTTGCTACCGCAAAGGCAAGAATTGTCTTTTTCACTGTCTTCTCCCGCTTCTGTAATCGTTGGTCCGGAGCTTTTGGCACTACAGCCACTGCTTACTCCGAGAATGTATCGATAATGGTATTGAATACCGTCGCCTGCAAATCCTGCGCTTCGTTCACAAGATGATGACGACCGTCCGGTATTCTTCGTTCCTTCACTGAGGAAAATTTATTCCGGATAATCCTCAGATTGTGCTGCCAGTCTACCGTCAGATCCTTCTCACCCTGCACCACGGTGACCGGAAAATCCACCGGCCTCGCCGACTCAATGTGCGGCACCCATTGTCGCAATGCAGTCACCCAATCGACATGAACCGCTCTTGCCTGCAACGGGTCGTGTTCCCGCAGGAACCGAAGAAAGCGGGTATCGCCACTGTTCGGGCCGAATACCCGTTTCCAGCGAGTCAGGAACGGTTTGACCAGACTGTGGAGAATCTTTGCCCCCAGCCAGCCCATAGGCCTTACCAGTGGCGCCAGCAACACCACTTTGCGGAACGCCGAGGACTCCCGGTTGTGGTGGTTCGACAGCAGGTAGTCAATCAATATTGCGCCACCCGTACTCTGCCCCACTGCGTACCAGGGCCCCCGAATCTTGTCCCTGACCTTCGCCATTACTTCCGACAGTACGGCCTGGTACTCCAGGAAACTGCCAATGGCGGCCGGCGTACCACTCGACAATCCGTGCCCGGGCTGATCGTAGGCCAGAACATCGAAGCCTGCACCAAGACAGCGGTCAATCAATTGGGTATACAAACCCACATGATCAAAATAACCATGCAGAATGAACACCGTGCCTTTCGGGCTGGCGCTCTCCGGCAGCCGGAAGTAATGCACCATCACTTCATGCCGCTCGGCACAGATGTACCCCTGATGGTAGACCACATCCGGATGCTCAACCCAAAGATCAAGGCCATAGAACCGGCAATACGCCTCCATCTCGGAACTCAGTTCCCGGCTGGCGGACGGATCAAACGGTTCCAGACGGTCCAGCAGGGAATGTCTGTCCCAATTCGGTATTTCTATGGTATCTGTTTTCCAGTACACGTAGAGTTAAACGCCTGTCATGAATCCATAAATGCCAGTCATCCTAACGCATTCACAAGGGAGAACACAGATGTTCCAGCCGCTTCTTGAGGCCGGGTTGAGAGGGACCATGCACCGTTTTGTGAAGCCCGTCCTGTCCCGGGCGTTTCCGTTATCGGTGCAGCGCCGATACACCCGGGAAGCTTATCGAACATCCTACCCGCCTAAAGACGTCAGTTTCGCGTGGGAAGACCTGGGCGATGTACCGGTGCTGCGCGCCTCCCCGGAAGACCGTTCTGGCGGCACCGTACTGTATTTTCACGGCGGAGGCTATGTTATGGGCTCTGCCGATACCCACCGGGGCATTGCCGGCCATCTGGCCAAATTCTCTGGCTGCGACGTACTGATCCCGGATTACCGGCTGGCGCCGGAGCATCCGTTTCCCGCCGCGCCAGACGATGCCGAAGCCGTATATCTGGCCTTGATCAACCAGGGGGTAAGCCCCGGCTCCATTGCCGTGGCCGGAGATTCCGCCGGCGGCGGTCTGTCGGTGGTACTGGCCATGCGATTGCGCGACCACGGTCATCCACTGCCCTCATCCGTCACCTGCTTCTCGCCCTGGACAGATCTGTCAGAAAAGGATCTTTACACTCCGGAATGTGAACCGGTCCTGCACGCTGCCTGGACCTTCAAAGCCGCGAAAATGTATGCCAACGGCGTGCCTTTGACACACCCGCTGGTGTCGCCTGTCTACGGTGACCTGAGTGGCCTGCCTCCCCTGCTGATTCAGGTCGGAAGCCAGGAAGTTCTGCTCAACGACGCCCGTCGATTGGCGGAGGCGGCCAAACAGGAACACGTGGAAACCACGCTGGAGATCTACAACAATCTCTGGCACGTATTCCAGGTGCACGCCGCGCAGCTTGACCGGGCCAGAGACGCTCTGGCCGTTGCCGGGCGTCACATCAGACATCATCTTCAAGCCTGACGACACCCCGGATCAAAGCTTCCTTTCGAACCTTGGGCCAGCGCTTGACCTGCCATTCCAGGCGGGAGGCGCGGCTCCTGTCGCCGGCAGGCACATGGAACTCCAGGGTTAACGGCCCTTTACCTCTCAGGCTCCGGGCACCTTTGGGTGCCCCCGCCTGATGCTCGGCAAACCGCCGCTCCACATCTGTGGCAATTCCGGTGTAGAGGCTACCCGATGCGGTGCGAACAAGGTACAGATACCAGTTTTCAGCCATGGCTCAACGCCTGCTCCCGGTCACGGACCTTCTTCTGCTGCAGCCATAATCCCGCAATGATCAGCACCAGCCCGACGTAGGTCG
The DNA here is from genome assembly GCF_000475315.1 of Marinobacter sp. EN3. Classification (NCBI taxonomy): domain Bacteria; kingdom Pseudomonadati; phylum Pseudomonadota; class Gammaproteobacteria; order Pseudomonadales; family Marinobacteraceae; genus Marinobacter; species Marinobacter sp. EN3. Next base: position 97,475 of record NZ_AXCC01000023.1, read on the forward strand.
AGGTGAGAATAACTTCGCCCAGAATGAAGTAGATAAACACCAGGGACAGAAAAGGCGAGATAAAAATCAGATTGCTCACTTTCGAGGTGTTTTCTGCTTTTTTCATGGCCTGGGACCACAGCACAAAGGCTATGCCCATTTCAAAAACGCCGACGTAAACCGCAGCGGCCATCGAACTCCCGACCGGCATGACCAACCCCGCCGTCTGCCAGCACACCAGCACAATGACCGGCAGTCCAAATAGAAAATTCAGAAACAGGCCTACCACCGGGTCCCGGGTATCCCGGGTGGCAATAATCCAGTAAGACGCCCAAACCAGCGTGCTGCCCAACGCCAGCGAGACACCGAGGGGGTCCGAGAATGAGAGCGAGGTTACGGCACCGCGGGTGGCGATCACTACCACTCCGGCGTAACACACCAACCCCGCCAGAATATCGATCCTGCGCAGTTTCTGCCCCAGAAACGGCACCGACAGATAGGCCAGCACCAGTGCCCAGGTGTAGTTCAGAGGCTGGGCCTCCTGGGCGGGCAGACGGTCGAACGCGCCAAACAGCAGAAAGTAATACAGACAGGGATTGATCAGCCCCATCAGCATGGACTGCAGGTATTGGCCCCGCCGCAAACGGAACACCAGTCCCCAGCGCCCCTGTAGCATAAGGATAGCCGCCATCACGACGATGGATGCGGTACAGGCCACCAGCAGCATCTGAACCGGCGCAAGATCCGCCAGTGACAATTTGAAGGCGGTAGCAACGGTCGACCACAGCAGCACCGTGGCAAGGCCGTACATCATGGCCTGTTTCTGATCAGTCATGCCCATGCTCCAAATCCGACTCCAGCCAGCGATACAGTGTTCTGCGATTAATGCCGAGTATCTGGGCCGCCCGGCGTTTATTACCATCAACGGCAGCCATGACCCGGCGCACGTAATCCTGCTGGAGCATCTCCAAGGTGGGCCATTCGGAAAGTTTCCCGGGCGAAGCGGCAACGGCAGCCTGAACAATCCCGCCCTGGCGCTTCCGGATGCGTTCGGGCAAATGCTCGGGCTGTAGGGTATCGCTTTCACAAAAAGTGACCGCCCGCTCAATCGCACTGGACAGCTCACGCACATTGCCCGGAAACGGATAATCGCGGAGTATCCTTAACGTAACGTCACTGAACTTCAGGAACCCCCGGCTGTGACGACGTGCTGCCTCACCCAGAAAATGCATGGCCAGCAATTCAACATCCTCATCCCGCTCCCTCAGGGGAGGCACCGTTAACGACAGGGTTTCGAGACGATAATACAGGTCTTCGCGGAAATGGCCCTGCTCAACAGCCCGAAGCAAATCCACATGAGTTGCCGCCAGAATGCGAACATCCACCATTTCCTCATGGTCAGCTCCCACTGGTTTGATGCAGCCCTCCTGCAACACCCGAAGCAGTTTGGCTTGCAGAGCCAATGGCATTTCACCAATCTCGTCCAGCAGCAAGGTGCCACCGTTCGCCTCTGCAAACAGCCCCCGACGGGCCTGCCGTGCACCGGTAAAAGCACCAGCCTCGTGACCGAAGAATTCACTTTCCATCAAGTCTCGCGGTATACCGGCACAATTCACCGCAAGGAACGGCCGTGCTGAGCGCTCACTTTGCTGGTGGATTGCCCTCGCAACCAGCTCTTTCCCGGTTCCACTTTCGCCATTAATCAGAACCGCGGCCTGACTGCGGGCAACCTGGCGAATGTCTGACCTGAGGCGATCCATCATCGCACTGCCGCCGATCAAGCCCATGCTTTCATCGCCGCCGCGCCCGGACTGATACTCCGCCAACTGCCGGTTCAGATCCGCCTGGGCCAGCAACCGTTTGATCTTTAACCGGAGATGATCCGTTGAGAGCGGCTTGGTCAGAAAATCATCAGCGCCGGCCTTCAAAGCATCGACCGCCTGGTCCACCGTCCCAAACGCGGTAATCACGATAAAGGGAATACCGGGATGCTCGGCCTGCTGAAGCGACAGAATCTCCAGACCGTCACCATCGGGCAAGCGCAGATCCGATACGATCAGGCCCGGGCGTTCGTCTGCCAGAGCAGTCCGCGCCTCGGCCACCATACTGACCCTGCGTACGCGGTATCCATCCACTTCCAACTCCTCCATCAGCAGCTGGCCAAGGCTGGCATCATCTTCGACCAGCAGGATCGTGACAGGCCGGCTGCTCATTGCCCCACCTCTTTCGGAAAATACAGCGCCATACCACAACCACCCAACTCGCTATCAATCACCTCAACGGCCCCCCCGTGTTCTTTCATGACACTCTGAACCACTGCCAGCCCTAACCCCGTGCCTTCGCCGGCCGGGCGGGTGCTGAAGAACGGCTCGAAAACCCTGGCGTGATGCTCCGCCGGTATACCAGGGCCATCGTCCTCGACCCGGAACACCCAAAACTCCCCGGTCTCGCCGACTGAGAGCGCGACCTGTTCCCGGCCAGCCTGACACGCATTTCTCACCACATTCAGACACGCCAGGCCAACCCGGAGCGGCTCCGCCCGTGTCGGCATCGGCCTGTCAAAAGCGTCGGCTTGCAGCGAAACCGCCTGGCAGCGCCTGTCTTCACGGGCGCGGGTAACGACGTCCTCGAGAATGTCTGCCAGGTTTACGGGTCGCCGGGACTCGGGCACATGCCGGAAACAGTCCAGCAGTTGCTGGATAATCATGGTCATCCGGTCCACCTGATGTTCGATATCATCCAGATGCCGTTGCTGCTCCTGCTCCAGCCCGGCCCTGGCCAGAATGCGGGCCCGGCCCTGAATAACGTTCAGAGGCGCCCCCAGTTCATGAGCTACCCCGCCTGCGACCCGGCCAATCATCGCCACTTTCTCCTGGTATTCCAGCTGTTCTGCCAGGGCCCGTTCCCGGGCAATCCTGTCTTCGATTTCGGCCTCGGCCTCGGCCATTCGTTCGCCCAGAGCACGAATGCCCTGCTGGATCTGGCGCAGCTCCTGTGGCCCTGCCTCCGGAGTCTCCAACCGCCAGGCGCCCGGTTGCAGAGAAGCCATGCTCTCCAGCAAACGGTTCACATGTCGCCCCACGGTGCGGTAATGCCCCAGAACGACAACGAGGATGATGGTGGCCGCAATCATCGACCAGATCACCACTGCCCACCAACGGCTGGTGGCCACCAGGTCATGGAAATCACTGCGTTGCCGCGTTACCTGCAACAAACCCTGAATCCGCCCGTCTTCCGCCACCAGAGGCGTAAACTGGGAAAACACCGACTCGCCATCCACCCTACGAAACGCACCCCCGAGTTCACCACTGGCGATTACTTTTTCGGCGCTGGCACTGTTGGTGACATCGGAGTCAGCAACACCGAGACTGGCCACCCGATCACCCTCTGAGTCAAACACCGAGGCCCCGGAAATGCGCCCGATCTGGAAGATGGATTTCAGGGATTCGCCCAGTACCAGTTCATCGCTTTCGGCCAGCGCCTTGCTTACCGGCCCGCTGACCGCTCGGGCAACCAGTTCCAGGTCTTCACGAAGGCGATCGTTCAAAGCACGCTCTACCGCCCCCATGCCAATGTAGATAGCAATGCCACTGAACAGCAGCAGCGGCACCACAATACTGAGCACCAACGTTAATTGCAGCGACCGGAACAGTGCCCCGACCCGTTTTCCCAACAACGCCATAAACACCACTCTGCAAAAATGTCACAGCCTTTCTGCCACATGTGGCATTTTGCCACAAGGCAGATTACTGAGCTTTAACCATACAAAATACACAACCCACTGTTTTTTATGACTTTATACGAAAACTAAAAGCTGGCACGGGAATCGCAAATGTCACAGTGACATTCACAACTTTGTGGCTGGACAACAGGTCCGCCCACATCAAAACCAGGAGTTAAGCTATGAACAAACTGCTTGTATCCCTCACCGCATCTCTGGCCCTGCTGGCAACCGCACCGGTTATGGCACAGCAGGACCCCGCGTCGGCTGAACAAGGCTCTGGCTACAGCAATCCCGCCGCTGCAGGTACCCAAAGCACCAACTACAGCGATGCTGAACTGAAACAGTTCATCGAGGCGCAATCCGGTGTAATGGAAGTCCGCGAGGAATACATCGAGAAGATCGAATCGGCCGACTCTCAGCAGGAGGCCCAGGAGCTGCAGATGGAAGCCAACGACGAGATGGTCTCCGTGATCGAAGACGTGGGTATCGACATCCCCACCTACAACGCCATTGCCACCGCTTACAGCAGTGAGCCAAAGGTACGCAACCGCGTTGACGCTCTGATGTAATTTTCCTGCATCCGGTTCGTCGTCTGGCCCCGCTTCGGCGGGGCTTTTTTGTGGCTGTTCATCAGGCATTTACACATCGGCCTTTTCTCCCCAGTATGTTGTGTTACCTTTTCCCTCTAGACTCAAATGCGCCGGATTCTGGAGCCCTGAATACAATGACCAAACGCCACCCGCTTCTCCGCTTCAGCCTCGTTGCCACTGCGGCAGTGATGCTGCTGACCGGCTGCTCCGACAACGACGACCCGGCAGCCGCGCAGAGTTCGGCGAATGGCAAACCAGAGTATCCGGTCACCTGGCGCTTTGCCCTGGAAGAGATTGAAGGCAGCGTTCAGCATCTTTATGCGCAGCAGTTCCGGGAACAGATTGAAGCGCTGTCCGGTGGCAAGATTGAGGTCGATGTCTTTCCTTATGGCTCTTTGGGCACCTCGGCCCAACTGACAGAACTGACTCGCAACGGCTCAGTCAACCTGGCCTTTGCCTCGCCCGGCCACCTGGCCGATACCGTTCCGGAAACCGGCCTTTTTAATCTTCACTTCCTGCTTCCGGAAGAACAGGAACCGGCCCGTCGCCTTCTGGAGGCGCCCGCGTTTATTTCCGCATTTGAACCGGCCTACCACAACGCTGGCCTGCAACTGCTGGGGTTTGTGCCGGAAGGCTGGATGACCTGGACGGCCAACAGCCCCCTGAGAACCCCCAGTGATTTCCAGGGTTTAAGATTTCGCACCATGACCTCGGAAACCGCGGCGGAAGCCTTCCGAAGCTATGGTGCAGATCCGGTACAGACGCCTTTCTCCCAGGTATACAGCGATCTCCAGCTCGGCAACATCGACGGCCAGAGCAACCCGGTGTTTGCTATTGAGGAAATGGGGTTCCACGAGGTCCAGAACGTTATGACCATGGCCAGGGCCTCACGGTTTATCGCATCTGTTGTAGCCAATGAGGACTGGTTCGCCGGTCTCCCCTCGCAGGAACGGGAATGGCTGCAGGAGACCATTGCACAGTTATCCGAGGAAGCCTGGACCATCCAGGAGGACCTGAACAAGGAGCGGCTGGAGACCATACTGGAACAGGGCGGTATCCGGGTCGTACGGCTGACGGAAGCTGAAAGGGCGGCCTTCCGGGAGGCAAGCCTGCCTGCCAGGGAACGCTTTATCGAACTGACCGGAGACAAAGGCCAGGCGCTGATTCAGCAGGCGATGTCAATTTCGCGCGACTGATCAGCCTCGGCATCTCAGGATTTCTGCGCCTCCAGATAAGGGTAGGAGACCATTCGGACCCCCTCATCACCACAGATCTCCGCAGCTCTTACGGTAAGGTCTGAAATAAAGCGCGCCTGCTCTCTGGGTTCCAGCGGGTAGGCTTTCAACCGATAGCACATACCGGCTTCCCGTGCGGCAACCGTGACCAGCACCGGCTGGTAGGTTTTGGTGAGCGGGCAGGCAAAGATCGCATCCCGGAACAGGCCCAGCATCCGGCCGACATCGTGGTTCGGGTCCAGAAAAACCTCGGCCACGCACATCAGGTTATCCGTGCCGTCATTGCCATTGGCCAGCAGTGTATTCCACAGCAGGCTGTGGGGAATCACAATCACGGTATCATCCAGCGTCACGATTTCTGCGGCCCGGGTACCGATACTCCGCACCTCACCGTAGCGACCGTTCACTTCGATCCAGTCACCCGGTCGGTAAGGCATTTCATAGAGCGTAACGATACCTGCAATGAGGCTGTTGGCGTAGTCCTTGAACGCAAAACCCAAGGCAAGACCCAGGGCACCGAAGATGGCAATCATGTTCTCGAATGAGGGTTCCACCAGAATGGGCACCACCACAATGATCGTCAGAACAATGACCAGAAGCCGGAAAAGAGGAACGGATGCGAGAAGGTACAGCCTCGGTTTTCCCGATAGTTTCGCAGCCAGTACCGGAACTGCTTTCTGAACCATCAGAATCAGCAACGAAGCCGCAACAATGACCGCCAGGGCTTCCAGCAAAGCCTCGGAGGTAATTGAAGACAGCGCGTCCTTGATACCGAAATCGCCCATAACCGTTTCTCCTAGAAGCTGTCCACCGGATACCCTTTGGATTGCAGATACCGCCGGACGGCCGGATACGCCAATGCCTGCACCCGAAAGATGCCTTCCTGCTCATCGCCGGTCACTACGTCGGCTCGTTCCAGCCGGGACAGCGCTATCCGCAGTTCCTCGCCAGGCAACCCCGACGTCAGCTCCAGCTGCCCCAGGCTCAGGCCGCCATGCATCAACAACGCATGCAGCAGGTAGCCGGACTGCCGGGCTGAACTCTGGGGCACGGCAGGCAAACTCAGCTGATCCAGCGGCGCCACCCAACACTGGCGGCCCTCTTGATGTGCATCCTCTTCCCCTTGCTGCTGCGTCTCGTCCTCGGGCCGTGCCCGAAGAGTTCGGCGCCAGATAGCCAGGGCAACGCCCGGATTTCCCCGAGCCAAAGTGGCCAGATCCCGGGTAAACAGGCTGTATTTTCGCTCGTCGTCCCCGGTTGGCGCCGGCAGTACATACAGGCCATCCTGGGTCATTCTCGCCGTCAGTGGTCCTTGCGGGCGCTCCCCCGCCAGATGTCCAAGCCAGTTGGTAAGACGATCCCCCGACAAAGGGCTGGGAGTCAATGGCGCCAGGTGGAGCTCTGGCAGGTACTGAGTCCAGAACTGCCAACACCAGCTGGAACAGCCAATGATGCCCTCACCCACTTTATCCCGCGCCAGGCGCGCGAATAATTCACGCAGCAAGCCAAGACCGGACCGGTGTCGCAGCCAGAAATCTGCCAGTTCCGGTATTACCCAGTCATCGTCCTGAAGCTGGTGATCCCACCAGCCGGTAATGTCTCTTTCAGGCATTAACAGATTGTCCGGCGGGGCGATCACCCGCCGACCCGAGGCCCCCAAAGCTTCGGCAATACCTGAGAATGGTGGTGCCACCAGAAAACTGGCCTTGCGTGACTGCCCGCCTGACCGGCGCAACTGTTCCAGCGCGTTCAATAAAGCCCGGGCAAGTTCTTCACGATCCGGTACCGGGGCATAGTCCTGAATCTGGCGTTCCGACAGGGTAGGCAAATCATCCAGACTTCTGAACGCCTGTTCGTCGGGATGAATGCCTGCTTTTAACTGATCCAGAATATCCCGGAGACCACTGCGAATGGTTCTGCGGACGGAGGTCTCCGGAACCCGCCATTGCTCCAGAGGAATCAGCCCGCCAGGCAGGCATGGGTGATCAGCTTGGTTGTTGTCTGTCAAAGGAGATACTCCGGGCCTATTCAGGCACCAGCCAATCCATGGAAGGCGACAGACCGAGCCGATCGGGGCCGGTCAGATCCGACATCATGGCCGCAAAACGTTCATCGAACCCCCAGGGCGGGTTCACAATCAGCATCCCGGAACCCACCATGCCCCGTTCGGGCGGCTGATCCAGCATAACCTCGCACTGAAGAATCTTGCGCACCGAACCGGACGCCCTCAGCGAATCCATCAGCTGTTGCTCCAGGCCACTGGTTAACAGGGGATACCAGATAAGATAGACGCCATGGCGGCATTTTTTCCACGCGTCCATCAATGTCCGGGCTACGGCCTCATAATCGGTTTTGATTTCGTAAGAAGGATCAATCAGCGCCAACAGTCGCGGCTGTGCCGGCGGCAAGCATTTCAGGAGCCCTTTCAGGCCATCCTCATGGCGCACCTTCACCCCCACTTCATCCGCCCACTGAGCCAGCTGACGCTCTTCAGAAGGGTGCAGCTCGAAAGCGGTGACGGAATCACCCGGACGGCAAAATTCCGCAAACCATGCCGGTGAGCCCGGATACGTCCGTAGCGGCCCATTGCCTGGGTTGTACCGCGCCAATACCTCCAGAACCGGCTGCCAGTCGCCGGTGGCCAGTTGCTCCCGGATCCGCCACAAGGCCTGAACACCAGCATCAGCTTCGCCGGTTTTTCTTGCCCGCTCGCTGCCCAAATCGTAACGGGCGCTGCCCGCGTGGGTGTCAAAACAGGCTATGGCAGATTTCTTGGATTGCATCATGGCCAGCACCAGTGACAGTGCAGCATGCTTCTGAACATCGGCAAAGTTGCCGGCGTGGAAGGCGTGAAGATAACTCAGCATAAAAGGCTCCCGGAATCAGGAGCCCATTAAGCCGCAGTCACCTTGACCACGCAAGCGGCCCAACAATCACCTATATCAAAAACCCCTTGCTATGTAGGGTTTCCAAACCCATAATCTGAACGCTAATATTTCTTATTTACAAAAAGACCTCATCAACATGGAGTTTGAAATGAAAAACCTGTTTCGCCCAGCCCCATTGGCACTGACCATTGCCACAGCCCTTACCGCGGGCTGCGCAAACGCGCCCTGGTCCGCCGAGCAAAGTGCGCAGGCCACCAAAGCATCGGTGGTAACCCATTACGCCGATCTGGCCCATGCCACCTACGAGGATGCCCTGATTACTGCGCGTGCGCTGGACGAGGCTACTGACCGTCTGATTGCCAACCCCACCGAAGCCAACCTCAAAGCGGCAAAAGAAGCCTGGCTGGCCTCACGGGTTCCTTACCAGCAGTCAGAGGTTTTCCGCTTCGGCAATGCCATCGTGGATGACTGGGAAGGCCAATTGAACGCCTGGCCACTGGACGAAGGCCTGATCGACTACGTCAAAGCCGACGACTACCAGCACGAACTCGGTAATGCCGGTGCAACCGCCAACATCGTTGCCAGCAACAGCATTAACGTCGGCGGGGAAACTCTGGATGTGGCAACACTCACCCCCGAACTGCTGGCTGACCTGAACGAAGTGGGCGGTTCCGAAGCCAACGTAGCCACCGGATACCATGCGGTCGAATTCCTGCTGTGGGGCCAGGATCTGCACGGTTTTGAAGGTGGCGCAGGCGAGCGCCCGGTTACTGACTACGCCAAAGGCAACGACTGCACCAACGGCAACTGTGAGCGCCGTGCCCAGTACCTGGATGCCGTGACTGATCTGCTGGTCGATGATCTGGAGTGGATGGTTGCCCAGTGGGCCCCGGGCACCTCAGACAACTACCGTTCCCAGCTGACGTCCGCAAACGCCGACGAGGGCATCCAGAAAATGCTGTTCGGTATGGGTTCCCTGTCCCTCGGCGAGCTGGCCGGTGAGCGCATGAAAGTTGCCCTGGAAGCCAACTCCTATGAGGACGAACACGACTGCTTCAGCGATAACACCCACAACTCGCACTACTACAACGGCCAGGGCATCCAGAACGTGTATACCGGCACCTATCGTCGCGTAGATGGCTCTGTGGTTTCAGGCCCGTCCCTGTCTGATCTGGTTGAGCAGACCAACCCGGAGCTGGATGCTCGCCTGAACCGTCAGTTGGACGCATCAATGGAAGCCTTGGCGCTCATGAAAGCCCGCGCCGAAAGCAGCCAGAACCCGATGGCCTTTGACACCATGATCGCCCCGGGCAACGCGGAAGGCACCCGCATTATCAACGGTGCTATCATGGCCCTGGTTGAGCAGACCGGCTCTATCGAGCAGGCTGCACGGCAACTGGGCATTCAAGCCCTGTCCCCGGACGACGCCGGCCATTCATTCTGATTGATCCGGTTGCAGTAAGCGGATACCGGGAGATAGAAACTCCCGGTATCCTGCTAACAAGAACAAGCCATGGAAAACCCTCCTTTATGCCCGAAGGTCGATTTTCCATGGCTTCTTCCATTCTGAAACGCGAGTAGTTATGAAACGAGCACTCATCTTCTGTCTGTTGCCGCTGGCCTTCAGCACTCAACCCCTGATTGCAGAGACTCACGCTGGTTACCCGATACAAACTACACCGGCCACAGGCGGTGAAGGCACGGTCAATCAGGCCGACACCAACGCCTACTCGCTGCCCCAGGGCAACCTGTCCATGACCAAACGCCTGGATTTCAGCGTTGGCAACAGTTTCTTCCGCAATCCCTGGGTGGAAGCACCGGCCAGCACCGATGCCCGGGACGGCCTGGGCCCCCTGTTCAATACCAACTCCTGCCAGGGTTGTCACATCAAGGATGGCCGTGGACACCCGCCCGGCGTTGATGAACCGCCTGTCTCCCTGTTCCTGCGGCTGGCAGTACCCGCCGATCCGGTCAAGGATGCAGAACTCCTGCGCAAGCACGGTTTCAAACCCGCACCGGTCTACGGCAGTCAATTGCAGACTGCGGCCCTGCCGGCCGCAAAACCGGAAGCGGATCTGCTAATTGACTGGGAGCCCGTTCAGGAAACACTTGGGGATGGAACGGTGGTTGAACTGCGCAAACCGGAATATCGCATCGAGAACCCCAACTATGGTCCTATGCCGTCGAATTTGCTGGTCTCGCCCCGGGTGGCACCACAAATGATCGGCATGGGACTGCTGGAAGCCATCCCCATTGCCGATCTTGAGGCATTGGCCGATCCTGAAGATGCTGACAACAACGGGATTTCCGGCAAGCTTAATCAGGTGTGGGATGTCGCCAGCCAGCAAACGCTGCCGGGCCGGTTTGGCTGGAAAGCCGCGGAACCGGATGTGCACCAGCAAAGCATGGGCGCCTTCGCCGGCGATATGGGCCTGACATCGTCCATCAAACCCACCACCGACTGCACCCCGGAACAACAGTGCGAACGGTTTACTCACGGTGGTGAGCCCGAAGTGAGCGACAAGGTCGCCAACTTTGTCACCTTCTACGCCAAGAGTCTGGCGGTCCCTGCCCGTCGGGATCTGGGCGCTGAATCCGTGCAGAAAGGCGCCAGGCTATTCAATGAAACCGGCTGTGCCGGTTGCCACACCCCGAAACACCAGACCGGAGAAGTGGCCGACCGCCCGGATCTGAGCAACCAGACCATCTGGCCCTACACCGACCTGTTACTGCACGACATGGGCCCGGCCCTGGCAGACGGCCGGGACGAGTTCCTCGCTGACGGCAACGAGTGGCGCACGCCACCGCTTTGGGGCATCGGCCTGGCCCAGGTGGTTAACCCCCAGTCCGGTTTTCTGCATGACGGCCGCGCCCGCACGCTGGAAGAAGCCATTCTCTGGCACGGTGGCGAAGCCCAGCCGGCAGCTGACCGCTATCGTCAGATGGCCGAGCCGGAGCGCAGCGCCCTGATCGATTTTCTGAATTCACTCTGAGGATCCACTATGCAACCGATCACCAGACTCTTCTTCGCCTCCGCCCTGCTTGTCTGCACTACGGCGGCACTCGCGGCCAACGCCGATACCCGGGCCCGCGAACAGTGGCATGGCGCTATTCAAAACGGCTACGAATCGCTGGCAACCAAAACCGAACAACTGGCATCGGCGGCAGTCGGCTACTGCAACGCACCGACGTCCGACAGCCGACCGGCCCTGAACGATGCCTGGCTCGATGCCTTCCTGGCCTGGCAGCGGGTCCGATTTGTTGACTTCGGCCCGGTGGAGAACAACAACCTGTCCTGGCAATTCCAGTTCTGGCCGGACCCGAAAAACCTGGTCGCTCGCAAGGCCCGGTATCTGCTTGGCACCGAAGCTCCCGTTAACGCCGAGGTGATCAACCAATCCGGGGTAGCGGTTCAGGGCTTTCCCATGGCCGAATACCTGCTATTCGATGAGCAACTCAACAGTGGAGAAAACGCCCTGCCCGCAGCCAAAAACTGTGAGGTGCTCTCGGCGGTCACCCGACATATGGCACTTAATGCCCGGGGTCTCGCAGACAGCTGGGCCAGCTTCAAACAACACTATCTGGACACCGGGCCATACCGCGACACCACCATCAAAGCCGGTATGACGGCGCTTGAAATACTGGAAGAGCGACGACTGGCGCAGCCCATGGGGCTAAGGGGCAATGGCAAACGCAACCCTTACATCACCGATGCCTGGCGCAGTGGCCAGAGTCTGATGGCGGTGGAAGCAACAGTGGCAGGGCTCGAGAAATTCTACCTTCCCGGACTGATCACTTTGCTGAAAACCGACGGCGAGGCCAGACTGGCAGAGCGCATTCAGAGGCAGTTTGAGGAAGTGGCTGACAACTTTCCGGAAGCCCATGCTGCCATGGCAACGCTCATGGAGAGTGATGAGCGGTTCCGCATTCTGCAAGGGCTCTTTGTGGATGTTTCCCAGCTTTCAACGCTGGTCAATGACGAAGCCGCCGTGGCGCTTGGCGTAGTGCGTGGCTTCAACTCAAGTGACGGCGACTGAACAGGTATACCCATGCACATCCATCGCAGAACCCTGATCAAAGCCACCATCGCCGGAGGTATGGCCGCCACCCTCACCGGCTGCTCGTTGCTCCCCCGCAAAACCGGCCCACAGCCCGAACGCTATGCCGGCGCGGTTGGCCTGCCGGATGGACGCTTTGGCGTGAGTGCCTTTGATCGATCCGGCAACGTTCAGTGGCAGGCGCCGGTAGACACCCGATGCCACAGCGGCTGTAACCGGCCCGGCCGAAAAGATACTCTGTTTTTTGAGCGCCGACCGGGCTGGTCGTTCTATGTTTTCGATGCAGAAACCGGGCAACGCAGACACCGCATTATGGCCCCGGAAGGCGAACACTTTGTCGGCCACGGCGTGTTCTCACCTGATGGCCGGTGGCTCTACGCCACGGCCAGCCGCTACCAGCCCGGCGAAGGCATTGTCGCCGTCTACGATGCCGAGCAGGACTATAAACGGGTGGACACCTTTGAACTGGCCGGCATCGGGCCCCATGAGCTTACCCTGCATCCGGACGGCAACACTCTGGTCATCGGCCTGGGCGGCATTCTGACTCACCCTGATTACGACCGCATCAAACTCAATCTGGATACCATGCAACCGGCCCTGATTCTGATGGACCGCCGGTCCGGCCAGATCGTTGGCCGCTTTCCCCCTGCCCACCACCAGCAGAGCTCCCGCCACGTCAGCGTCAGTACCGAAGGCAAAGTCTATGTTGCCTACCAGTACCAGGGACCGCTCTACAAGCGACCTCCGCTGTTGGCGCGCATAGAAGATGGGCAACTCCGGGAATATCGCTTTGACCCGGAAACCCAGGCCGCTCTCGGCAACTACATCGCCAGCGTGGTGGCCCATCCTGAAAACGACCTGATCGCCGCCGCTTCCCCCGTGGGCGGCACCGCTATTGTCTTCCGCGGCAAGACCGGGGAGCTGGTTGCCAAAGCCCGCATCACTGACTGCGCCGGCATTCAGACTCTGGCAGGAGGCGATTTCCTGGTGTCCTCGGGACAGGGCCGACTGGTGCAACTGAGCGCCGGACAACCTGCGAAAGACATCGCGCGGCTACCGGTACAGTGGGACCACCACCTGGTCTGACCGGCACCGCTGGTCCTCCCGCTTAAGCACACCCGAGCTAACTGGTATGCTTGGCAAACATTTTTCCGGAGGACGGCCCTTTGCCAGCAACCAAACCCGACACCATCGACCAGCTCTACGGACTGATTGCCAACGAAGAGGACGCACGGGTCTGTAAAGACATCCCGGAGGAAGCCTGTCGGGAAGTACCCCGAAACTTCTTCCTGATTCTGTTCAGCAATGTGCTCACCAAACTCGGCGACTTGCTGATCAGCCCCAAGACCGTGCTGGCCTGGCTGATGAGTGCCGTTGGCGCACCGGCTCTGGTAGCCTGGTTGGTGCCTATCCGGGAATCCGGCTCCATGGTGCCGCAGATGGTGATCGCCGCCTGGGTGCGTCGCAAGGCGGTGCGCAAATGGTTTTGGACCCTGGGCAGTTTCGGGCAGGCCGTCAGCGTGGCTGCGATGGCGGCAAGCGTGTGGTTTCTTGAAGGCTATGCGGCAGGTGGCGGCATTGTCGCGGCGCTTATTGTGTTTTCACTGGCCCGGGGATTCTGCTCGGTCTCCATGAAAGACGTTCAGGGCAAGTGTATCCCCAAAACCCGCCGGGGCCGGCTGTCTGGGCTGGCAACCACCATTGGGGGCACCGCCACGGTGGTGCTCACAGGACTGCTGTTCTGGGATCGGGGCGACCCCAGCATTGCGTTCTACACCACATTGCTGCTCCTGGCAGCTACGCTGTGGGTGATTGCCGGGGTTCTGTTTGCCAATGTGGAAGAGTATGCCGGGGAAACAGGGGGCGGTGGCAACGCGATCAACGAGGCTTTTAAAAGTCTGTCGCTGCTACGGGACGATGCGCCCTTCAGGCATTTTGTCATCACTCGTGCACTGCTTTTGTGTTCGGCTCTGGCGTCTCCCTATTTCGTGGTGCTCGCCCAACAGGAATCCGATATTGGCTGGATGCTGGGCGTCTTTCTGCTCGCCAGCAGTCTGGCCAGCTCCCTGAGCGCCAGCTTCTGGGGTTGGGCCGCCGACACCTCCAGCCGCCGAGTGATGATTCGGGGTGCCGCCATGGCCAGCTCGGTCTGCCTGGTGGTTGGTGTTCTTGCACTGGTGCTGGGCCCCGGGTTTGGCGGTGCCTGGTTCTATCCGGTCGCGTTTTTTGTGCTGAGTATTGCCCATGCCGGCGTGCGCCTGGGGCGCAAAACCTATCTGGTGGATATGGCCGGAGGCAACAAACGGACAGACTACACAGCGGTCAGCAATACCGTTATCGGTGTGTTGCTGCTGGTAACCGGGGGGTTCACAGCCGCCATTTCCATGATTTCGGACGTGGCGGTGATTCTGGTATTGGGACTGATGGGGCTGGCGGGCATGCTGAGCGCATTACGCCTTGAAGAAGTGACGGAAGACTGAGCCATCAAGACCCCGTTACATCGGGGTCTTGCCATCGTTCAGGGCCAGGGCACCTTTGACAATTCGGTAGATCACCCAGATCGCAATACCCAGCAGAATAAACCAGCCCACAATCAGCATGGTGGTAATCACCCCGATGACTGTCCACAGCAAACCAATCCAGAAGGTGCGGATCTGCCAGCGGAAATGGGGCTCTATCCAGGTACCACGGACATCATCCAGTTTGACGTAGTTGATGATCACGCCCACCAGTGCCGTCACCCCCCCCAGGAAAAAAGACAACGCCTGCAGGATGTAAACCACCACCGCCAGATTCCTCGTGGAGCTGGGCTCCTGTGATTGCTGGCCGTCAGGTTTTGCGGGGATATACTCGGTTTCGGGCACAGGCGTTCTCCTTGTTACGTCCCCGGCAGTCTATCACAGCCTTGGCGGGTGCCCAGTGCGATCAATTCCCCGCCGGCCGATACCCAACCCGGAACCCGCCCCAGTGCTTGCCGTTCACATAGATGGGCACCGACAGATCGTGCATGATTTCACCGGTGTCCCGGCGATAGGTCTGGAGCAGCATACTTTCGGTATGACTCCCGCAGCGAATGCCAGTGCGATCATTGAACAGTCGCTTGCTCCGGCTTTTCACCAGGTCCACTTCCGGATTACCACTCGGCGGGTGGGCAAAATCCTTGTTATGGGTAGGCACATAACCGTCCGGCGCGCAGGCGATGGAGAACACAATGGCCTCATGGGATTTCTTGATGGGCTCCTGTATTGCCGGAAACATCTGGTCAGTAAACCGATCGAAGCTGCTGGAATACTGTTGGGGCTGGGTGTTGGCAATCGGTGTTCGCTTTTTGTCAAACAGCGCCGCTTCACTCAAACGGCCCTCTCGAATTGCCGCCTCAAACAACTGGCCAATCTGCTGCGCCCCTTCCAGTGCTTTCTCATAAAACGGCCGGTGGTAGCTTTCGCTGCTGTTCAGCGCAAAGGCAGCATTCGCCTTCTCCGCCAGCTCCATCAACGTGGAAGCCTGGTCCGCCAGCGATGCCACACTGGTATCACTTTCGGATATATGGTCACGGACAGACTCAATAGCCGAAAACACCTGGGCCAGACTCTGCTCGTTGTTCTGGTCGATCTCGGCAATACGGGCAACCTGCTGCTGAACCCGGTCGGATTGATCCCGAATCTGATCCAGCTGGCCGCCAACGCTCTCTACAGATGTCAGCCCGTCTTCCACGGTTTTCGCCAGAGATTCAATGCGGGACACAATCTTGGTTGTGTCATTCTGAATTTCGTCGAGGGTGTCCGCCACTTCACTGGTGGCCTGGGCAGTGCGCCCGGCCAACTGCCGGACTTCATCAGCCACCACCGCAAACCCTCGCCCCTGCTCACCGGCGCGGGCCGCCTCAATAGCGGCATTCAGTGCCAATAGATTGGTCTGCTCGGCAATGCCCTGAATGGTTGAGGTCACGCCCTGGATCTTGCCAGATTTTTCGTGCAAGGCCTGAATCAGCCGGAGGTTTTCTTCCGATTGCTGATGCACCAGGCGCACACTTTCAATGGCCGACACCAATGACTGACGCCCTTCCACACTGACTTCGCGATTCTGCAGAGCCATGGTGGCAGCGTTGGTGGCCTGTTCCGACGATTCCCGAACCGATTCTGTGATCTGGCCGGCGTAATCGGCCATCTGGGCGGTTTCTTCCACCTGTCTGTCCAGGCGCTGCTTCACCTGATCCGCCGCAAACGAGACTTCGGCGGCCGAGATGGCACTCTTGTCGGCACTGGCCGAGAGCGTTTCAACCAGGGCCTTGCCAGCCCGGGCATCGGCCAGAAGCTGCGCACATTGAGCCCGCAACGGGTGGTTATCAGCCAGGGAGCCATCATTCAGGCCGTTAATCCCACGCTCTATTGGTTCCAGCACCCTCAATATCAGATAGCCGGCCGCGGCGGCGAGACCAACCAGGAGTCCGATCAACAGAGACGCGGCATCGAGCCCCATCATCGGAGCCACCAGAATGCAGGCAATACCGAGCGCAACAGCAATGCCCACCCCCCATAAAATTGCAGTGCGATCGAGTAAACCCATGGTGCCCTCATCTTTATCATTGCTAACGCAAGCATGTTGTTATTGCAGGCCATCCCTGAGAGTAAAGAAATGATATGGGTTAATAACTGCTACTTTAGTGTGTTTATCAGCTATCGGCCGCCCCTCGATTTTCTTTATTTGCGGTAGCTACCTTTCAGCGTCACTCACAAGGTGCTTTAGGGCTATAGGTCCACTGCAAAAGTTTCTTCTTCAATATGTCACCGATCTGAATCAAAACTGTCACTTACCTTGGCGATCCTTATTTTCTTCGTCGAACTGCCGACCGTCTTGGTCAGCAAATCGAAACGTCCTCCATTCAGTGTCGTGACATAAGGAGAGTAAAATGGGACATCATCCAGTCGAAGACAGCAATCGAAGCAACAATCGGCCATTTGATGAAGTGATCAAAGCGCGTCTTTCGCGACGTAAACTGCTCACTGGTACAGCGTCTGCAGCCACTGTGGGTGTTCTTGGCTCATTGGGCCTGAGCGGCTGCGGAGGCAGCAGCAGTTCAAACAGCCCTGCCACGAGTCCGGACTCTGTTACGATGAACCCGACACAACTGGGTTTTTCTTCGATCCCGGGTGGAATTGAAGACCGGGTTATTCTACCCCCTGGTTATAAAGCTGACGTTCTCTACGCCAAAGGCGACCCCCTGTTCTCCGGCCTGGCGCCCTTCAAAAACGACGGAACCGATGTTGATTATGACAGTCGATCAGGCGATGAGCATGACGGCATGCATTTCTTCGGCATGAATGCATCAGGACAGTACGATCCCGAGGCGTCCGACCGAGGAATTCTGGTTCTTAACCACGAAAACCTTGAAGACAACACGCTGCATGAGACTGCGACGGCCAAAGCAGATGCCATTTTCGCCAACGACATTCAAGAGCTCAAAAAAATCGTTGACCGTGAGATGAACGGGCACGGCGTCTCCTGTGTCGAAATTCGTAAGGAGAACGGTAAGTGGTCCGTCATCACGGATTCACCCTACAATCGTCGCCTGACTGTTTTCACCGAAATGCAGATGCAAGGGCCTGTTGCAGGAGAAGATTTCGTCAAAACCAAACTGACGCCAACCGGAACAACTCGCTACGGCACGATGAACAACTGTGCCAACGGCTACACCCCATGGGGCACGTATCTCGCAGCAGAAGAAAACTGGTACGCTTATTTTCGCGTTGGCAATGTCGATGCCCTGTCCGAAAAGCAGAAGGGCTGGCTCGCACGTTACGGCATCAGTGGAAATGGCTGGGCATACCGCCAATGGGATGAAGTGCCAGGGGATCAATATCAGCGCTTTGGCGTAAACACCAGCGGCTCAACGGCAACCGAGGACTTCCGCTATGAACCCAACCTTCATGGCTACGTGACCGAAGTTGACCCGTTCCGCCCTACACAAAAGCCCAGGGTACGAACAGGACTGGGTCGTTTTTCCCATGAAGGCGCCTGGGTTGCACCAGCGAAAGAAGGTGCCCCTATCGTTATCTATTCGGGCGATGACTCTCGCCGCGAGTACATGTACAAGTTCGTATCGAAAACAGCGTGGACCGAGTCCGACCGCAATGGTGGTTTGGCGGCAGGCGACAAATACCTTGATGAGGGCACACTCTACGTTGCGGTATTCAATGATGATGGCACCGGTGCCTGGAAGGCTCTGACCATTTCCAATCCGGAGCTCAACGGCGACCACACCTACAATGATGACGGCACAACTTACCAGTACAGCTTTGCCTCTGAGGCAGAAGTTCTAGCGAGCGCCCGCCTGGCAGCCGACGTCTTGGGCGCAACGCCAATGGATCGACCCGAATGGGCAGTGGTGCACCCCACCAATGGCGATGTTTATCTGACATTGACCAACGGTAATCCCAGCAACCGTCCGTCCACTGACCTGGATGCAGTAAACCCCCGTGCGGTAAATTCCAACGGCCACATCATTCGCTGGCGCGAGCAAGACGGAAACCATGCCGCCACCGCTTTTGAGTGGGACATTTTCCTTTTTGGCTCGAGTGCCGATGCTTCCGCAGACTACAATGTTTCTGGCCTCACCCCAGACAACGAGTTCTCAAGCCCGGACGGACTTTTTATCGACCCACGCGGTGTAATGTGGATCCAGACTGATGACGGCTCCTCCGGGATTCGCAGCAAAACGAACAACCAGATGTTGGTCGCCATTCCTGGCAGAGTAGGTGACGGCGAAAGCGTTACGGTCACGACATCTGACAACAACGGCCAGGAATCAGTAAACACTTTCATTGGCGGCGACGCAGATGCGGTCAAGTTGAAACGATTCCTTGTTGGACCAAATGGATGCGAAATAACCGGCATCTCGATGACGCCGGACGCTCGCTCCATGTTCATCAACATCCAGCATCCCGGAGAAGGCGGCTCTAAAGAGGCCTTCAACACCGACGTAAGTAATTGGCCTGCCACTTCCCGCGATGCGACCGCATTCGGTGAGGCTGGCAATAGGCCACGTTCAGCTACTATCGTTATCTACCGCGAAGATGGAGGGGAGCTCGCACTTTAATGGTGGGATAAGGAGACCTTAATAAAAGCCTGGCCAGACTCTGTGCTGGCCAGGCTTTTCACTATTGAAGCGAGTAATTACTGAGTCATTTCGTCATAGCCTTCTTCCATGGAGTCAGCTGCTTCTTCCATGGAGTCACCCGCTTCATCCGCGGCTTCTTCAATCTCGTCGCCAGCGTTTTCGGCACCTTCCTGCATTTCACCAATCACGCCTTCATCCTGACCCGTGGCTTCTTCCCAGGTCTCTTCGGTGGCGTTAGCGGCGTCGTCCATCATTTCCTCGGCATTTTCACCCGCTTCTTCAAAATCCGCGCCTTCATCGCTCTCAGAGCTGCAGGCAGAAAGCCCAAGCGTGGCAACCAGTGCGAGTGCGCTCAAGGTAAACTTGTTCATAACATGTCCCTCTGTCGGTATATGTGTACAACGCCAACAGAGTAGAGGCAGCCCGCGGTCAATAGCAATTACCGGGCGATTACTCTTTCGTTAACCGCTCGCCGTCGATCATGATGATGTGGTCCGCCGAGACCACCTGCCCTTTTCCCAGCACCACGAAATCCCGCCCGGCCCGGCTGAGCACATCACGGATAACGCCGTGAACCACGCAGACCTGTCCGTTTGGATCCTGATAGATGATTTCCGCCAGCTTCATGGCCCGTGCATATTCCTGGAGCCGCTGCTGCAACGTCCAGGACATGGTGGCCGGAGATGGATTTGAGGCACTCATTCGACGCTTCCCTGTTTTTTTTTGTTTCCGAAAGTCTGGACCACAAGCTCTGGATTCGCCAGCTGGAGCCTGATTGTCATTAGAGGCCAGTTCGCTTAACCAGACTCTCTTACTTGTTGTATTGCCAGATTGTCCGACATACATTGAACAAACAAACACAACGAGTTCCACGGAGAGCCCATATGAACGCCAAAGTGAAATCCTCGCTCGACACGCACCAGGTCGCCGCGCCCCGGAAAACCGGGACATCGGATTCAAAAGACACCGCCACCAAGGCCGAGACCTGGAAAGATCCCAAGCGCTATATGTGGCTGTTGGGGCCTGCGCTTCCAGGCATTGGCCTTGCCGCTCTGACTGGCTACGCCCTGGCCCCGAAACGACTGAAGGCTCTGGCCTGGACCGGGCCGGCACTGGTGCACGGCATTATTCCGGCACTGGACCGGGCGATTGGTGAAGACAAAAGCAATCCTCCTGAATCGGCGGTAAAGACCTTGGAGCAGGACAAGTATTACGACCGTATTGTGAAGGCGTTTATCCCCACCCAGTACGCCATGAC
This sequence comes from Marinobacter sp. EN3, assembly GCF_000475315.1. Lineage (NCBI taxonomy): Bacteria > Pseudomonadati > Pseudomonadota > Gammaproteobacteria > Pseudomonadales > Marinobacteraceae > Marinobacter > Marinobacter sp. EN3. The sequence goes on from NZ_AXCC01000023.1 coordinate 118,324, forward strand.
CTTCATGGGCGCCTGGCTGGCCAGCCGGAAAAACACACCACTTGAGGACAAGATCGGCCTGACCCTGACCGTAGGCGCCATCAACGGGGTAGGCATCAACACCGCCCATGAGCTGGGCCACAAGTCCAATAAACTGAACAAACTGATGGCCATGGCCGCCTTGGCCCCCACCGCCTACACCCACTTTGTGGTGGAACATAATTTTGGTCATCACAAGCGGGTAGCCACACCGGAGGACCCCGCCAGCAGCCGAATGGGCGAGAGTTTCTGGAAGTTCCTGCCCCGAACCGTGTTCGGCGGCATCAAGTCGTCGATCAAGATCGAAAAGGCACGCCTGGAACGCAAGGGTAAGAGCTTCTGGAGTCTTGATAACGAACTGCTACAGGGTTGGGCCATGACGGCCGGGTTCTTTGGCGCCACGACGCTGGTCTGCGGCCCGAGGGCGGTGCCGTTCCTGGCGGCACAGGCGGTTTATGGCGCCAGTCTGTTGGAGAGTGTGAATTACATCGAGCACTATGGTCTGTTGCGGCAGAAGGACAAGAATGGCAAGTATGAGCGCACGAAGCCGGAACACAGCTGGAACAGTAATCACATTGTGACCAACCTGTTCCTGTATCAGTTGCAACGGCATTCTGACCACCACGCCCATCCGACCCGGAGTTTCCAGGCCTTGCGCCATTTTGAAAAGGCGCCCCAGTTGCCGGGAGGGTACGCATCGATGCTGTTGCCGGCCTACCTGCCCCAGTGGTGGTACGAGACGATGGATAAGCGGGTGATTGACCACTATGAAGGGGATCTGTCGAAGATCAACTGGGACCCTGATCGCAAGGAGGAGTTGATGGCCAAGTATGCGGACTATGCTGCGAAAGTGGCAGCGGAGGCTGCGGCTCGGCGGGCTGGCTCTTCTTCTGAGTCTGAGGCTGCCTGATTTCGTGGTTTGATTGCCGGCCCCAGCCTGTTGGTTGGGCGCCGGCTGCGGGTTGGGGCAATCCTGCTACTTGCCTTTGAACACCGCCTCTCTTCTCTCCAGGAATGACTGAATTCCTTCTTTGACATCTTCGCTGGCCATGACCGGGCGTAGTTCCGGGAACATACGTTCCTTGGCCGCTTCCTGGCCTTCGGACACGGCAATCTTGGACGATTTCAGGCTGCCCTGAACGCCCAGAGGTGCGGCTTTGGCAATCTTTTCGGCGATTTCCATGGCTTTGTTGAGCTGTTCGCCGGGTTCCACCAGTTCCTGAATCAGGCCCCACTGGTAAGCCTGTTCCGCGGTCCATTCATCACCAGTGAGCAGGTAGCGCTGGGCGTTGCCCCAACCGATTTCGCGCTGCAGGCGAATGGTGGCGCCACCGCAGGCGAAGATGCCGCGTTTCACTTCCAACTGAGCGAAGCGGGTGCCTTTCGCGGCCACGCGGATGTCGGTGTTGAGCATCATCTCGACGCCACAGGTGAAGCAGATGCCCTGGGCGGCGAAGACCACCGGCTTGGTGAGGCTATCGCCGGTAATATCGAAGGGGTCGAGTTCGCCTTCGCCGGGTTCAATGCCTTTACCGTTGGCGAACACGCCGGCCCAGTCATCCAGTTGCAGGCCGCTGGTGAAGTGGTCACCTTCAGCGTACATCACTGCCACGCGCAGCTCCGGATCGTTCTGGAGCTGGTAATAGGCGGCAGCGATTTCGTGGTACATGGCCCGGTTCATGGCGTTCATTTTTTCCGGGCGATTCAGTCCGATCAGCAAAACATGATTTTTCTTATCAACATTTACCAGAGCCATTGCGCTTTCCTTTCATGTTTTCTTGTCAACAGGCTATGCCCATGTGCGGGCGCGAACGGCTGGGAGTCCTTTCAGAGACCGTCTTTGGCCATGGATGGCCAAAGTCGAGCGCACATGGATGTGCTTGTAGCGTGTCCCTGAAAGCGATCCCGGCAGATTGGGCCTACTCCAAACTCAGAACCAATCAGCCTTCATATTCAGACACGTATCATCCTGATTCCGCAGCAGCACCAGATCCTGAGCCACGGTGGGCAATTCCCAGTGGAAGAAGTACTGGGCGGCCTGCAGTTTGCCCTGGTAGAAGTTGCGTTCGCTGTCGCTGTTGGCAGAGGCCAGAGCGTTAGCTGACGCATTAGCCTGCCGCAACCACATCCAGGCGACGATGATGTGGCCGAACAGGTGAAGGTAGCAGCTGGCATTGGCCAGGGTTTTGTCGACTTCGCCGCCCATCAGGGATTTGCCCAGACTCTGAGTGACTTTTACTGCCTGCTGCAGGGTTTCGCTGAGGGACAACGCCCACTGCTGGCAGCGCTCGGTGGTGGCCGCTTGCAGGTCAGCCTGCATTTCCTGCATCAGTAATTGCAGGCCGTGGCTTTGGTCCTGCCAGATTTTGCGGCCCAGCAGGTCCAGGGCCTGGATGCCGTTGGTGCCTTCGTGAATCGGGTTCAGGCGGTTGTCGCGCCAGCATTGTTCTACCGGGTATTCACGGGTGTAACCGGCGCCGCCGTAGACCTGGATCGCCAGGTCGTTGGCTTTCGGACCGTATTCCGAGGGCCAGGCTTTAATCACCGGGGTAAGCAAATCCAGCAGCTTGCCGGCTTCCATTCGTTTCTGGTCATCCGGGTGGGTGTGCTGATCATCCATCAGGCGAGCGCCGTAGAGGCAGAGCGCCAGGCCGCCTTCGCTGTAGGCTTTCTGGGCCAGCAGCATGCGGCGTACGTCCGCGTGGTCGATGATGGGTACTTGCGGGCTTTCCGGATTCTTTTCGCTGGCTTTACGACCCTGCAGGCGGTCCTTGGCGTATTCCAGGCTGTGCATGTAGCCCCGATAGCCAATCACCGCGGCGCCAAAGCCAACGCCGATGCGGGCTTCGTTCATCATCTGGAACATGTACTTCAGGCCCTGATGGGGTTCACCTACCAGGTAGCCGTGGCAGTGGGCATCATCGCCGAAGCTCAGGGCGGTACTGGTAGTGCCGCGATAGCCGAGTTTGTGGATCAGGCCGGCGAGGCTGACGCCGTTGTGGTCGCCTGGGTTGCCGTTCTCGTCCACATGGAATTTCGGGACGATGAACAGGGAGATGCCTTTTACGCCCGCCGGTGCGCCTTTGATTTTCGCAAGCACCATGTGAACGATGTTTTCGGTGATGCTCTGTTCACCGCCGGAGATGTAGATCTTGGCACCTTTGATCTGGTAGTGACCGTCGTCAGTGGGCGTAGCGGAGGTGCGGATGTCCGCCAGGCTTGAGCCGGCGTGGGGCTCGGTCAGGGCCATGGTGCCGCTGTAGCGACCACTGAGCATGTTGGGCAGGAACTTGGTTTTCTGTTCGTCGTTGCCGAATACACGAATCAGGTTGGCGGCGGCGGTGGTCAGAAACGGGTAGCCGGCGGTGCCGGGATTGGCGGCGGTGAAGAAGCCGTTGCAGGCCGCCATGACGGATTCCGGCAGTTGCATGCCGCCGAGGTCGTAGTCGTATCGGCCAGCGAGGAAGCCGGCTTCGGCGTAGGCATCGAAGGCCTGTCTGACGTCCGGGAGCATTTCCACCTGGCCGTTGACGAATTTGGGTTCGTCTTTGTCGGCGGCGCTATTGTGGTTGGCGAATTTTTCTTTCGCCATTTTGTCGGCCGTTTCGATGACGGCGTCAAAGGTTTCTTTGCTGTGTTCGCTGAAGCGCTCGCGCTGGATGAGGGATTCGGTGTCCATCACCTCATAAAGCTGGAAGGCAAGGTCGCGGCGGTCGATCAGGGTGTCGGTCATTCTTGGTCTCCTGTTGATTGGCCATAGCGTCTCATAACGGCTATGGTTGTTGGAATTGTCATTTCTGACTTATTCTTGGCTGAATCCGCCAACCTTTGCGTTAGCAAGACGGCCACTGCCATGGGGATTCTCTTCCGGGAGACGCCGTGAACCCATCCCTGGGGGCTTGAGCGCAGCTTCCTTGCTGCGCACACTCCCGGAAGAGAATCCCCATGCCAGCGGCCTGATTTAGAGAATGCCGTCATGCCAGTTCATGCAACGCCACAAGCCAGAAAACAGGAATTTTCCCAGTGAAAACCGTCACCATCATCGGCTTTAACGGAGCTCTGGCCAGCGCCATCACCGGTATGATTGACCTGTTTCGCCTGGCCGGAGTGACCTGGGCCCGAATTCATGGCGAGCAGCCGACGGCATGGTTCAGAACCCGGCTGCTGACCGAGGATGGCGAGCCCTGCCGATGCATCAATGGCGTGACCCTGTTGGCGGATGGTTCCTGGCAGGATATTGACGAACTGGGTGCCGATGACTTGCTGATTATTCCGACCATTGGTGCACCCATTGATGAAGTTCTGCAAACCAAGCCCCTCCTGATTCAGTGGCTTTCAAAGTTTCAGACTGCGACGCCCGGCGATGTTCGGGTGGCCAGTAACTGTACCGGCGCGTTTTTATTGGCGGCGGCGGGGTTACTGGACGGTCGGGAGGCCACCACACACTGGGGGTTTGGTGAACAGTTCAGACGGCAGTTTCCGGCTGTAAATCTCCATGCCGACAAGCTGGTCACGGTTGATGGCCCTGTGGCCTGCGCCGGGGGTGGTATGGCCTGGTGGGATCTGGGGGTGTATCTGGTTGAGCGGCTGGCAGGTGCGCAAGTGGCCCGTGAGTTGGCGAAGGCGTTTGTGATTGACGCCGGGCGCACGAGCCAGGCTCCCTATAGCGTGCTGCAGGCCAAGCGATACCATTCAGACAAGGTGATTCACCAGGTTCAGGATTGGCTGGAGGCGCATTTCAAAGAGCCGGTTTCATTGCCAGAGCTTTCCAGCTTCGCCGGGTTGTCCGAAAGGTCGCTGTTACGTCGGTTCCGGCAGGCGACAGGGGATTCACCGTCCAGCTATCTGCAACTACTCCGTGTGGAGGAGGCTCGCCGGCTACTCGAATCCTCAACGGGGGGGCTTGAGTCGGTCACCCGGGCGGTCGGATACGAGGATGTGAGTTCGTTCAGCCGGCTGTTTCGTCGGCATACGAAGCTTTCACCGGGCGCCTATCGGGCGAAATTCGGCCGATAGTATGGTGTTACAGGTCACAATTCAGTCTTTGGTAGTGTTTCTGTGGCGCGGGTTATGCATCAAACTGTCTTGTAGGCGATTTTTTGCCGCTGTACGTAAATAATCTTGACAGTATTAAGCCTTCGGGGGAGGTCGTTTCCATGAACGCACCGTTGAAGCAGAGCCGGGCCGATGTACTTAACCGGCTATACAATATGAAGCGCAAGCAGCTCGCGCAGGCCAGTCAGCAGGGTAACAGCCTGCGTTGCCAGGTATTGGAAGCCGAAGCAGAGGCGATTTCCAATGCCCTGAAAACCGTTCGATAGCCATTTATCCAGACAACAGCTATCGAACGCCACTTCCGGTCAACTGATGACGTAGCAGGTCACTTTTTAAATGGCTGCCGCGATTTCGGTTCCCTGACGGATGGCCCTTTTGGCATCCAGCTCTTCCGCCACATCAGCACCGCCAATGAGGTGCGCTTTCACGCCTTTATCCGCAAGCTGGTCGAACAGTTCCCGATAGCTTTCCTGTCCCGCGCAGATGATCACGTTGTCCACGGCCAGAACTCTGGTCTCGCCGGTCTTTCCGTCCTTGTCGGTCAGGGTAATATGCAGGCCTTGATCGTCGATTCGATCGTAACGGCAACCCCGGAGCATTTCGACGTCCCGATGCTTGAGGCTGCTTCGGTGCACCCAGCCTGAGGTTTTGCCCAGGCCGCCGCCGACTTTGCCGGTTTTACGCTGCATCAGATAGATCTTGCGGGGCGATGGGGTCTGCGCCCGTTCAGCCAGGCCACCGGGGCCCTCAAACGTGGGATTCACCCCCCATTCCGCCTGCCATTCAGCCACACTCACCTGTTCGCCTTCCGGGTGTTTGCCAAAGTCGTGAGTCAGGAATTCACTGACATCAAAACCGATACCACCCGCCCCGATCACAGCCACCGACTTGCCCACCGGTTTGTTGTGGCGTAGTACATCCAGGTACCCAAGCACTTTCGGGTGGTCGATGCCTTCAATCTTCGGTGTTCGTGGTTTGACGCCGGTGGCGATAATCACGTCGTCAAAGCCCTGTTTGATCAGCTCGTCGGCCCCCACACGGGTTCCGAGCCGCAAGTCGATTTCCAGCACATCAATCTGACGCTGAAAATAGCGCAGGGTTTCGTAGAACTCTTCCTTGCCCGGGATGCGTTTGGCGTAATTGAACTGGCCGCCAATTTTGTCGTCAGCTTCAAACAGGGTCACCTTGTGCCCCCGTTTTGCCGCCGTGGTGGCTGCTGCCAGGCCAGCGGGACCGGCGCCGACCACGGCTACGTGCCTGACAACAGGCGCTACCGTGAGCACCAGTTCGGTCTCGTGGCAGGCCCGGGGGTTTACCAGACAGGAGGCGCGCTTGGCCTGGAACACATGGTCCAGACACGCCTGATTGCAGGCGATACAGGTATTGATCTCGTCGCCGCGCCCCTGTTCCGCCTTGCGGACAAACTCGCTGTCGGCCAGCAGCGGGCGTGCCATGGACACCATGTCTGCCTTACCGGCAGCAAGGATTTCCTCGCCTTTTTCAGGGGTATTGATGCGGTTGGTGGTACACACCGGAATGTCCACCTCGCCATAGAACTTGGCTGTCACATCCGCAAAGCCGCCGCGGGGTACCGAGGTCACGATGGTGGGGACGCGGGCCTCATGCCAGCCAATACCCGTGTTGATAATGGTCGCACCGGCTTTTTCGATAGCCTTGCCCAGAGTGACGATCTGCTCCCAGGTCTGGCCACCTTCCACCAGATCCAGCATGGACAGGCGGTAAATAATGATGAATTCCGGCCCGACCGCCTCACGCATGCGGCGAACGATCTCCACCGGCAAGCGCATTCGGTTTTCGTAGGGCCCACCCCACTTGTCGGTTCGCTTGTTGGTGCGCTCACACAGAAACTGGTTGATAAAATAACCTTCGGAGCCCATCACCTCAACGCCGTCGTAGCCGGCGAATTTAGCCAGCTTGGCGGCATTCACGAAGTCATTGACCTGCCGTTCCACACCTTTTGTCGAGAGGGCTCTGGCCTTGAACGGACTGATCGGTGCCTTGGTGGCCGAGGCCGACACAATCAGCGGCTGATAACCATAACGACCGGCGTGCAGCAATTGCAGGCAGATTTTTCCGCCCGCTTCATGCACGGCCCCGGTCACATGACGATGCAGCAAAGCAGTCGCACGGTTATTCATCGTAGACGCCAGCGGGGCCAGCTGCCCCACCAGGTTGGGAGAAAAGCCACCGGTTACCATGAGCCCGACGCCACCTTCCGCCCGTTCGGCAAAATACCGGGCGAACTTGTGGATATTCCAGAAACGGTCTTCGAGGCCGGTATGCATCGACCCCATCAGCACCCGGTTCTTGAGCTCAGTGAACCCCAGATCAAGCGGTTTCAGCAGGTTGGGATAGGCGTTGGTCATGGCGCACTCTCATCGAATATTTATCGGGAGTATACACTTGATCAATGGCAAGTTGACTTGACCTGACCGACGGGCCACGTATCATCGCATTTCAAGTTTGACTGACGGAGCAACCATGACCGCAAGGTCCTTCGGCTGCATTAGAATCACCCGCCCACCCGTTACCGCTGACATCGCGCGGCATCGGGGACGCCTTCCGTATTTCCCGGACCCGCCTGTTTCCTGCTGAATCCACCCTGACCCATGCCGACCCGATCCCGATGCTCATCGTGCACGGTGGCTGGTCGGAGACTAGACTCAGGCAAACACGCCTTTGGTACTCATGTAAAAGAACACCGATAACGAGGTTGCGATGTCGCTACCGCTGGTTGTATTTCTGCCATTTCTGGGGGCTATAGCTGCCCCGCTGTTTGCCCTTGGGGGGCGGACAGCGATTGCGATTGCCTCTTCTGTTCCGGCGCTTATTGCCCTGGCTGCCCTGTTCCCGCACTGGGAAACACTGGCCAACGGTGGCACCGTCCTGCAATCCTGGGAGTGGTTACCGGCGATCGGCATTTCCTTCAGCTTCCGCCTCGATGGACTGTCTCTGCTGTTCGCACTGCTGATTCTGATTATTGGCGTGTTGATCATTCTCTATGCCCGCTATTACCTGAAGCCGGCCGAGAATATCGGGAAGTTTTACGCGCTGCTGCTCTGTTTCAAAGGCTCCATGCTGGGCATCGTACTCTCCAGCAATCTCTTGCTGATGATGATTTTCTGGGAACTGACCAGTCTCACCTCGTTCCTGCTCATCAGTTTCTGGAACCACAAACAGGACGCCCGTCGCGGCGCCCGCATGGCGCTGGCGGTGACCGGTGGCGGTGGGCTGGCGTTGCTCGCGGGCATTCTGATCATCGGCAACATTGTCGGCAGTTTTGAACTGGACGATGTGCTGGCCGCCGGCGATGTTATCAAAGCCCACGCCATGTACCCCGTCGCCCTGACGCTGGTACTGCTGGGCGCGTTTACAAAGTCTGCCCAGTTCCCGTTCCATTTCTGGCTGCCCCATGCCATGCAGGCGCCCACGCCGGTTTCGGCCTACCTGCACTCTGCCACCATGGTCAAGGCCGGCATTTTCCTGATGGCGCGTTTGTACCCGGCATTGGCTGGTACGGAACAATGGTTCTACATGGTCAGTTTTACCGGCATGGCAACTTTGCTGATTGGCGCCTACGTGGCCATGTTCAAGCACGACCTGAAAGGGCTGCTGGCGCACTCCACCGTCAGCCACCTGGGCCTGATCACGCTGTTGTTCGGTATGGGTACCGAGCTGGCGGCGGTGGCAGCGGTATTCCACGTCATCAACCATGCCACCTTCAAGGCCTCACTGTTCATGGCCGCCGGTATTATCGACCACGAAACCGGTACCCGGGACATGCGCCGGATTAACGGCCTGTGGCGATACATGCCCCATACGGCCACTCTGGCCATGGTGGCCGCGTCATCCATGGCCGGGGTTCCGCTGCTGAACGGCTTCCTGAGCAAGGAAATGTTCTTTGCCGAGTCCCTGCAACTGAATCTGCCCGGCATCTGGGCCTGGCTGCCGCCGATCGTCGCCACGCTGGCCGGTATTTTTGCGGTCGCCTATTCCGCACGTTTTATTCACGACGTGTTCTTTAACGGCAAGCCCGTCAATCTGCCCATCTACCCGCCCCACGAACCGCCCCGGTACATGAAAATCCCGGTGGAGATCCTGGTCTTCGCCTGCATCATGGTAGGAATGTTCCCGGCGGTATCGGTCGGGCCTCTGCTCTACGCTGCCGCCCACGCCACGCTTGGCGGCGAGGTACCGGATTATCAACTGGCGGTTATCCACGGGTTTAATCTACCACTGATCATGAGTTTTGCGGCTTTCTTTGGCGGTTTGATCATGTATAGCCAGCGCCAGAAATTCTTTGATTTCCACGCGCGCTTCAAGGAAATTGACGAGAAGGCCGTATTCGAAGCGATCGTACTGCGGATCGTCGACCTGGCGAACGGCTTTACGGCAAGAATCGAGAACGGCTCTCTGCAAAGATACGGCATGCTGCTTGTGGTCAGCGTGCTGGCAGTCGCTGCCATGCCACTGCTGGATCTGGGTATCTTCATTGGTGAGACCGGCTTGAGCCCTGTGGACTGGCCCACGGCCATTGCCGCAGGCGTACTGATCATTTGTGCCCTGTTGACGGCTGCCGTGCACCGGCAGCGATTTTACGCGCTGGTTGTGCTGAGCGTGGTGGGCCTGATCGTTGCACTGGCGTTTGCCCGCTTCTCGGCGCCCGACCTGGCCATGACCCAGTTGTCGGTGGAAGTGGTGACCATTGTTCTGCTCATGCTGGCGCTCTACTACATGCCTGGCTGGACACCCGTGGAAACCCCACTGAAACGTCGCTTCCGGGATATCGCCATCGCGGGTATTGCCGGTATTGGTATGACTCTGGTTACCCTGGCCATGTTGACGCAACCGTTCAGTTCGATTTCCGATTTCTTCCTTGAGAACAGCAAACCGGGCGGTGGCGGCACCAACGTGGTCAACGTCATCCTGGTGGACTTCCGGGGCTTTGATACCCTGGGCGAAATCACGGTTCTGGCGATTGCTGCCCTGGGCATTTACGCGCTGCTGAAAAATACGCCGCTGACGCCACCACCCAGTGATGGCGAAGGCCATGCCTGGTCCCGGGATGCCTACCCGTTAATGCTGCGTTTGATCGCCCGGCCACTGTTGCCGCTGTCCCTGATGGTGTCGGCATTCATCTTCCTGCGTGGCCACAACCTGCCCGGCGGCGGATTTATCGCGGGTCTGATCACCTCGATAGCCCTGATCCTCCAGTACATTGCCAGTGGCCTGAACTGGACCCAGGACCGGATTCCGTTCAAATATCACAACGTCATTGGCCTGGGCCTGTTGTTCGCAACCATTGCCGGCGCGGCCAGCCTGGCCTTCGGCTATCCGTTCCTGACCTCAACATTCGGCTATATCACCTGGCCGGTAGTCGGCAAGTTCGAGGTAGCGTCAGCACTGGTCTTCGACCTGGGTGTTTATCTCACGGTAATCGGGGCCACCCTGTTGGCGCTGGTGACCATTGGCCGCATATCGCCGCATTCGGCCATCAAGAGTAAGAGGGAGGGCGCGTAATGGAACTTGTCTATGCATTGGTGATTGGTGCCCTGACCGCCTCCGGCGTTTATCTGCTGCTGCGGGCGCGCACGTTCCCCGTGGTGGTTGGCCTGACACTCCTGTCTTACGGGGTAAACCTTTTCCTGTTCTCCACTGGCCGGCTGGCTACCGGCAAGCAACCGATTATCGGCACTGCGGAAAGCTATGCCGACCCACTGCCGCAGGCGCTGGTTTTAACGGCCATCGTGATTGGCTTCGCCATGACAGCCTTTGTGGTGGTGATGTCGCTACGAAACCTTGCGGATAACGAAGATGACCATGTTGATGGCAAACAACCCTATAAATCGCCAGCACCGGAGCAGGAAGACGAGGAGGTAACCGGTAAATGAACCATTGGCTTACCGCTCCGATTCTGATTCCTCTGCTTGGCGGCATTCTGCAGGCACTGATGGGCTATGCCCCCATCACGCTGCGCCGAACCCTGGCACTGGCAACCACCGTGCTGATCCTGGTCTCGGCCATAGTCCTTCTGGTGCTGGCAAACGACGGCAGTTACCGCATTTATGCTTTTGGCAACTGGCAGCCGCCGTTCGGGATTGTCCTGGTTCTGGACCGGCTGGCCGCGCTGATGCTGGTCATGACCTCTGTTCTGGCCCTGTTCTGTCACCTGTATGCCATCGGCGGCGCCGATGAGGGTAACCGACAGTTCCACGCCCTGTTCCTGTTCCAGTTGATGGGCCTCAACATCGCCTTCCTGACCGGTGACCTGTTCAACCTTTTCGTTGCCTTCGAGGTGCTTCTGATCGCCTCCTACGGCTTGCTGATGCATGGTGGAGGCACCATAAGGACTGTACCTGGCCTCCACTACGTGGTTCTCAACCTGATCGGCTCGGCGATATTCCTGATCAGTGTGGGCATGATCTACAGCGTCACCGGCACCCTGAATATGGCAGACCTTGCGGTCAAGGTTCCCCAGGTAACCGGTGAAAGCCTGAATATCGTCAAGGCCGGCGGCATGATGCTGCTGGTAGTCTTTGGCCTGAAGGCCGCCATTCTGCCGCTGTGTTTCTGGCTGCCCCGTGCCTACTCCAAAGCCACGGCGCCCGTTGCGGCTCTGTTTGCGGTCATGACCAAGGTGGGCATCTACGCCATCCTGCGGGTATACCCGCTGGTGTTTGGCGACGAAGCCGGTGAGCTTGCCAATCTCGGCATGGATTGGCTGTTCCCGATCGCTCTGGCCACCCTTGCCATGGGCGTCATAGGCGCTCTGGGCTCTGGTAGCCTGAAGACGCTTGTGGCCTGGCAGGTGATCATATCCGTGGGCACCCTGCTGGCTCCCATCTCTCTGGGCTCCGAAGCCGGCCTGTCTGCCGCCCTGTTCTATATGCTCAGCACGACCTGGACCGTCGGCGGCCTGTTCCTTGTATCGGAACTGATAGCCAACCAGCGCGGCAGCGCGAACGATCGCATCATCACCGCGCCCAGGATGCATAACCGCACCTTCCTGAGCGTGCTGTTTCTGATCGGTGCCGTTGCCGCCGCCGGGTTGCCTCCGCTCAGCGGCTTCATTGGCAAGCTGCTGATTCTACAGTCCGTTGAGCCCGGTTTCGAAATGGCCTGGCTCTGGTCAGTGCTGCTGGTTGGCAGCTTCCTCACAATCATTGCCTACAGTCGGGCCGGCAGTATTGTTTTCTGGCGAACCGTCGACGGTCACCTGGAAAAGCCAGACCCATTGAATGGTCGGATTTCTGTAGCAGCAGGCGCGCTCACCGCACTGGCGATCGTCCTGGTCGTGTTTGCCGGTCCAATAACACGCTATACCGATGCAACGGCCGAACAGCTACACAATAACAATGCCTATATCGAAATCCTGCAGATGCCTATGGTCGGGGAGGATGACTGATGCTTGATCGACTGAGGTTTCCCCACCCCTGGCTGAGCCTGACCCTGTTCGTCATGTGGCAATTTCTGAGTGACGGCATCAGTGGCGGCAGTATTGTTCTTGGACTGATCCTGGCCTGGATAATCCCCCTGATGACCCAAGGTTTCTGGCCAGATCCACCCACCTTGCTCAAGGCCTGGAAGACACCTGCCTACCTGTTGCGGGTTCTGTGGGACATTGTGGTCGCCAGCGTTGATGTGGCAAGGCTGATACTGAGCCCTCGCGCACCACGGCCGATGTTCATCTGCTACACCCTGGAACTAACGGATCCGCTGGCTATCAGCATTCTAGCCAGCACCATTTCCCTGACGCCGGGCACCGTTAGCGCGGATGTGAGCGATGACAACACACTGCTGCTGATTCATGCCCTGGACGCCGAGGACGAGCAGGAAGTCATCGACACTATCCGGAACCGGTACGAAAAGCCTTTGCTGGAGATGTTCCAATGATGCTAACCGCGCTCTACATCACCATTGCCATGGTCACGCTGGCCGCCTTGCTGAACGTGTACCGCCTGATCAAGGGCCCGGATGCGCCGGACCGGATACTGGCGCTGGACACCCTCTACATTAACGCCATCGCATTGATCATTCTGTTGGGCATCACGCTGAAAACACGCATGTACCTTGAGTCTGCGCTGCTGATTGCGGTTATGGGATTTGTTGGAACCGTCGCCATGGCCAAATACCTCAAGCGCGGCAGCGTCATTGAATAACCCGGAGGACACCCTATGAGCACCTTCGCAGAATACGCCATTTCCGCCATGCTGATTATCGGTGGCGTTTTTACCCTGATCGGTGCCATTGGTCTGGCTCGACTGCCGGATTTCTACACCCGACTACACGGCCCAACCAAAGCCACCACGGTTGGCGTTGGCGCCATCGTGATCAGCTCCGTGATTTACTTCAGCACGCTTGGACGAGGCATCGGGATAGAGGAAATCCTGATCACGGCGTTCCTGTTCATGACGGCGCCCATCAGCGCCAACTTCCTGGCAAAAGCCGCGATGCACCTGGAAGTCAGAACCTCCAAGAACACTCGCGGTCAAAGCTGGGATCAGTGAGTCCCTTGCAACCATGGGCTCGGTGAGCCTTTTGTAAAAAAGGATCGTATTTATCAAAGGGCTACCGGCAACCAGAATCTGTAAAAACACTTAAAGTCAGGCCTTAAAGGAGCCATCTCCCATGATGTTACTGGCTGTGCTATCCGGTTTTTTGCTGGCGGTCGCGGTACCGGCGCTTTATCGTTTGGCAGGCAGTTACATTGGCTGGGTATTGGCTCTGCTCCCCGCTTCCCTCACAGCTTACTTCGCCAGCCTGATTCCCTCGATCCGTGGTGGTGAAAGGCTCCTGATTGAAACGCCCTGGATGCCGGGGCTCGGGATAACCCTGGACTTCATGGTCGATGGCCTGTCCCTGGTGTTTGCCCTTTTGATCAGCGGCATCGGCACCTTCATTCTGATCTACGCCGGTTCTTACCTGAAAGGCCACAAAGACCTCGCCCGGTTCTACGTCATCATGCTGTCTTTCATGGCATCCATGCTTGGACTGGTGCTTTCGGACAATCTCATTACCTTTTTTGTGTTCTGGGAACTGACCAGCATCACTTCCTACATGCTGATCGGCTTCAACCATGAAGATGCCGAGGCACGAAAGTGTGCGCTCCAGGGCCTGTTCGTAACCGCCGGTGGCGGGCTCGTGTTGATGGCGGGCCTGATCCTGCTGATTTTTATCACCGGGGATTCCTCCTTCTCGGGCCTTCTGGCGTCAGAACTGTCCATTCATGAGCATCCGCATTACACCGCGGCCGCGGTCTGCATACTGATTGGCGCCTTTACCAAATCCGCGCAGACGCCTTTCCATTTCTGGCTGCCAAACGCCATGGCGGCACCCACCCCGGTTTCGGCCTACCTGCATTCTGCGACCATGGTGAAGGCGGGCGTGTATCTGCTGGCCCGCCTGAATCCGTCAATGAGCGGAGACATGTTGTGGAGCGGCTCCCTGTTGGTGTTTGGTGCATTAACCATGCTCACCGGCGCCTATCTTGCCTACAGCAGCACCGGCATCAAGAGGGTTCTGGCTTATTCCACGGTGATGGCGCTGGGCACCCTGACCATGCTGGTGGGTGTGGGTACTGAACTGGCCATCACAGCTTTTATCTGCTTCCTGGTGGCCCACTCCCTGTACAAGGGCGCCTTGTTTATGCTCGCCGGCGCCCTGGACCACGAAACCGGCACCAAAGATATTACCCGGATGGGTGGCCTGAGGCACAGCATGCCCAAAACGGCCGTCATTACCGGGCTTGCCGCCCTATCACTGGCAGGGCTTCCACCACTGTTCGGGTTCGTGGCCAAGGAACTGTTACTGGAGTCGCTGTTGAATGCGCCAATATGGCAAACCGGGCTTCTGGTGGCCGCCGTTCTCTCGGCCATGCTGGTGGTGGCCGTCGCCGGTCTGGTGTTTATCAAGCCCTTTTTCGGGCCGGTTGTTAAAACGCCCAAACTGCCCCACGAGGCTCCGTTTGCAATGCTGATCGGCCCCGGCGTGCTGACACTGCTCGCCCTGGTTTTCGGAATCATGCCATCTCTGCCCGCAAATCTGGTTCTGGACGCCGCTATTTCAGCAGTCTCCGGCTACCCGGTAGAAACCGCCCTCGCCCTCTGGCATGGCATCAACCTTCCCCTGATGCTTTCCGGTCTCAGTCTCCTGGCAGGCTCGTTCCTGGTGGTAGGCTGGCGCCGACTGCAGCCAACCCTGTATGCGCTTAATACCGCCGCCAGCCGAATCGGCCCCGAGGCGGGTTATTTCCGCTTCATGGAAGGTATCAGTCAGGTTGCGGGCTGGCAGACCCGGCTCCTGCAGAACGGCGTTCTCGGAATCTATCTTCTGGCACTGGTTCTTGTCACCTTCTCTCTGGCAGGCTATACCCTGCTGACCCGGCATGGTCTCCAGCTGGATTTTGACTTCAGTGACAGTTATTTCTACGAGTGGGGAATCGCGCTGCTGATTGTCGCTGCGACCGTCTTTGCCTGTGTCACCCGGTCCCGGCTTGGCTCGGTTGCTTCGCTGGGGGTACTGGGCTTTGGTGTGGCCCTGACCTTCATTCACTTCAGTGCACCGGATCTGGGCATTACCCAACTACTGGTGGAGACCCTCACCGTCATTCTGCTTGTGCTGGTGCTGTTCCGGCTGCCACCGTTTGCCAAGCTGTCCTCGTCCTGGGAACGTTACCGGGACCTGTCTGTCGCAGTGTTTGCGGGCGTGGTGATGACGCTCATCATTCTTGCTGTTCTGGATATCCAGTACTTTGACAGCATTTCCAGCTACTACGTTGAAAACAGCTATGGTCTGGCGTTTGGCAAAAATATCGTCAACGTAATTCTGGTGGACTTCCGGCAACTGGATACTCTGGGGGAAATATTTGTACTGGGTCTTGCCGCAATTGGCGTTTACTCCATGATCAAGCTCAGGGCGGAGGACCAGTACAAGCCATGAAATCCAACACCGTGATTCTCCACACCGCGGCATTGGCGATCATGCCGCTGCAGCTGATGTTTTCGGTGTTCCTGCTTTTGCGCGGGCACGACGAACCCGGCGGCGGTTTCATCGGGGGCCTGGTCGCTGCAAGCGCGTTTGTTCTCTACGCCTTCGCCTTCGGCGCGGAAGCCACCCGCAAACTCCTTCGGGTGCACCCGAAGGATCTCCTGGCAGCCGGCCTGCTGTTCGGGCTGGCATCCACAATTCCGGCCCTGTTGTCTGGTCAGGCCATGCTCACCGCCCACTGGTGGGAGCTTCCGCTGCCGGGTGACAGCTACCTGAAGTTATCGACCGTACTCGTCTTCGACATTGGCGTGTATCTGGCGGTCCTTGGCACACTGATGACATTCGTGATCGGTCTGATGGAGGTTGAGGGATGAGGCGAACACAGTTTTTTGAACGGGGAGCATCGCTATGGAAAGCCTGATGGCCCTTGTGGTTGGTGTCTTGTTCGCGGCCAGTATCTACATGATGCTCAGACGCTCCATCGTGAAAATCGTTATTGGCCTGATCATTCTGAGCAATGCGGCAAACCTGCTGATTTTTGTGGTGTCGGGTCTAACCCGGGGCGCACCTCCGCTGATAGCCGACGGCGCGAAGCAGATGGCTGGAACGGTGGCAGATCCGTTACCCCAGGCCCTCATCCTTACGGCTATCGTGATCGCGTTCAGCGTTCTGGCCTTTGCGGTGGTTCTGATCCGCCGGGCATACGAAGTTGTGGGCACCGATGATCTGGACAAGATGAAGGATACCGACACTTGAACCTGGAAGTTGTTCTCCCGATTCTGATCCCCCTGACCGCCGGCGCCCTGTCCCTGGCGCTGTGGCGCTCGGTTCAGCTGCAACGCCTGGTTGGCGTGGTAGCCACCGCTCTTTTGCTGGCCGCCAGCATCTGGCTGATGCGCTCAACCATCGACAAAGGCTTTCTGGTGGTTGAAATGGGCAGCTGGCCGGCGCCGTTCAGCATTGTGCTGGTGGCGGACATCCTCAGCGCCATCATGATTGTGCTGACTGGCATTATCGGGCTCGCCATCGCCATCTACTCCCTGGCTTCAACGCCTCCGGGCCACGAAAGGTTCGGCTACTACCCGCTGATGCACCTGTTGCTTGCCGGGGTCGCTGGTGCCTTCCTGACCGGCGATATTTTCAACCTCTTCGTCTGGTTTGAGGTCATGCTGCTGGCCTCCTTTGCCCTGCTCACCCTCGGTGGCGAGCGTGCCCAGATGGAAGGCGCCATCAAATACGTTACCCTGAACCTGTTTTCATCGGCCCTATTCCTGTCAGCCGTCGGCCTGCTGTACGGCATGGTGGGCACCCTCAACATGGCGGATATCGCCCAGAAGGTAAGCCGGGTTGATGATCCAGGCATGATCACGGTGGTGTCGCTCATGTTCATGGTGTCGTTCGGTATCAAGGCGGCGGCATTCCCACTGTTTTTCTGGCTCCCGGCCTCGTACCACACCCCTCAGGTCGCAGTATCCGCACTGTTTGCGGGATTGCTGACGAAGGTCGGGGTGTATGCGCTCTATCGGGTATTCACACTGATATTCACCCAGGATGTTGAATACACCCACACCATCCTGCTCTGGGCGGCGGCACTGACCATGCTGACCGGTGTACTCGGCGCCGCCGCACAGTTCGAGTTCCGCAGGATTCTGTCCTTCCACATCGTCAGCCAGATCGGCTACATGCTTCTGGGACTAGCCTTGTTTACGCCCCTGGCGCTGATTGGCGGTGTGTTTTACATCATGCATCACATCATCGTTAAAACGAATCTGTTCCTGGTGAGCGGCATCACCTATCGCCTGCTGGGCAGCTATGAGCTGAAAGACCTGGGTGGCGTGTATCGTCAGCGCCCTTACCTGGCGTTACTATTCCTGATTCCGGCCCTGTCGCTGGCAGGTATTCCGCCCTTGTCCGGCTTTTTCGCCAAGTTCGTTGTTGTCCGTGCCACACTGGAATCCAGCGAATATCTTGTCGCAGCGGTCGCCTTGCTCGTGGGCTTGCTGACCCTCTACTCCATGATCAAGATCTGGGCGGAGGTGTTCTGGAAGAAAGTCCCCGAGCACGTTACCGACACCAGACGGCTCAATGGTGACATCAAAGACAAACGCAGTTGGGCCTACTACACCCCGGTGGTCGGGCTTGCGGTGTGCACACTGATTATTGGCCTCTATGGTCAGCCCATTTACGTGCTTGCAGAATCCGCCGCCGAGCAGCTGATGAACCCGCAGCTTTACATAGAAGCGGTTCTGGGAGGGCAACCTGAATGATCGGCCTGTTCTGGAATTTACTGCTGGCTCTGGCCTGGGTAACCCTCACGGGCAGTATCACGGCCATGAACCTGCTGGCAGGTTTTATCTTTGGCTACGTCGCCCTCATGGTGCTGCAGAAACAGGTGCCGGTGTTGAAAGGGTATTCCCGCCGGATTCCCCGTCTCGCCGCTTTCCTGGTGTATTTCCTGAAAGAACTGGTGAAGTCGAATCTGAGGGTCGCCTATGACATCGCAACGCCTGTCTGGCACATGAAGCCGGGGGTGATCGCGTTTCCGCTCCGGGCTGAGACCGATATGGAAATTCTCTTTGTCAGCAGTGTTATCTCTCTCACACCCGGGACCCTGAGCCTGGACGTTTCTGATGATCGAAAGGTGCTGTTTATCCATGCCATGTTTCTTCACGAGGAAGAGCAACTCAGAAACGACCTTAGAGAACTCGAACGCCGAATCCTGAAGGTGACACGCTAGGAGGCCAGTCATGCTGAATGTGGTGATCAATATTGTCTATCTCATGCTGTCACTGGCGTTGCTCTTCGCCTTCATTCGGCTCACCCGGGGGCCATCCCTGCCGGACCGGGTGGTCGCACTGGAGCTGATCGCCTCCATCGTGGTTGGCTACGTGGGTGTGCACGCGATTGATACCGGCGTAGCCAGTTTCCTGGATGTTGCCATTGTTATCGCCCTGACAGCCTTTCTGGCAGCCATCGGCTTCGCCAGATTCGTGGAGCGCGGAGGCGTTAAGAATGATTGAAATACTGGTATCCGTTCTGCTTCTGGCAGGCGCTGCTTTCATGGTACTGGCCGCCATCGGCGTTCTCAGGTTGCCCGATCTCCCCACCCGTATGCACGCCACGACCAAAGCCGGTGCCCTCGGGGCCATGATGACCATGGGTGGCGTGGCGTTCTATTTCGGGGATAGCACCGTGGCCGCTCGCGCCGTTGCCATTGTTATCTTCATTCTTTTGACCGCTCCCATTGCCGCCCATGTCATAGGCCGGGCCGGTTATTTCACCGGCACCAAACTCTGGGCCGGCACCATCAAGGATGAGCTGCAGGAACGATATGACCCGGTTACCCACAAACTCAATAGCGGGCTCGAGGAGCTAAAGCACGGGCAGCCAACCCGAACTGGAAAAGGTACCTCAAACCAATAGTTTGTGATTGGCAGCACAGGAATTTCCAGTATAGTAGGCTGCAAACCATTTCAAGGAATACCAGACATGCTGACAGTCAATGAATACTTCGATGGCAAGGTAAAATCAGTGGCTTTCCAGTCCAGCACACTGCCTGCCACAATCGGTGTTATCAGTGCCGGAGAATACGAATTCGGCACCTCAGAAAAAGAAACCATGACGGTCGTCAGCGGTGAACTGACCGTGCTGCTGCCAGGCCAGCAAGACTGGCAAACCTTCGGCGCCGGCGAGAGCTTTGAGGTAGCGGGGCAAGCAAGCTTCAAAGCAAAAACGGATGCCGATACTGCTTATCTCTGTACCTACGGATAAGCCCCACTCAGCCCGTCTTTCTTACCGTGACAACAAACATAAGCAGAGAAAGAGGACAACAACATGGCACAAACCCGAATTCTCGAACCGGCTGACAATGCCCACCAGTACCAGCTCCTGATCAAGCGGTTGCTGATGTCCGGCCCCCGCTACAACCCGGACCAGGAAATCGTTTACGCCGATCGCAGCAAGTACACCTACAAGGACCTTGTCAAACGCATCCATCGACTTGCCAATGCCCTGACAGACGCCGGTATCAAACCCGGCGATACCGTGGCTGTGATGGATTGGGATACCCCGCGGTACCTGGAGTGTTTCTTTGCGATTCCGATGATTGGCGCCATACTGCACACGGTCAACGTGCGCCTGTCGCCGGAGCAGATCGTTTACACCATGAACCACGCCGAAGACGACGCGGTACTGGTGCACGATGACTTCCTGCCCATCATCGAGGGCGTGAAAGACGAGATCAAAACCGTCAAAACCTGGATTCAGGTAACCGACAGCGACAAGCCGGGCAACGCCTCTTTCGACACCCACGGCGAGTACGAAGCCCTGCTCGCGGGGGCCAGCGACCACTTCGACTTCCCCGATTTCGACGAGAACAGCGTCGCCACCACTTTCTACACCACCGGCACCACCGGTAACCCGAAAGGCGTGTATTTCAGCCACCGCCAGCTGGTACTGCATACGCTTTCCATGGCCGGCAGCATCTCCCATTTCGACGAAATGCCGCTGTTGCGTTCATCGTCGGTGTATATGCCGGTCACGCCCATGTTCCACGTTCACGCCTGGGGCGTGCCTTACGCGGCCACGATGATGGGAATAAAGCAGGTCTATCCCGGTCGCTATGAACCCGAGTTGCTGGTGGATCTGCTCAAGGAGCACAAAGTCAGCTTCTCCCACTGCGTGCCCACCATCATGCAGATGATGATGGCGACCGAGTCCATCAAGACCGCGGACCTGAGCAACTGGCATGTGCTCATCGGTGGCAGCGCCCTGACTAAAGGCCTGTGCGATGCGGGGGCGAAACTGGGCATCAAGATGTTCACCGGCTACGGCATGTCGGAAACCTGCCCGCTGCTGAGCACCACGCACCTCTCCCCGGCGGATCTTGAACTGCCCCTGGAGCAGCAAACCGCAATCCGGGTGAAGACCGGTAAAGCCGTGCCCATGGTGGAACTGGAAATTGTCGATCCTGATGGCAAACCGGTACCCCATGATGGCGAAGCCAAGGGTGAAGTGGTCGCCCGGGCCCCCTGGCTGACCCAGAGCTACTTCAAACAGCCGGACAAAGGCGAGGAACTGTGGCAGGGCGGCTGGTTGCACACCGGCGATGTGGCCTCCATGGAGCCGGATAACACGCTCACGATCAAAGACCGCATCAAGGATGTGATCAAGACCGGGGGCGAATGGCTGTCGTCGCTCGACCTTGAGAACATGATCAGCCAGCACCCGGCCGTTGCCGGGGCTGCGGTCGTGGGTGTGCCCGATGAGAAATGGGGGGAACGGCCCTACGCCCTGATCACCCTGAAGCCCGGAGAATCCATCTCTGAGCAGGATATCAAGCAGCACCTGCAACAGTTTGTCGACAGTGGCGACATCAACAAATGGGCGATTCCCGAGCAGATGCGGTTTGTGGAGGACATCCCGAAGACCAGCGTCGGCAAGATCAACAAGAAACTGATTCGGGATCAGTTGAAGGACTAGGGTCCCGAGAAACCAGAAACGCCGGCGTCCTGGCAACAGACGCCGGCGTTTCTGGTTGTGCGGTTACCTGAATCTTCGGCTGCTCAGAGACCGGAGAAGGTGAAGTCCACCTCGGGACTCCTGCCAGCCACAATATCCGCCAGAGCGGCCGCCGAGCCGCAGGAGTGGGTCCAGCCCAGGGTACCGTGGCCGGTATTCAGGTACAGATTGCTGAAATGGCTCTTACCGATGTAGGGCACATTGGAGGGTGTGGCAGGCCGCAGGCCGGTCCAGAACTCGGCCTGGTCCCAATAACCGGCCTCGGGCATCACTTCCGCAGCCCGGCGGACAATGGCTCGGCAACGGGTAAAGTTCAAGTCGCGACTGTAACCATTCAACTCTGCCGTGCCGGCCACGCGCATTCGGTCTCCCAGGCGCGAGTAAACCAGCTTGTATTCGTCGTCGGTCAGGCTGACGTTAAAGGCCGCTTCTTCGTTTTTCACCGGCACGGTAATGGAATAGCCCTTGGCCGGATAGATATTCAGGAACATCCCGAGCTGGCGGGCAAGTACCGCACTGAAACTGCCCAGGCTCAACACATAGCTGTCCGCCCTCAGGGTGTGGTGTTTGCCGTCTTTCAGTGCCAGCACGCCCAGAATCCGGTCACCCGCCCGATCAAAACCCAGGACTTCGGTGCCATATTCAAAGGCCACCCCTGCTTCTTTACATTTCTCAGCCAGTGCCTGGGTAAATTTACGGGCATCCCCGCTTTCGTCATCGGCGGTGTAAGTGGCGCCGGCAATTCGATGACGGATCGGCTCAAGCGCCGGCTCCAGCTCAACCGCACGGCCGGCATCGATAACCTGACGGTCACAGCCCAGGTCACGCATAATGCGGGAAGGTTCCAGGGCCGCATCAAACTCGGCAGGATTGGTGTAGAAATGCAGAATGCCCTTCGCCAACTGGTCATAATCCAGAGTCAGTTCTTCCCGCAGCGACTGCAGGCAAGAACGGCTGTAGGTGCCGAGATTGACCATCTGGCGGATATTATGGGCGGCTTTGGCGGAGGTACACTGGGCCAGGAACGACAGCGCCCAGCGCCACTGATAGAGGTCGAGCCGCGGCCGGAACAACAGCGGGGCATCCGGTTGGAACAGCCATTTAGCGACTTTCAGGGGCGCCGAGGGATTGGCCCACGGCTCGGCATGGGACACCGACACCTGCCCGCCATTGGCGTAGCTGGTTTCCAGCCCTGACTGGTTCTGGCGGTCGACCACGGTTACCTGGTGCCCCTGTTTCTGCAGGTACCACGCCGTGGTAATACCAACGACCCCTGCCCCAAGTACCGCTATGTGCATGCCTGCCTCCCCTGAATTGGTCAACTGTGGTGGCTTCGGAACGTTAGCCACCCGCGCGCTTGACGGTCCAGCCTTTCTGCTCCAGTAACGGCACCAGAATATCTCGCTGGTCGCCCTGTATCTCCACCACACCGTCTTTTACTGTACCACCTGTACCGCATTTGGCTTTTAGCTGTTTGGCGTAGGCTTTCAGTTCTTTGTCGTCGAGCGGAATACCGGTCACCAGGGTCACGCCCTTGCCTTTGCGCCCCTTTGTCTCCCGGCTGACGCGCACAATACCGTCTCCAGCCGGCCTCTGCGCCGCCTGGCAGGTGCAGTCATCCACCGGGTTCCGGCACTCAGGGCACATCCGCCCCTGATCCGTGGAGAACACCAGACCACCCTTGCGCTTGTTCATACCCATGATTACGCCTTATCTGCAATCAGTTCAGGCCCGGAGGGTATTTGGAAAACATTTCCGAGACAACCTCGTCAATCAGCTCGCGGCGGGTTTCCGGCGACTGGTTTTCATTGAGATAGCGTCGACTCGCGGCTTGCCAGACCACTTCCTCGGTGGTCCGATCAACCATTCTCACCACCAGTTTGCCCTCGGTTACCTCTCGCACCGGTGGCGGCGATGAGAGGCCCCAGCCGAAGTTGCCATGGCCGAACCCGAACCCCAGGCCAACGCCTACCTGCTCGAGCCGTT
Organism: Marinobacter sp. EN3; assembly: GCF_000475315.1. Classification (NCBI taxonomy): domain Bacteria; kingdom Pseudomonadati; phylum Pseudomonadota; class Gammaproteobacteria; order Pseudomonadales; family Marinobacteraceae; genus Marinobacter; species Marinobacter sp. EN3. The sequence continues at coordinate 141,910 of NZ_AXCC01000023.1, forward strand.
CCTCGGCCACAATCTGCCAGCTGATCAGAAGATCAGCTTCAGGTTCCGTCACTTTTTTCATCGCCTTCCGGTTCAGCTCGCGCTCTACCGCGTCCCGAACCCGGGCGTCATCCAGCGAGGTGAAACCAGAGTCCTGGGCGTTGCTGGCAAAGGCCCAGCTGCTGTAATTGCCAAAAACGGTGGCTGGATTGTAGTCGGTCACCACATTGCTGGCACAGCCGGTGATGGCAAACGCCAAAGCAGCGATCATCATAATACGCATAGGCTTAACTCCGTTGCTCTCATATGTCTCCAGTATACGCGTGCCCAGGGCTACCGGCCTGCCTCAGTGAGTCAGGTTTCAAAACGGTAATCCATCTTCTGGGACTCGCAAAACGCGCTGAAGTCCTGTTGCTGAGCCACAGGCAAGGAAACGCTGGCTGTCACCCGCGTAGTATAGGAAATCGCGTCGATACGCCCTTCATGCCCGTCGCACCAGTGCCGCAGCGGTTGCTCATCGGCAAACCCGAACTGCACCGTTGCCTGCACACGTGCCTGCTGCACCACGCGGTCAACGGCGGACAAGACACTTTCAGCGGCGCCGGCATAGGCCCGAACCAGGCCACCGGCTCCAAGCTTGATACCACCAAAATAGCGGATAACGATCACCAGCACGTCTCCCATATCCTTGTGCTGGATCACGCCCAGAATGGGTTTGCCGGCGGTTCCGGAAGGCTCACCATCATCATTCATGGCAGCCTCGGCCGCAGAGCCGGGCCGGCCGATCTGATACCCCCAGCAGACATGACGGGCATCGGGGTAGTCAAGGTGGGCCTGGTCAACGTATGTTCGTACGTCGTCCCGGTCACTGACGGGATACACTCGGGCAATAAAACGGCTTTTCTTCACTTCCGTTTCCCGCTCAAGGTATCCTGCAGGAATCGGGTAATCCTTACTCATGGGCGATCCTATGACGACCGAAGACAACGAACAGACCCAACCCGGGACCGCGGCCCCTGCGCGGATACGTAAGGCCGCCTGCGGCATCCGGTTTGATGAGGACGAGCTGCAGGAAGGCATTGATTTTTCTGCCGCCAGCAAGCTGAAACCGGGCAGTGACAACGCACCGGATCAAAGCCCGAACGCCGATTCCTCAGCCTCCGACAAAGACCGGTAGCTCAAGGATCACTTCCAGGCCACCCTCGTCCCGGTTGCGGGCACTGATGTGCCCGTCGTGGGCCTGAATGATATCACGGGCAATAGCGAGCCCCAGCCCCCAACCTTTGCCACCACGGGATTTGTCAGCCCGGAAAAAAGGCTCAAACAAGTGTTGTAGCAGGTCTTCAGGAGCACCCGGTCCCTCATCAGCGACGATCAAACGGATTCTCTCATTGCCCGTGGACAGAGAGAGCTTCACCGATTTGCCCGGCGGCGTGTGATCCAGGGCGTTTTGCAGCACGTTATCAAACGCACGCTGCAATAAACCACCGTCGCCAAGCACAGACACCGCTTTGCTCTCCTCCGAGGCCACCAGTTTGCAGTCCACGCGCTGGTGCTCAGCATAATCGGCGGCATCCTGAAGCACGTGATTGACCAGGACCATCGGCTTGACCGGCTCACGCGCCATATCACCGCCGTTCTCGGACACCCGGTACAGGGTCAGAATCTGGCCGGTCATGGTTTCCAGCCGCTCGTTCTGGCGCAGAATACTGGTCATCAATGCCTCATCGGCGCCGCTGTCCGAAGCCAGTTCAATCGCCACCCGCTGGCGTGCCAGCGGGGTACGAAGATCATGGGAGATATCCCGCAACAGCTGGTTCTGACGGTCCAGCAGCTGGCACAGCCGGTCTGTCATACCGTTGAATGCCGTCGCCAACTGGCCCACTTCATCACGGCGCCGGGCAATGCGACCAGCAACCCGCAGACCAGTATCCCCCCCGGCAATCGCCCGGGCGGTTCCCTCCATGTGTCTCAACGGCCGCGAGACCATTCGCGCAATCCACCAACAGGCCAGGGAGATCAACAGGAACGCCAGCCCCATCTCCACAAACCAGAACATTCTCGGGTCCAGCCAACCATCGCCGCCCATCCGGGGCCAGGCAACTAGCTGATAGCCCTCCTGCAGATCCAGAACGGCTGGTTTGTGGGGGTACCAACCGGACTGTATGCGTTCCCGAATCGCCCGGGGCAGTCGATGCTGGCCCTGCTCCTTTTCGATCAGCATCAGGTGCAAATCCAGGCGTTCACCTTCCGAACGCAAAAAGCGCCAGGCATCCCCCCGACCCCGCTGTTCACGAATGACTAGAGCTTCGCGAGCCAGTTCCTGTAAACCCACCTGGCGTTCAATCGCCTGCCGTTCCCGGTCCAACAGATAACGCGAGGCAAGGTGGCTGGCCACCACGGTTACCGCCATGGCCAGCCAGATGGATAGAAAAATCCGCCAGAACAGAGGAAACATGAAACGCTTCATCATGTGGGTATCCGGTAGCTGTATCCCAGTCCTCGCACCGTCTCGATGCGGGGTGGGTCATCATTGCCCAGTTTCTTGCGAAGATTGCTGATGTGCATATCCAGAGTGCGGTCGTAGGCCTCAAGGCGGCGCCCCAGCGCCCACTGCATGAGATCGGTCTTGCGGACCACACTGCCGGCATGGGCCAGCAACACCTGAAGCACTTCATACTCGGTGCCCGTCAGTTCCACGGGCGCGTCATTCTGGTAGATGCGGCGCTGGCCGGGCTCCACCCGCAAGTCGCCATAAGTCCGGCTGGCGTCTACCTCGGTTTTCTGATCCCAGGCGATACGACGAAGCAGGGCCTGAAGCCGCGCCACCAGCTCTCTGGGATTGCAGGGCTTGGGAATGTAATCATCGGCGCCCACTTCAAAGCCGACGATTCGGTCGGTTTCATCGCCACGGGCCGTCAACAGGATCACGGGTAGGTGCGTCTTGCCCCGAAGTTGCCTCAGAACATCCAGACCATTGATATCAGGCAGCATGATATCGAGCACCACAATGTCACAATCCTGACCCAGAGCGAGAGCCAGTCCATCACGACCATTGGCGGCCTCACACACACTGAAGCCCTGGCTGGCAAGGTAGCGGGCCAGCAGCTCCCGTAACTCGTCGTCATCTTCAATCAACAGTACCCGGTTCTGCATAGTCTTCTCTCTGGGATGTGACGGCCACAGTCTAGCATGGCCCTTCTGTACCGCTGCGGGCGGGCTCCCGGCCTTTACCGAACCTTTACGTAGCCCTGACACCATCTGACGTTGCACCGACGTAGCATGGTCATCATCCATTGTGAACAACGACGAGGAAAGACCCATGAAGGCAAAAACCACCCTGTTAACCGCCGGTGTACTGATGGCAAGCCTGATGGCCGCCAGCCCGGCTGTTCTCGCGGAACGACACGGCACACACCACCAGAACGGCAAGTGGGACAAACAGGAACTGTGCGAGAACTTCCGTGAAGGCAAAGGCCCCTTTAACCATGAAGAGCGCCAGGCCGAAAGGGAAAAGTACCGGGCAGAAATGGCCGATCGCCTGAAACTGAATGAGGAGCAGCGCCAGATCTGGGCGGAGATCCACCAGGAAAGACAGATCAAACAGGAAAAACACATGAATCAGTGGCAGGAAAAAATGCAGCAACGCTGTAGCAACAGTGGGAAGCAAGACAAGGAGTGATCAAATGGCGGGTTCTGGCGTATGGTAGAAGGTATTCGTCAACGACCTGAAACCAAGCATGTCAGAAAACGCGCCACGCGAACTCACTCTGGAGACCCGAGCCAGTATTGCCGACATCCCTAAATCGGACTGGCAACGACTGGCCGGGGTCTCCAACCCGTTTCTTCGATACGAATTCTTTCAGGCACTGGAAGAAAGCGGCTGTACCTGCCCCGAAACGGGCTGGGCACCCAGCCACCTGGTATTCAAACACGAAGGCCGGATTACAGGCCTGGCACCCGCCTACCTGAAAACCCACTCCATGGGTGAATATGTGTTCGACTGGTCCTGGGCCGAGGCCTACCAGCGATACGGCCTGCCCTATTATCCAAAGCTGTTGATCGCCATTCCGTTCACGCCGTCTGCCGGACCACGGCTGCTGCTGGACGCCGAGGTCCGGCGACAGCTGACCCCCGAACGCCTGCACGACTTGCTGGATACCCTGACACACCACCTGGGGGCACACTCCTGGCACCTGCTGTTTCCCAACGCCGAAGACCAGCAACTGCTGGCGCATGACGATGAACTGCATCGCATCGGCTGCCAATTCCACTGGCACAACCACAACTACCACAGCTTCGACGATTATCTGGCGGCATTGAATTCCCGCAAACGCAAATCCATTCGCAAGGAACGCCGGCAAGTGGCGGAACAGGGCATCACCTTTGCCCGCTTCCATGGCAAGGATATTTCAGACCAGGTTCTTGCCGCCTTCTATGTGTTCTACCAGGCCACCTATCTGAAGCGGGGCCAGAGACCATACCTGAACAAACAGTTTTTCACGTTACTGAGAGAGCAGCTACCCGAGCATATGCACGTAATCATGGCGATCAAACAGGGCGAAATGATCGCCGGGGCCCTGTTTCTGTCGGGGCAAATCACGCTTTACGGCCGATACTGGGGCTGTCTGGACGAGTACAATCACCTGCATTTCGAGACCTGTTACTATCAGGGAATCGAGCTGGCGCTGGCGCTTGGGCTGACACATTTTGATGCCGGCGCCCAAGGCGAACATAAACTGGTTCGGGGGTTTGAACCGGTGATCACCCATTCCTGGCACGGTATACAGCACCCCGGATTCCGAGACGCCATTGCCGACTTCACCCGCGAAGAAGCAGACCAGGTGCAAGGGTATTTTGCCGAGGCGGAAACCTTACTGCCGTTTAAACAACAAACACCGCAATAGTCTGTATACTGAGTGATCAGGACAGGACTTCAATCAGGTGAACGGCCATGGATACCGGTCTGCCAGGAAGCATACTCACCGCATTTGATCCACCCCTGATGGTGGCATTGGGTGCCTTTGTGCTGGCGCTTCTCAGCCTGATACTGGCATCCCGGTTACGGAACAAAAACCAGAGCCAGCTCAGCGCATTGAGGGAAAGATCGGACACCCTCTGGCGTGAAATGGATGACATCCGGGTCAACCAGTTCAACCGCTCAGATCACAGCCCGTCGACCAGCCATTCCTCACTGGACCAAGCCCGTTACCAAACGGAAATGGAAGCCTACCAGAAGACCTGGCCGGCCATCTGGCTTCTGCACGAACGCCTGGGGCAGTTTCTGCGAACTGTCGAAAACGGTGAATCCGCCAACGACCTACGGCTGGAGGCCAGAAACGCTGCACTGGAGGCCAGAAATCACCTGAACCAGCACCGCCCCTTCTGTCACGAAACGGTGGATGAACTGCTCACCCGGCTCATTGACGTGGAAATCAAGGCCCACCTCGCTGCCTGCCAGTACCTGGACCTGGTGAAGGAAGTCCGGCACGGCGCTTCCGATCACGACCGGAGAGTCCTGCACGACAAGTTTCACAGCCTGCATGAGGGCGAGGCGCGGGAACTTTTGAATCACCTGGTGACCACCATCCGGCACCGCGCCATAAGAAGCGGTTAAACTTGCTTAACTATCCGCAATCCGGAAACCAATTTTCAGGCCCACCTGATAATGACCGACCTTTCCGTCGACGATGTGGCCACGGGTTTCCGTTACCTCGAACCACTCCATATTGCGAACACTTCTCCCACACTCATCCAGCGCGTTCTGAATGGCATCTTCAATGCTCGTCTTGGATGAGCCTACGATTTCCACTTTTTTGTAGACATGGTGATCAGACATGACAACCTCCTGACTCAAGAATATTTACACCTTGAGCCTAGAAGCCAGCGTGAGCTTGGGCAAACTACCATTCTTTAACCTGCTTCATCCATTGACCGTTAAAAGGCGTATCATCTTGCCTGTAGCATGCTGGAAATACTCGAACCGGACCTGTAAATGAAACGACTTCTCAAATACGCCGCGGGCCTGCTCGGCGCCCTGCTGTTGCTTCTGGGCGGCCCCCTTCTGTTGGCCGCCAGCAGCAGCCTTGAGGTTGCGGAGAGCTGGCGTACCGCCAGCCGGGAAAGCGCCGGTATAGCGCCTCGACCCGAACAGGTTGAGGAAGCCATTATTCAGGTCTATGGCGCACGCGCCTGGAGCTGGCGAGGCTACTTTGCGGTACATACCTGGATTGCGACCAAAGAACATGGCGCTGATTATTATCAGGTGCACGAGGTCACCGGCTGGCGCACCTACGTGGTCAATTCCCGCCCCGGCGACCCGGACAGACACTGGTACGGCGCCAGGCCGGAACTGTATGCAGATATTCGGGGAGAGAAAGCCGCGGCCTTGATTCCGCAGATCTATCAGGCAGTGGAAAACTATCCCTACCCCACCCAATACGAAGCCTGGCCGGGGCCAAACAGCAATACCTTCGTAGCCTGGGTGATACGGGAAACGCCAGGGCTCGACGTAGCCCTGCCCAGCCACGCCATCGGCAAGGACTACCTGGGTGACCGGCTGATCGCCCCAAGCCCGGGTGGCGCGGGCTATCAACTATCCCTGGGTGGGTATTTCGGTGTGTTGGCCGGGGTTCGAGAGGGTCTGGAAGTGAATATTCTGGGGTTGTCGCTGGGTATCAATCCCATGGCGCTGGGGATCAAATTACCGGGACTCGGCGAGCTGGCCTTGCTTGACACAAACCCCATGCACGAGCAACCAGCTCGCTAGACGCTCAGGGGTGGGGGTGGTCTCCCAAAAACCGCTACAAGCACATCCATGTGCGCTTCTCTCCGGCCATCCATGGCCTCCGACATTTTTGGGAGACCACCCCCACCCCTGAGCTGCACTGTCCCAAAGTCAAAGCTTGGCGAATTCCAGATACCGACTGGCTGCCTGCTTCTTCTCATCCTGGCTGTTGAGCAACTCCAGCCGCAGTTTATCAATGATCTTCAGGTAACCATCCAGCGGGGACTTTTCTTCGCCCTGCTCTTTTGAAGCCTCAATAAACGCCTGCTGCTTCTCACGAATTTCGTTCAGTTTCTCCAGCGCGTTTTGAATTGCCGCAATTCGCGCCGAGACAGCGCCACTCATCTCTGGTTCAGCATTGCGAACACCAAGCGCGGTTTCCACCGCCGGGGCCGACTCGGTGTTCTGCTCCGCCAGGTCCAGCTCTTCCAGAGTACGAACGTCACCGTCAGTGGTCAGATAAATACCAGAGGCCTTGATCTGCCCCAGGGGCACGCCCTGAGGATTGGTCAGGGTGAAGCGGTCGTCCACGCTGTCGACATAGAGTGCCTGGACCCCAACCTCCGCCAGCGAGCGCAGATCCTGGCCGCCATCAGCCGTCTGTACCCACACCGACAGGGACTGAAATATTTCATCGTTAGCATCTATCCAGCGGTTACCATCGTCATCAAATGCAGCTAACTCGCTGAAGCCAGAGCCACTTTCCGGACCGAACAATTCGCTGCCATCGTCCACTTTACCGTTACCATTGCGGTCAAAAACCAGATATCCGCTGCCCGCGCCCAGAGAGGCGAACTGCGCCGTCTCGCCGTTGCCCGTCATGTCGAATTCAAACAGGGTGTCGGTCAGTCTCGCGGTAGAAGCACCAAAGTTGATCACCAGCGGATCAGTCAGGGGACGCTCCTGAATCTGGATCAGCTCGGAGTATTCATAGCTGCGGGACTGTGACTGTCTGAGCGACAGGGTAAAGTCGATGGTTTCACCATTATCGAGGGTGATGCTGCCAGTCGACGCGAAGCTGCGGGTTTCGCTTTCGGAGTAGAACATATAGCGACCGGCAGAAACCGACAGGTTCTTCGGCGATTCCGCAGCCGCTTCGCCCCCCAGGGCGGCGCGGCTAACCGTCAGCGCCTGCTGCCCCATCAGGAACAGCTCTGAAGACTTTTCGACCAGTTCCGAACTGGTGAAGGTGGCCGCTCGGTTGTCTCCAGTCACCTCACTGGTGCTGGAAAACGCCATCTGCTCCTGGCTGCTGTAGCGATACGCCGCCTGCCGGAACAATGACAACTCGGTGCCCCGATTGGTCTGCCCTTCCGGTACCGGGGCGGCAGACTGGCGGATTCTCAGCTGGGAGCTGTCGAACGCCGATACCTGGCGGCTGCTGTCCTGGAACAGGGAAATCTGGCTGGATGAAATCATGGTGCGGTACCTCAGTGACACTGGGTCACTTAACGGCACTACCGCCAGAAACTTGAGCAGTTTTTAACCGCGACCGCCAATAAACTCAGAGCCAATAACGAACCGTCGCGGCGGCCAGCAGGCCAATAGCGATAGCGGGAAGCGGCTTGTGTAGCACCAGCATGGCAACCGCCGTGGCCACCAGTGCCGCCAGCGCGCCCGGATCGCCGGCCACCGCCATGGGAACGATGATGGCGATCAGCACCGAGCTGGCCATGGTATTGATGAAACTCTCCACGCGCGGATTGATGCGTACAAACGACATCACAAACACACCGCCGAAACGGGTAATCAGAGTGACCAAGGTCATGATGGTGATCAGCGCCATCACGCCAAGGGTTGTGGTTTCAATGGTCACCGGTCACCTCCCGCTGGTTGTCCGCCACCGCGGATTTTGGTTCCAACCAGACCAAACCGACCAAACCACCGGCGATTGCGCCAACCACCACGTGCATATTGGGCGGCAGCCACTTCCAGGCGGCAAGGGAGGCTGCGCCGGCAACGCACCAGGCGACCAGCACCCGCGGGGACTTATTGCCTCCCAGTGCCATGGCCAGCAGGAAGCAACCCAACACCATATCCAGCCCGAAGGCTTTGGGGTTCTGTAACAAACCGCCGAAGTAGACGCCCAGGGCTGTACCAACAATCCAGGCCAGCCACAGCACCAGACCACCCCCGATAATCACTTCGAGGTTGCGCCTGCCATTCTGATAATCCTGGGCCGAGACCGCCCAGTTGGCATCTGTGAGCAACAACAAAAGCGCGTAGCGGTGTCCGGGCGAGACTTCTCTCAGCATCGGGTAAAGCGAGGCGCCCATCAGCAAGTGCCTGGAATTGATGGCAAAAACCACGGCGATCAAAGGCAGAACCGAAACATCGGCCCCCCAGATATCCACCGCCGCAAACTGCGAAGCGCCGGCAAACACGGTTGTGCTCATCAGAATCGACTGCAGCGGCGTCAGCCCTTCCTGAATGGCGGCCAGGCCAAAGGCAGCACCAAACGCCACCACAAAGAATGAGATGGGAAGCAGGCGGAAGAACTCGGATCGGACTTTCCGCGAATCAAACTGATAAGGATAGGAGGCGACAGACATCTGAAGAAGCTAAGCCGTATAGTGCAAAACGCGTATAGGTAGAAACCACCATTAAGCGTTTTTTTTCTTACCAGTGCTCAGGCAGTTAGATGATTAAATCAAACAAGTTCACAATTCCGCCGGCCGCCAAGGTTGACGTTCACGTAAACTTGCATTAGCTTGAATTTCGTCCGGCCCCAAAAGGGCAACCCGACCAATCCTTCGGGAGGACACCTGAAATCGACACCCTGGCCACAAGCCAGACCGACAAAAACAAGACAGAACCTGCCGCCGGGATCCGGCTGTGCGGGAGAGGATTTCAACATGCTGTTCAGCCATCCGGAGTTCGATCACCACGAACACCTGTCGTTTTTCTGCGATGCCGAAACCGGCCTCAAAGCCATTGTCGCTATTCACAACACCTCCCGCGGCCCCGCTTTAGGCGGTTGCCGAATGTTCCCTTACGCCAGTGATGAAGAAGCGCTGCGAGATGTGCTTCGCCTGTCCAGGGGAATGACCTACAAATCGGCCCTGGCCAATCTGGACCTGGGTGGTGGCAAATCCGTGATTATTGGCGATCCGCGCAAGCACAAAACACAAGCCCTGCTGGAGGCTATGGGCAAGCACCTGGAAAGCCTGGGAGGCCATTACATTGCGGCCGAAGACTCCGGCACCAGCGTGCCGGATCTGAAAGTGATGGGGCGCCATACCCGCCATGTGGCCGGCGTTGCCTACCGCACCGGATTCGATGGCAACCCCAGTAACGGAGACCCTTCTCCTGTTACCGCCTACGGCACCTTTGTTGGCCTCAAAGCGGCAGTAAAACACCGGCTCGGCAGCGATGACCTCACCGGCCTGAAAGTGGCCATCCAGGGCATCGGTAATGTCGGGTTCCGCCTGGCCCAACACCTGAAAGACGCCGGTGCTGAACTCTGGGTGAACGATATTCACGCCGACAACATGCAGCGGGCTGTCGACCAGCTCGGCGCACACGCCGCCTCAGCGGAAGACATACTGACCCTGCCCGTCGATGTCATCGCACCCTGCGCGATGGGCGCGGTGCTGAACGATCGCAGTATTCCTGCTATCCGTGCCGGCATTGTTGCAGGCGCTGCCAACAACCTGCTGGATCGCCCGGAACACGACGCAGCCCTGAAACAGCGGGGCATTCTTTACGCCCCGGACTTCGCGATTAACGCCGGCGGCATCATTGATGTGTTCTACGAACGCACCGGGGCCTCCCCGGACAAAGTGCGCGCCCACGTGGAAACCATCGGCGACACCCTGACCGAGATTTTTAACCGTTCTGACCGCACCGGGCTTCCCACCGGTGCAATCGCCAATGAACTGGCGGAAGAGCGGTTCACCAAGCATGCCGCGGGTGCTGGGCTGGCGCCCCAGCGGCTGTCTCGCACCGGATAACCTGACACCGGTGCTTCCCCTTGGGAGCCGCAGTCTCTGCGGCTCCATTTTTAACCCCAGAAACAACAACAAGACCTTCGGGAGAAAACCATGTCTGTCTCATCATCCGGTTCCGCTGCCTATTCCGGCAGCCTTGAGGGCTCCAATGCCCAGCGCGGGCTCTGGTCATCACGGCTCGCGTTCATTCTCGCGGCCACCGGTTCCGCTGTGGGCCTCGGAAACATCTGGAAATTCCCCTACGTAACCGGCGAAAACGGCGGTGGCGCCTTTGTGTTGGTGTACCTGCTGTGTATCGCCATCATCGGTATTCCCATCATGATGGCCGAAGTGATGATCGGCCGTCGTGGCGGCCACAGCCCGGTTAACAGCATCAAGGCCATTGCCCAGCGGGACGGACTGAACCCGGCTTGGAAACTGGTTGGCGCCGTGGGCATTCTTGCAGGCTTCCTGATTCTGTCGTTTTACTCGGTAATTGGTGGCTGGGCCATTTCCTACGTTGGCACCACCGCCAGCGGCCAGCTCTCCGGCCAGACCGCAGACGCCGTGGGTGCTATTTTCTCGGGTCTACTGAGCAATCCCGGCACCCTGTTGCTGTGGCACACCGTGTTCATGGCCCTGGTGATGCTGGTGGTGGCGAAAGGTGTGCGCTCCGGCCTGGAGCGGGCCGTCAGCATTCTGATGCCGGCACTGTTTGTACTGCTACTGATTGTGGTCGGCTACGCCATGACCACCGGCCACTTTGGCCAAGCGGCAGCCTTCCTGTTCCAGCCGGACTTCTCCAAGCTCACCACCTCTGGCGTACTGGTGGCACTGGGACACGCATTCTTTACTCTGAGCCTGGGTATGGCGGTGATGATGGCTTATGGCTCCTACCTGCCCAAGAAGATTTCCATCGCCAAAACCTCCATTACCGTCTCGGTGATTGATACCGGTGTCGCCCTGCTGGCCGGCCTCGCCATTTTCCCGATTGTCTTTGCCAACGGCCTCGAGCCCGGTGCTGGCCCTGGCCTGATTTTCCAGACCCTGCCCCTGGCCTTCGGTCAGATGCCCATGGGCTCACTGTTCGGCACCCTGTTCTTTGTACTTCTGATTTTCGCCGCCTGGACCTCTGGCATTTCCCTGCTGGAACCGATCGTTGAATGGCTGGAAGAACAAAAGGGCATGAACCGCACCGTCAGTACGCTGGCTGCCGGTGTGGTGTGCTGGGCTCTGGGTATTGCCTCTATTCTGTCGCTGAACCTGTGGGCGGATTTCGCACCACTGGGCTTCATCCCGATGCTGGAAGGCAAAACCATCTTCGACCTGCTGGACTTCTTCACCGCCAACATCCTGCTGCCGCTGGGCGGGCTACTGGTCGCGTTGATGGCGGGCTGGGTGATGTCGAAACCTGCCATGGAGAAGGAGCTGGCCCTGTCACCGGGTACATTCAACCTGTGGTTTGTCACCGTGCGCTTCATCACCCCGATTGCGGTGGGCGTGGTGTTCATCTACAACCTGATGTAAATAACGCTCACAACTGATCAAGGGAGGCCTTCAGGGTCTCCCCGATCCTCGCGTTCAGTTTCAGTTCCACCAGATCCTCGGCCCGGGTCCGCCCAAGATTCAGGGTGGCGATCGGCTTATTCCAGTCGTTGGCTGGAACTGAATGGGCGGGTTCGATGCTCAGTCATTTCCGTTACAACTCAGTGGCTCGGAATGTCAGGTTTCGGCGTCGGTGCACCGTTTCAGAATAGTACGCATCTTCTGCACACCGAGCTCATTCATCAACGCAATATTCCGGTCGGGAATACCATCTACGTCCGGATAGTGATCAATAGCCGCTTCCAGGCTTGCTTCCCGCAACAGGTGCAGCATGGGGTACGGTGATCGATTGGTGTAGTTTTCCGCGGCCTCTGCATCGGTGCCGGCGAACTGATAGTCCGGATGGAAACTGGCAACCTGAAAGACACCTTCCAGCTCCAGATAGCTCAGCAAGGCATCCGCGGCATCGAGAAATTCGTTGTAAGCGAGAAAATCCTGCAACACACCAGGATGGATCAACAACGTGGTTTCGACGTCCGGCTCGTCTTCCAGGCGCTGCAACTCTGACTGCAACGCCTGTAGCAGCTCATCCTCGTTCTCCGCCTCGCTGACGACAAAACGCACGCGGTTCTTGACCAACTCGCGCTTGGCGAAGGGGCAGAGATTGTAACCAACCACCACATCTTCAACCCATTGCCGGGTGGCGCTTACAACCTGTGGTTCATTCATAGGTAGCCCTGGCTCCGAAGATAATCGTCATAGGAGCCACTGAAGTCAGTCACTCCATCAGCTGTGAGCTCAATAATCCGCGTCGCCAGCGAGGAGACAAACTCGCGATCATGGCTTACGAAAATCAGCGTTCCCGGATAGTTCTCCAGCGCCAGGTTCAAAGCCTCGATAGACTCCATATCCAGGTGGTTGGTGGGCTCGTCCATCAGCATCACATTCGGTTTCTGCAGGATCAGTTTGCCGAACAGCATGCGGCCCTGCTCACCCCCCGAGATTACCTTTACAGACTTGCCAATATCATCACCGGAAAACAGCATCCGCCCCAGCGTACCGCGCACTAATTGTTCGCCGCCGGTGGTCCATTGCGCCATCCAGTCGGTGAGGGTCTCGTCGCGGGCAAAATCCGCGGTGTGGTCCTGGGCGAAATATCCAACCTCGGCACTGTCGGTCCACTTCACCTCGCCGGCATCCGGCTCATAAGCGCCAGCCAGGCATTGCAGGAGTGTGGTTTTACCAATCCCGTTCGGTCCAATAACAGCCACGCGTTCCCCCGCCTCAATCTGCAGATCCAGGTTTTTGAACAAGGGGCCTTCGTCGAAGCCCTTGGTCAGACCTTTCAGAGTCACGGCCTGACGATGCAGCTTCTTGCCCTGCTCGAAGCGGATAAAGGGACTCACGCGGCTTGAGGGCTTCACCTCTTCCAGCTGGATCTTGTCGATCTGACGGGCGCGAGAGGTGGCCTGTTTGGCCTTGGAGGCATTGGCCGAGAAGCGGCTGACAAACTGCTGCAGTTCGGCAATCTGGGCCTTCTTCTTGGCGTTATCTGACAGCATGCGCTCTCGGGCCTGGGTGGCGGCGGTCATGTATTCGTCGTAGTTGCCGGGGAACAGGCGCAGCTCACCATAATCCAGGTCCGCCATGTGGGTACATACACTGTTCAGAAAGTGACGGTCGTGAGAGATGATGATCATGGTGCTGTTGCGGGCCACCAGAATGTTTTCCAGCCAGCGGATGGTGTTGATGTCCAGGTGGTTGGTGGGCTCATCCAGCAACAGTACGTCGGGGTCAGAAAACAGAGCCTGTGCCAGCAGCACACGCAGTTTCCAGCCCGGCGCCAGAGCACTCATGGGGCCGTTGTGCTGCTCCAGAGGAATATCCAGGCCCAGCAGCAACTCACCGGCTCGGGATTCCGCGGTGTAGCCATCCATTTCGGCAAACTGTACTTCCAGGTCTGCCACGGCCATACCGTCTTCCTCACTCATCTCCGGCAGCGAATAAATGCGGTCCCGCTCCTTTTTCACATTCCAGAGTTCTTCGTGGCCCATAATCACAGTGTCCATCACTGAGCACTGTTCATAGGCAAACTGATCCTGACGGAGCTTACCCAGCCGGGTATTCGGTTCCAGCATAACCTGGCCCGCCGATGGCTCCAGATCACCACCCAGAATTTTCATCAGGGTGGATTTACCGCAACCATTCGCCCCGATCAGGCCGTAACGGTTGCCGTTGCCGAATTTGGTCGACACATTTTCAAACAGGGGCCGCGCCCCGAACTGCATGGTGAGATTGGCGGTGGAGATCAAGAAACAAACCTGTCGAAGTAGAGGCCGACGAGCGCCGGCGAAAAGAAAGCCGGCATTGTACAGGTTTGCACCAGAGACTGTGAGGCCGCAGAAACACGGACAAAAACCACTTGCCTCAGGGCGCCGCTGCGGGCAGCATTCCGGTCTGTGTTCCATTCACCCAACGACAGGAAATTGATCATGGCACAAGCAACCGCACGCCACATTCTGGTAGACAGTGAAGCCAAGTGTGAGGAACTGAAGAAAGCCATCGAAGGTGGCCAGGATTTCGCAGAAGTCGCCAAGCAGCACTCGTCCTGCCCTTCCGGCCGTAACGGCGGCGACCTGGGTTCTTTCGGGCCGGGCCAGATGGTTCCGGAGTTCGACAAAGCCGTTTTCAACAGCGAGCTCAATACTGTGATCGGCCCCATCAAGACCCAGTTTGGCTACCACCTGCTGGAAGTCACCAGCCGCAGCTGATCCGATGATTGGCCCGGCCGGTGTTCGGAATATCTCCGACGCCGGCCGGGGTGCGTCCTACTCCGATCCTGCCGGCGGTGCCATGAACCTCGATATCTGCCGTCCGATGCTTTCCACCGGCTCCATGATCGCCTGCTGAATACTGCTGGTCACAACCTGAGAAAACTGCTTACCGGCGGGGCTTTCGAGGAAGTCCAGATACAATGCCAGCTCCTGGGCGCTGATCTTGTCGTAGGTATAAAGATAGCTGTCGTAGACCTGCTGGCCGACCACACCCCGAAGCATTCCTCGCTGGTTTTCGATACGGCGCTCCAACTGCTCATAATGCATTGATTCGCTGCTGAGCGCCGACATGGCAGTGGCCAACCCCAACTGAACAGCAATGGTGGTATCCACCGCGCTTTCGGTTGCCCGGGCGGCCCGGTCGAATCGATCGAACATCTCGGCTTTGGGAGCGCCTTTGTACTTTCGATTCAATTCCGGCGCGCTGGCCTGAATCTGCGGCCAGGCTTCCGGCGCCGAGGCGGCAATCTCTGCGCTCGAAATTTTCCGGGCGACGGGTGTCTGGTACCACTCACTTACCGCCTGAAGCTGTTCGTCCGTGAGCTGTGCTTGCAGATCGGTAATGATCTGCTGCTCAATTTTGTCGGCGCTGAAACTGCTGCTCACGACATAGCCAACGGTATCCGCCACCATGGGCGGCACCTGACCGCGTTGTTTCAGCCCTTCCCGAATACCCTGGCTTAGCATCGCCGGGTATTGCTCAACAATGTCGTCAATCGGGGAGGCTTCGAGCACACTGGCGGCATCCGGGGCCGCCTGAGCTGAGCCCACGCCAAGCATGGCAACGACTAAAACAGGTTTAACTAGGGCCAATCGCTTCATTTACCTATCATCCTGGCTAATGCAATGACTCTCTTATGCCATGGGCCCAAGGCTGGCAGCAAGCAATCCAGGGGTTCAGGAGATGACAGTTTGGTAGGAATACGCAACAGGTCAGGCCGAAAGAAAAAGGGCCGCCATAAGGCTGAAAAAGCACGCTGGCTTCGCCTGGCCAAATGGTATGGGCCACCGGTGGCCGGCTTACTGATCGGGATCTGGGCCACGCTCCGCTTCAGCCTGCTGGCTCCGGATCCCCCGGCGAGACCGGAAAATCTTTGCGACATTTTCCGGGAGCATCCGGTCTGGTACGACTATGCCAGCGCGTCACAACAACGTTGGGGAACCCCCATTGCCACCCAGATGGCCTTTGTCTATTACGAATCATCGTTTCGAAGCCATGCCAGACCACCGCGTACCCGGCTATGGGGTCTGATTCCGTGGGCAAGACCAACCACAGCCTTCGGTTACGCTCAGGCCCTTGATCCAGCCTGGCAGGAATACCTGGCAGCAAACGATGGTGACTGGCTGACGGTGCGCAGCGATATGAAGTACGCCCTGGATTTCGTCGGCTGGTATAACCGCCTGAGCCACCAGCAACTGGGTATCCCCTATACCGCCCCGAGGGAACTGTACCTGGCCTACCATGAAGGCAGAACCGGCTATGCCCGGCGCTCCTTCGACCGCAAGCCGCAGCTTCAGGCCCTGGCCAGCCGGGTCCGAGCCAGGGCTTACCGCTACCACAACCAGTTGCAGCGGTGCGAAGCGGAGTTCCAGTGCTGGCGCTGGTACCAGTTCTGGCCGTTCTGCTCGGCTGAAGACTGAGCTACAGGGCTCCCGAAATCTCGATCACCGACTCCAGACCCTGCAAGCGATCTACCAGAAACTCCATGACCATTCTGACCCGGGCCATCTGCTGGGTATCCTGGTTTACATGGAGCCAGAGGTCGATGCTTTCGCCCTCCAGAGGATCGGACAGCCGCCGCAATTCCCTCGTGGCGTCGCCCAGGTAACAGGGCAGCACCGCCAGGCCTGCCCCGGCCCGGGCAAGGGCATGCATGGACTGCAGGCTATTGCAGCGAATCACCGACGTGACATTTTTCAGCTGTTTGCGGTACCAACGCCCCGTTGCCAGGTGGCTGAAGGATTCGTCTGGCAGTATCCAGGTACAGCCTTCCGGCTGATTCTCAATATCCATGTTCCGGTGCCGGCGGCAGTATTTTGCTGCGCCATAGACCGCGGATTCGATTGCGGCAATCCGTTCACCCTCCAGCGTTGCCTGGGGCTTGTTCTCCGGCCGAAGGGTAAGGTCGGCTTCCCGGTGGCTGAGATTAGCCACATCGTTATCGGTGAGAACTTCCAGCTCAATCTCGGGATAGGTGCGCACCATCTCGGCCAGAATCGGGCTGAGCAGTTCATTCATCATCACGTCTTCGGCGGCCACACGAACCTTGCCAACCGGTGCGGAATCATCCCCCACCAGTTTGCGTTCAAGGTTTTCCATATCGGTAGCCAGCCGTTCAGCCTCCCGAAAGGCCATTTCTCCCACGGGTGTGAGCTGCAATCCGCTCTGGTTACGCTCAAAAAACTGCACCCCCAGCGACTCTTCCATCTGATCAAGTCGCCGTAAAACAGTCGTTTGGTGAACGCCCAGAATTTCACCGGCTTTTGCAAGCGTTCCGCCTATTGCAAGGGCCCTTATATATCGAAGATAATCCCAGTCCATAATCACTGCATATTTGCAACAAGGGTACGGATTTTAACGTATTCAAGCTGCAAAAAAGAATCCTTAGAATTGAACGTAAATTAAAGATAGATCGCTAACAATCCACCAGATGAAGGAGGAAGGCGCTATGACTCAGAACCATATCGCAACCGTTAAACCGCTGCCGTCCAGTATCCTCCACAACAGTACTGAGGTCAGGCGCCAGTATACCCGCGCTGCCGCAAGGCAGGCGATGCAGTTTATCAGCCGCAAGGTGCGAATTTTCAATCGCAAGGCGGTAGCCGTGGCGCAGGATATGCCCCAGGTTCAGGGCGGCCACTAAAACAGACTGCACGCCTTTCGGGGTTGCTGAATAAAAAACGCCGGCATGTTTCCATGCCGGCGTTTTTTTTGTTCGGTGATACCTGGTCAGAATTCCCAGATCACCTTGCGTTTCTGCTCGAACCATTCGTTCATCTTGCGGTTGTAGAAATCCTCGATGACATTGCGCTTGATCTTCATGGTGGGTGTGAGCATACCGTTTTCCATGGTCCAGGGTTCACGAACCACAACCACAAACGCCACCTTTTCGTGGGACTCGCATTCCGCATTCACGGAATCCAGTTCATCTGCCAGCTCCTGTTCCAGTTCGCTGCGACTGCCTCCCCGCTCCAGTTCATCGCGGGCTTCCTCGGAAAGCAGAACCATCAGGCACGGCTGGGGCTGGTTGGCACCGGCCACACACACCACTTCCGCCTTGGGGTGATTGAACCGGTTCTCGATAGGCACCGGCACCACGTATTTCCCCTTTGAGGTTTTGAACAGGTCTTTAACCCGCCCGGTAATGCGCAGGCATCCATCATGGTCAATTTCACCCATGTCACCGGTTTTGAGAAAACCGTCATCCGTCAGGTCTTCCCGGGTTTTTTCCTCGTTCTTGTAATAACCGAGCATCTGGCCCGGGCTCCTCACCTGAACCTCGCCTCCTTCCCCGATCCGATGCTCAACACCCGGGTTGGCCATACCAACGGTGCCCACCTTGGCCTGGCCCGGACGGTTGGCATGGGAATAGCCGAAGTTCTCCGACATACCGTAGACCTCCAGCAACTCCAGACCAAGGCTTCGGTACCAGCCGATGATCTCCGCCGAGAGCGGAGCTGCACCGGTGAGTGCCGCCCGGCAATGATCCAGCCCCAGCTGTTTGAGCACCTTTTTCTTAACCAGCGTGTTCAGAATGGGGATATTGAACAGCAGTTTCTGCTTCTTGGGCGGCAACTTCGCATTCACCCCCAGGTAGAATTTCATCCACAGGCGAGGCACCGAGAAAAACAGGGTTGGCCGGGCCCGCTGCAGATCCTCCTGGAAGGTATCCAGCGAGTTGGCAAAGTACAGATGGAAACCGTAATACAGTGACTGGGTCTCCACCGCCGCCCGTTCGGCCACATGGGCCAGGGGGAGATAGGACAACATACGTTCGCTGGCCGATACGGGGAATAGCTGCTGCAGCCCGTCGGCAACCGAGATCATGGTCCGGAAGCTGTGCATCACGCCTTTCGGCCGCCCGGTACTGCCAGAGGTGTAAACAATGGTGGCCAGATCATCAGGATCGGGCAGTTTCGGTATCGCCGGGGACTGTTCGGCGATAATGTCCTGCCATTTGGGCGTGTCGCCCCGAGGCGATAGCGGCAGCGAGATAATCGGTAATTGCTCGGGAATATGGCCCTTGATGTCATGCCAGCCATCGGCCGTGCCATCGAGTTTGCCGAGAAACAGCATCTGAGTTTCACTGTGGTCCAGAATATAGGCTGCGGTCTCGCCATTCAGAGTTGGATAGAGCGGTACGCTGACGTGCCCTGCTGCCCAGATGGCCAGATCGGACAGAATCCAGTGGGCGCTGTTTTTGCCCAGAATCCCGATATTGCTTCGCTGAGGCAACCCCAGCGTGTTCAGGTGGGCGGCCATGCGCGACACCTGGTCGGCGGCTTCACGCCAGGTAATATCTTCAACACGCCCGTCTGGGTAGGGCTGGGTCAAAAAAACGTTGTCGGGAGTATGCTCTGCCCAGTAATAAAGGCAATGCAGTGAAGTCTGCTTGTTCGGGTCTACGGCCATTGTGCGTCCTTGTTATTGTTTTCTTCCTCTCCATACTAGCCAACTTTCCGACTCCCTCAATAGCAATAACAATCCCGGTGATTGGCCGTTTAGCTCGAATCTGAGACCTGTCACTCAAAATACTTCGTGACATCCGTCAAGTCTGGTCTAGATTGAAAGTTGCAGCGTAAAGATTGTCATCACCTCAGGAGGTCGTTATGAAATCGTCAACGCGCTCTGTTCTGATCTTTCCGGCCTGGGCCCTGATTCTGGTCGGTTCCGGTGCCTTCCTCTACAGCGCCTGGGCAGGCATGCTCGGCTCCTGACCGTCAAACGCTAACGTTTGAAGCGGGTTTCCAGCACGACGGCTGAATTGGTTCGTTCGACGCCTTCGAGATTGCCGATGTCGTCCAGCACCTTACTTAACTCCTCCAGAGTACGGGCCTGGACAATCGCTATAAGGTCATATTCCCCGCTCACGGCAAATAACTGTGCCACCTGGCTGATACGCTCCAGTTCCGTGTTGGTTCGGGCGGTCAGCTTCTGCCGGACCTTGATAGACACGTGGGCTTCCACCTGCCCTTGCAGATAATCCCCTCCCAGAATCACTGAATAGCCGCGAATGACGCCGCTGGCCTCCAGCCTGGCAATGCGATTCTGAATCGTTGATCGGGACACGTGCAGTGCTTTGGCCAGTTCGGTCACACTCGTACGGGCATTGCGCCGGAGCAGAGCAAGCAGTTTCTGATCGCGACTTTCTGTCATTTTGATCCCCAAACTTATCATTTCAACAAAACAATAGATCATTTCGAACATTCTGACACTGCAAACCGGCGGCTTACGCACTCATACTGATAAAAAACAATTTTGAGGTGCCGCCATGATTATTCGCCCGGTTCGTCATGACGACCTGAACGATCTGTACGAGATAGCCTGCGAGTCCGGCCCGGGATTTACTTCCCTGATGCCGGACAAAGACCGGCTATCCCGAAAAATTGAGGGCTCAATTCGCAGCTTCCGCTCACAGGCCGTCGACCACAGCGAACAACGCTACCTGTTTGTGCTTGAAGAGGAGACTTCCGGGCAGATCATGGGCACAACCGGCATTACCTCTGGAACCGGCCGGTCGCAACCGCTTTACCATTTTCGCCACAGCACCCTCACTCATCACTCCAGAGAGTTGGGGCTACGGCGCTCCGTGGGCGCGCTCACCCGCTGCGTGCACTACCGGAACTGTACGGAGTTCTGCTCACTGTATCTGCGCCCGGCTTTTCGCCGCGCCAATGCCGGCAAATTACTCTCCAAAGTCCGCTTCGCCTTTATCGCCCAACATCTGGACCGCTTTCCGAACCTGGCCATTGCCCAGATGCGGGGTGTGGCCGATGAACTCGGCCAGTCGCCCTTCTGGGACTGGCTGCGGGATCACTTTATTGATCTGGAGTTCAGCCATGTCACGCAACTGGCGGGTGCTGGTTCACTGGACTTCGTCGAGGACCTGATGCCTTCATTACCTCTCTATACTCATTTAATGAGCAATCCGGCCCGGGCTGTCATCGGTCAGGTGCATCCGGACACCAGGCCCGCGCTGGCCATGCTCAAGGCAGAGGGATTCCGCCATCGGGGAATGGTGGATCTGTTCGACGCCGGCCCCACCGTTGAATGCCGGACAGATGACATCCGCAGTGTCCGGGAAGCTGCACTGATGTCGGCAGAGATCAGCACAACCGGAAACCAACACCTTACAGACACAGGCCGCCCGGTCCTTGTGACTAATACCGGGCTCGAGGACTTTCGCGCGATGGTAGTGAATACAGACACTCACGCCCTGGCCAGCGGCCGGATCGAGCTTTCAACCAAGCAAGCCGATGCGCTGGACCTCAGTTTGGGCGCATCAGTACGAGCCCTGCCCCTGGGCCAGCAAGCCATTCCGGCGGCCTCAATCCATGTCACAGATTCTGCGGAGGTTCACTATGCACTCTGACGTCGACACCCTGTTTCGCGCGCTCTGGGAAGACTACCGGGCCGTAACACCTTCGGCAGACCGCATTCATGCCCTGCTGGCCGAGCGCGAGAACACCGCCATCGTCAATGATCATATCGCCCTGAGAACCTTCAACCTGGCGCCGGTGGGTCTGGACACCCTGGCTGCGCATTTCCTGGCTTTAGGTTACCAACCCGGTGGCGAATACCATTTTGAAGCCAAGAAGCTCTATGCCCGGCATTACGAGCACCCGGACCCAGAGGTGCCAAAAGTGTTTATCTCCGAACTGCTGGTCGAACAATGCTCAGACCAGCTGCAAGCGGTGGTGCAGGGTCTGGTAGACCAGATCGACCCGAAAAGAGTGCAGGCTGATGACTTTCTCTACTCAGGTCGACACTGGCATCTGGATTACTCAACCTATCGACAGTTGCTTGAGGAAAGTGAATACGCCGGCTGGCTGGCAGCCTGGGGCTATCGCGCCAACCACTTTACCGTGAGCATAAACCACCTGGACACGATTCACTCGGTACCAGACATCAACACGCTGCTGAAAGAACAGGGTTTTTCCGTGAATGCCAGTGGTGGAGAAGTGAAAGGTTCACCGCAGGACTGCCTGGAACAGTCGTCCACTATGGCCGACCGTGTTACCGCGCACTTTACCGACCAGGACGCAGTCATTCCGAGCTGCTTTTACGAATTTGCCAAGCGCTACCCAATGGCCAACGGCAAACTCTATAGCGGTTTTGTTGCCGCCTCCGCCGATCGGATTTTCGAGAGCACCCATAGTTAAACCAGGGAAGGCTTAAGGCCAGCCTTCCTCACCCAGCAGCGGGACAAAGCGTACATCGCCGTAGCTCGCCTGCTCATACTCGGAATCCGACAGCCGGGTGATGCAGAGCAGTTGCTGAAGGCCGCCCTCTGTGCCCACCGGAATCACCAGCCGCCCGCCGACCGCCAGTTGTTGCTTGAGGGCCGCTGGCACCGCAGGGGCTCCGGCAGCCACGCAGATGCCATCAAATGGTGCTGCCTCTGGCCAGCCTAACGTACCGTCTGCGCATTTCACATGCACCTGGGTGAAGCCTGTTCGGTCCAGATTTTTGCGCGCCTGGGCCGCCAGTTCCGGAATACGCTCAATGGAAAAAACTTCCAGAGCGAGACTGGCCAGGACGGCGGCGGCGTAGCCCGAACCGGTGCCAATATCGAGCACTCGCTCGCGGCCCTTGAGACACAGAGCTTCTGCCATCAGGGCAACGATGTAAGGCTGAGAAATGGTCTGACCCTGGCCAATGGGTACCGGGTGGTCCTCATAAGCCTCGAAGCGCAGATGTTCGGGAACAAACTGCTCTCTGGGCACACGCTCCATGGCCTCCAGCACCCGTCCATCGGAAATACCCCGAGGCACCAGCTGGCACCGGACCATGGCCCGTCGCATATCACTCAGATCCTGTCCGTCTTTGTTCATAAGGTGTCCCTCCTCATGCTTACCTGTCGTTACAAAGGCATAACTTTTTTACAACAGTGCGAACACCCGGGACTGACTACTTTTTAACCACAGGTTACTCCTGATGCCGACACAGGAGAACCAGACAACAACAAAAAGATCAGGGCCCATAAACCGGCCCGAATGGAGCGCAGACCATGTCAACATCCGTGGATCATCTTCAGGAACGTACCCAGGACGCCAGCGACCTGCTAACGGACATCGTACCCTCGGCCATTACGCTCGCCACCATGCTACGCCACCGGAAAATGGCGGCCTGGTTGCGGGAAGAATTTGATGGCTACACCGACAAGGACAAGGCCCCGCCCTACCGACGCGATCTGCCCGGTCACATTGTTGCAAAATCACCCCAGTACGGCTGGATTCCAGCGCCGGTGGATGAGCGCCAGACCGCGGAATACGGTCACCTGGACCTTCCGGAGGGCATCAAGTCCCTGGAGCAGGTGTGCCTGAACTGCAAGAAAGGCAATGGTCATCGGGCGTTGCTGGACAAAGACGACATGGCCCATGTGCAAAAGCAAATCAACCTCAAGGCGGAACTGGCGATCAATCTCAGCCGTGAAGTTTACTGCCGCCTGCTGCGCACCATCCGCTCGGCGATCTACCTGTGGACAGAGTCCCTGGCCGACGCCGGCATGACCGGGGAACACAATCATTACAGCCCGGAAGAACGTAAGACCGTGGAGCACCTGGACACCCCTGAGGCTTTCTGGCGCCAGGCCATAGAACAGGTGGATGAACTGCCCGTGCCCGATGTCAGGGAACTGGGTTTCCTTGAACGTATGTTTGGGCGCGCTGGCTAAGCCCCAGCCATTGCCGCCCGCAGCCTCGGGCGGCAGAAGCCAACCGCGCTTTGCCCCTACCGGGATTGAACGATCAGGCTATACTGCCGTCAGATAGACTGCCCAGGCATTACGGACACCGCAGGGACAGCCTTTGATCGTACACCGCAATAGAGGCGCAGAATGCAGGAAGCTCGTTACCCACTCACCCTGTACTGGCTTCTCCTGGCTCTGGTGTTTGCGGTTCCGGCCAGGGCCCAGGGCAATGATGGACTGATCAACCGCATTGAAGCCCTGCAGGCTGGTTACCCGGTATCGGTGCTGGAATCCCGGCTATATGCCAAGGAAGCGCTGACGCGATTCTACGAAGCCAGAGGGTACACGCTGGCCTGGGAGGACCCGAGCAATCGCAGGGAATTGCTCGAAGCCATCAGGGAAGTGGCCGGTGACGGCCTCAACCCCGGCGACTACCACTACGACACCCTTGCAGCACTCGCCCTGAAAGACCTGAATGACAGTGCCGAGGAATTACAGACCGACCTTGACCTTGTACTCTCGGATGCCTTCCTGCTACTGGCGTCCCACCTGCACCACGGCAAGGTCAACCCCACAACCATCCATGCGGAATGGACCGCCAACCGCCAGCAAAGGGAGATGCAGTCGGTCTTGGCCGAAGCCCTGGCCAGCGGCACCGTCTACACCACCCTGCAGGATCTGAAACCCCGCTCTGCGGCCTACCATCAACTGGTACAACGACGTAAAGCGCTGGGTGAGCTGATCAGCGCAGACTGGCCGGCTATCGTTTCGGGACCAAGTATCCGACCAGGCGATACCGATAACCGCATACCCGACATTCGTCGCCGCCTGGCAATGCTGGGCGACCTCTCCGGCGACTCGCCAGAAGCCTCGAATCACCAACACTACGACGACGCCCTGGCCACTGCGATCCCCTTATTCCAGGCCCGACACGGCCTGGAACCAGATGGAATCGTCGGCCGGGACACTCTGACAGCGCTGAACCTGTTGCCCCTGGAACGGATATACCGCCTGGACGCCAACCTGGAACGGTGGCGGTGGTTACCGGAATCCCTGGGAGAAACCTATGTCGTCGTTAACATCGCCGGTTTTGAGCTGGTGCTCGTAGAGAGCGGCGAGCAGGTCCATCGCCAACGGGTAATTGTTGGCAGGCCATACCGGCAGACGCCAGTATTCAGCGATCGCATTCGCTACCTGGTTTTCAATCCGACCTGGACGGTACCCCGGAAGCTGATGATCGAAGACCAGCTACCGATCATACGGTCAGATCCGGAGTATCTGGAGCGCCTGGGCTTCAAGGTTTTCAGAGGCTGGGGCGCAAACCAGAGCGAAGTCGATCCCGCAGACATCGACTGGACGGAACTCTCGAAGAACAATTTTCCCTACCAGCTGATTCAGCAACCCGGCCCCCAGAATGCGCTGGGCCAGGTCAAATTCATGTTCCCGAACCGGTACGATATCTACCTCCACGATACACCGGCGCAATCGCTGTTCACTCGTCTGGAGCGAACCCTGAGCTCCGGCTGCATCCGTCTGGAACGCCCCGTTGAGCTGGCCGAACGATTGCTGGCAAACACCAACGGATGGAACAAAAAGCGAATTGAGCAGACTCTGGCAACCGCCGAACCGGCAACCGTAGTGCTATCGGAACCGGTGCCTGTGTACCTGCAATACTGGACCACCTGGATTGATCCGGCCGGCGTTCTCCAGTTCCGGAACGATGTGTATGATCGTGACCGCCGTTTGCTGCAGGCACTGCGTGCAGATTCTGAGGGCGGACAGTCACTTACGCCCAGAGCTGATAATCGTCCCACGGCACGCACGGACTAGCTTCTTGCGGTCATAAAAAAACACCGGGCAAAGCCCGGTGCAAAGACTGACAAAGGCAGCTCGTCAGAAAAGCCTTAAAGATATGGTTAGTCGCTGACAGGGGACTCTTTGATCGCCGCATTCATTCTGCGGCGAAGTAGTGGCCCCACGAGATAAGGCAGTACCAGGCCAAGGCCGGCGACAGTCCATAACCCGATGGCGAGAGGACTCCCCCAAAGAATGCTCCAGTCGCCGTCCGACAGGACCAGAGCATGTCCCAGGTTTTTCTCCATTTCCGGCCCCAGCAACAGGCCCAGAATGATGGGAACCAGAGGAATCTCAAGTTTGCGCAGAAAATAGCCGGCAATACCGAAGGCAATCATGAAATACAGATCGAAGGTGCTGTGGCTGATCGAGTAGATCCCGACAAACGCGACCATCGTGACAATTGGCAGCAGATACATCGGCGGCACAGACAACAACCTTACGAAGAATCCCACCAGCGGAATGTTCAACACCAGCAGGAGGACGTTGCCAATCAGCAGCGCGGCAATAACGCCCCACACAATGTCGGCATTCTGGGTAAACATCAGCGGGCCCGGTGTGATGTTCAGCGAAATCAGCATCGCCAGCAGGACAGCGGTCGTGCCGCTGCCCGGCACACCCAATGTCAGCATGGGGACCAGGGCACCAGAGGATGCCCCGTTGTTACCGGCCTCGGGCGCAACAACGCCCCGGATGTCACCTTCACCAAAACGGCCTTTTTTGCCGACCACCTGTTTTTCCAGGGTGTAGCTGATAAAACTCCCCAGAGAAGCACCCGCCCCCGGCAGCACACCGGAAATAAAGCCGAGAATCCCGCCGCGAAGCTGTGTTGGTATGGTCGTTACCAACTCCTTCAGGCTCAGGCTGAGCTTGCCAACCTGCATTTTCTCTCGCCCTTCCCCCATGCGATGCTCCACGAAAAACAACAACTCGGAGATGGCAAACAGACCCACAATGGCCAGAATGAAATCGATACCTTCATAGAGTTCAAGCACACCGAAGGTATAGCGCTGGGTTCCCGTGGAAATATCGATACCCACCGTGGAAATCATGATCCCCAATGCCGCCGCAATAACCGTCTTCATGGGGTTCTTGCCGGTGATCCCGCCCAATGTGGCAAACGCCAGCAGAAACAGCGCAAAGTACTCGGCAGGGCCGAAGGTAAGGGCAAACCTGGCCAGCACGGGCGCCAGCATGATCAACCCGATGGTCCCGATCAGACCACCCGAGAAAGACGCGATGGCAGAAACCGCCAAGGCATCAGCAGCCCTCCCTTTACGGGCCATCGGGTAGCCATCCAGGCAGGTCATCATCGCCGGTTCATCGCCCGGTATGTTGAGCAGGATGGAGGAGATTCGCCCCCCGTACATGGCGCCTGCATAGACTGCGGTCAACAGAATCATGGCGGTTTCGGGCGGAAGTCCCAGCGTAAACGCCAGTGGTATAAGAATCGCCACACCATTGGCCGGCCCCAGTCCTGGAAGACAACCAATCAGGGTGCCGACAAATGCGCCAAACAGAGCGAACATCAGGTTATACGGAGTCAGCGCTACGGCAAACCCCTCCATCAGAAAGCCAAGGGTTTCCATCAGTGCACCTCCAGCAGGCCAGCCGGCAAGCTCAACGACAACCCATAATTGAACAGGACGAACACCACGACGGCGCTGCCTAAACCGGTAAGAAAGGCCCGTTTAGGCGCTGCTCCCATGCGCCAGCTGAGCGTTCCGACCGCCAAGGTTGTCGCGATGACGAATCCCAGCGGCTCCAGCAACAAGGCATACACCACCAGAACCAACACCGAGACCAGAAGTTCCAGTGCCGATTTACCAACCGGCCACCGGGCATCCGGGTCAGGTTTGATCATCAGATACAGACTTCCGGCCACCAGAACCACCGACAAGATGGTAGGAAAGGTCTCTGGGCCGACCCCCTCAGCGCCACCAAAGGGTTCCGGCCACTGCTGCGCAGCCCAGCCATAAGCCACTGCCAGGACCAGAAGACCCAGGCCGAGAATACGATCACCGAAGCCCGTCATTTGAGTAACCCGATTTCACGAGAGAGTGCTTCAATGTCCTGCACCTGGTTGCGCACGAATTCGTCAAACGCGCTGGCAGGAGGGTGAAACGGAATCAATCCGTTACGGGCCATCACCTGTTTCCATTCTTCGCTGGCGTACAGGGTGTCGACCGCATCTACCCAATACTGCTTGGCGGCTTCATCCGCGTCTTTAGGCATGTAAAAGCCCCGCCAGTTTGGCCCTACCGCATCAATGCCCTGCTCTCTCGCTGTGGGCAGATCACTGAATTTGCCTGGCAAACGTTCATCGGCCAGAACAGCGATCACTCGCAAATCTCCGGACTCCATGAACCCTGTCGCCTCAGACAGATCACCGGTAAACGCATCCACCTGGCCACCCACAACCTGAGTCATGGCTTCACCGCCATTGTTGTAGGACAGATAGGGAATCGATGGGAGTTTTTCCGCACCCGCCGCTTTTGCGGCAATCAGCACCTTCAGGTGGTCCCAGCCACCCCGTGCGCTGCCACCAGCAAACTTGACGGACTTGGGATTGGCCTTCACGGCATCCATCAGTTCTTTGAGGTTCTGATACCTGGAATTCTTGCTTACCGCGATAATTCCGTAGTCGGCGCCCAGTGCGCCCACCCAGGTGACCATATCGGCATTCATGCCAGGAAACTGGCCCTGGGCCAGGCGCGTTGTCGTTGCCGTGGAGGCCGCCACCAGCAGCTTGTTATCACCTGCGCGTTTGCTCACGGTATGAGCGTAGGCAACGCCTCCGCCAGCGCCGGCCATATTGACGGTCTGCACTGTTCCATCAACCAGGCTGAGGTCCTGCAGCACATTGCCTACGCTCCGGCAGGTAAAGTCCCAGCCGCCTCCGGGATCCGCCGGTGCCAGACACTCAACCTTGCCAGAAGGTTGCCAAGCCATTGCAGAGGTACTGACGGCGGCCGCCGCCACCAAAGAGAGGAATCGTTTGAACATCATTGTGGTCACCTTACTCAGTTGTTTTTGTCATGATCGCCAGGTCACCGGAACGAATGAGGAGGAGCTCTCCGGTGAGGCGATTAAGGGCAGACTAATAGGTGAAACCCGAGACACAGAAGCTTGTGGGCGTAACGCCTTTAAAGACTTTTTTCTGCATTCTGTGCATAAAGATCACGGGCGGTGGCCGCAAGGATGGATTACCCTGAAAAGCAAACGACAAAAAGCCGTGCTCTATCCGTGTTAAGAAAAACCAAACTGAAAACCCGCATGATCCTGACCCTGGGATTGCTCGGCACCTTGCAAACGGTGCTGATTGGCAGTTTTGCCGGCTATTACCTCAGTGAGTCACTGTATGAGGAAATTGGCGAGCGCGCTTTGATGGTCGCCAAAACCGTTGCCGCCACACCGGCTGTTATCGAGGGCGTCCGCACCAGAAACATCCCTGCGCTCAATCAACTGGCCCGTCGGCTTACCGAAACCAATGAAGCTCTGTTTATTGTCATTGGCGATCACCGGGCAATCCGTCTGGCGCATCCGGACCCGACCCGGATTGGCTATTCGATGGGTGACGACGATGGTGATTACGGCCAACAGGCTCTGCAACACGGCCAGGCGTATGTCGCTCGCGCCAAAGGCAGCCTTGGGGAGTCCATGCGCGGAAAGGCTCCGGTATCCACTCCGGAAACGGGCAAGATCATCGGGATCGTATCGGTGGGTTACAGTCTCGAGCAGGTTGAGAACACCATACGTCGATATAATTTTGTTCTCTATG
This sequence comes from Marinobacter sp. EN3, assembly GCF_000475315.1. Taxonomy (NCBI): domain Bacteria; kingdom Pseudomonadati; phylum Pseudomonadota; class Gammaproteobacteria; order Pseudomonadales; family Marinobacteraceae; genus Marinobacter; species Marinobacter sp. EN3. Next base: position 171,531 of record NZ_AXCC01000023.1, read on the forward strand.
GTGTTGTCGGCCTAATGCTTTTGTTCACAGTGTTCTCGGCCATCATCATCGCCGGCCGATTCAAGCGTGCCATCTTCGGCCTTGAACCAGAGGAAATCGCCCGGTTGTTCCAGGAGCGTGACGCTACCCTGCAATCCGTTCGTGAAGGCATTATTGCGGTCAATCGGGACGGGATAATAACCACCGCCAACCGGGCAGCCTATGAGACACTGGAACTGCCTGAGAACGAACCTCTCGCAGGCAAGCCCATTCTGGACATTCTGCCGGAAAGCAGCCTGATGTCGGTATTGCAAACCGGACAACCAGACTTCGACCGTGAAGTCTGGTTAAGAGGACGACAAATGGTCGTCAATCGGCTGCCAGTTCGCCAGGGTGAGCAGATCATCGGCGTGGTAGCCAGTTTTCGCCGGCGAGATGAGCTTGATCAGGTGAGTAGACAACTCACGCGAATACAGCAGTATGCCGATACCCTTCGCAGCCAGACCCATGAATACTCGAACAAGCTTCACACCATCGCCGGACTGATACAGATTGGCGCGACTGAAGAGGCGCTTAATCTGATTGGCAGCGAGGTGAGCGACCATCAGGCGCTGCTGCATCTTCTGCTGGAAGCCGTGCCAGACCCGATTATCGCTGGTTGTCTGCTCGGAAAGTACAATAGGGCGAAGGAAATGGGCCTGCGTCTGGAAATAGACCCTGGCAGCCAGATGGCCGACCTCCCGGCGGAGCTGCCCAGGGATCAGTTGGTCAGTGTTCTCGGCAACCTGATTGACAATGCGCTTGAAGCCACGGTCCACAAGGCGGGCAACGGCGGCCGGGTATCACTGTCGATGACCGATCTGGGGCACGAGCTGATTTTCGAGGTTGAAGACGAGGGCCCCGGAGTTCCCGGGCCGGATCGGGCCCGGATTTTCGAGCGTGGCTTCAGCACCAAAGGTGAGAAACACGGGATCGGCCTGCATCTGGTTCAGCAGTTTCTCGATCGCTGGGGAGGCTCGGTGACGGTTGAAAACCTGTCCGGAGGTGGCAGTCGTTTTACGCTCTACTTACCGAAAACGCCGATTGCGGGAGGACATCCGTGACCACGATCCGACTGCTTATTGTTGAAGACGATCCGAAGATCGCCGAGATTCAGCGCCGGTTTGTTGAGCGTGTTGAACAGGTGGAACTTTGTGGCATAGCCCATACCCTGGCCGATGCCAGGGATCTGATCGACGTACTGGAGCCTGAACTGATCCTCCTGGATGTCTACTTTCCCGACGGCAATGGTTTGGACCTGCTCCGGGAACTGAGAGCCCGTGACCGTCGGTCAGACGTCATTCTGATTACCGCAGCCAAAGAGGTAGAAACACTGCGTAGCGCCCTTCGTGGGGGCGTATTCGACTATATTCTGAAACCCCTGGTGTTCGAGCGCCTGCAGGAAGCCATTAACCGCTACCGGGAGCATCTGGACAAGCTGCTGGCACTGAACAAGCTCGCCCAGAAAGAAGTAGATGCGCTGTTACCCAGAGCCACCAACGACACCGAAGCCTCCGTGCCTGAACGGCTGCCAAAAGGTGTCGACAGCCTGACGCTGGACAAGATCAGAGGGGTGGTTGCCACTGGGGGTCACTGGAGCGCGGAAGAAATGGGGGCCGAGATCGGAGCCTCCCGGACAACGGCCCGCCGCTATCTGGAATTCCTGGTCGGCACCGGTGAGCTTTGCGCCGAAGTAAACTATGGTAGCGTTGGGCGCCCGGAACGACGCTATTGCCTGAAAGCCTGAAAGCACTCAAGTGGCCCTTATTCTTTATACATTACTGGCACAAGCAGGAGATCCCGATGAAACATCTGATTACCGCCGGCATCACAGCATTGACGGTGACGTTGACAGGTTGCCAGAACCTTCCAGATGCAAAGGAAGGGGCCAACCGTAATGTTGTTTTTCTCAAGGCCACACACTGTCTGGAGGAACCCGTCGGCGACCAGGATCGTATTCATTTTGGCCCCTGCCTGAAGATTACCGACATCAATGGAGAAGCGCCGACCGTGCGCAGCGACGGCTTCATTGAGCTGCCTGTTGCCCGGCCTGTAACCATCGGTACCAGCTGTGTCTACCGCCATGCCGATGGCACCCCGATTCCTGCAACCGTGGGCACCGCAGAGTTTCAGGTGGACAGCACCACGTTTCCGGAAGGCGGCCAGCGTTGGTACCTGCATGCCCACGAGCAGGCACGAGGTGTCGTTGGCTGTCAGCCCACACTCTCCACGTCGGTGTTTCCAACCCGAAAAACGGACTGACAAGAACTCTGTTGCGGCGATGGCCAAATGACGGGGCCGTTACCATCCCTCCACAAAGCCCGCTGAAAATTGCGTACCGGGAAGCCCTGTGCCACGGTTAAAGGGCAACCCTTGAATGGAGGACAGGAAATGCTCTATTGGGCTATTGTTTGTCTCGTTATTGCAGTGATCGCAGGAATTCTGGGTTTTGGCGGTATTGCAGGCACAGCGGCCAGCTTCGCGAAGATACTGTTTTTCGTCTTTCTGGTGCTTCTGGTGGTGTCGCTGGTCGTTAACGCCCTGCGCGGTAAGGGGCCAAAGGTATAGCATCAGCGATTTAACGGTCGTGGCCCTCCGGTAACCACGAGGGCCACCCCGGCTACCGCCACCACTCCCCCGGCAATGGCCAACGGCCCCAACCGCTCATTGAACAGAATAAAAGCTTCCAGTGCCGTTACCGGTGGCACCAGATAAAACAGACTGGCCACCTGCGAAGCCGCACCGCGACGAATAAGCCACATCAGAATCAGAATGGCACTTACCGACAGCCCGAACACCAGCCATCCCAGCGCCAGACTGAATTGCACTGTCCATTCGATGTGCCGGGTTTCCAGCGTGAAGGCACCAATCGCGAAGAACGCTGCAGCCGCTGTGTACTGAATCATGGTGCCAGATATCAGATCCACTCCGGTTCCGAAGCGCTTCTGATAGACCGTACCCAGTGAAATTCCGATCAACGACAAGCCGGCCCAGAGAATGGTGACCGGTGAAAAACTACCACCATTGGCACCGCTGCCCAGCTTTTCCGCCAACACCAACGCCACCCCGGCCAGCCCCATGACCAGCCCCAGCCACTGCCTGCCAGCAACCGACTCCCGCAGAATCAGAACGGCTGCCAACGCTGTTACCAGCGGTTGAAGACCAACAATCAGTGAGACCAGACCTGAAGGCATGCCCTGATCGATGGCATAGAACACCCCGCCCAGATAGGTTCCCTGCACCAACAACCCGGTAATCGCCAGATGTCCGGCCCCACGCCAGCCCGGCCAACGGGATTTCATGGCCACGGCGAGAATAGCCAACGGCACCAGCGTCAGCAGCATACGGATCAGCAGCAGGGTAAAGGGTTCCGCATAAGGCAGACCATACTTGGCGCCAATGAACCCGGTGCTCCACAACCAGACAAACAGGGCGGGCACAAAAAAGGAGTAATAGATCGGTGGCATAAGTCCCGGCAGAGGCTGGAAAAAGAGCCTCGACTATACCCGGCCAATCAGGCCGGGAACAGGTACAGCCTTGCCATTACAGAGCCACAGTCAACCTATGGGGCAGTGAGCATTGTCTGAAGCTTCTGGGTAAACTCCACCGCTTCGCAACCAAGCGGGGTCAGGTAACCACCATCCTTCTGGCTTATCAGCCCCTTGGCAAACAAGGATTCCGCCGCGCGCAGCGTTTCCGGCGCCGCACTGTGAGCGTGCACCTTGATGCCCTCCTGAGTAGAGGCGGACGGAAACTGCAGCAACAGGTTCAGCTCAGCAAGGTGGTTTGGAGAGAACGGCATAAAAGCTCCTTATCGTCAGCGTTCTCTGCAGTTTAGCCCAAACAGTCGTGGACCGAAGCGGAATCACAAAGAAATTGATCCAGATGCATAGTTTGCCTGACTATCCTATGGTTATTGTCTTCAAAGGCCCGATCCCCGCCTGTCACCGGCACAGAAAAACGGCAACACGGACACGTTGATCATGGATAACACACCAGCTCAGACCACCGACAATGCACCTCGTTCGCTGCGCCATCTGAGCGTCTACCTGGCCACACTGGTCAAAGGCAGACTTTGGCTTAAAGTGCTCATTGGCATGGGGCTTGGTCTGGTGGTGGGCACCCTGCTTGGTCCTTCGGTCGGCCTGGTCGAACCGGACACGGGCACCTTGATCGGTAACTGGCTGGCGTTTCCGGGACAGCTCTTCCTCGCCACTATACAGATGATCGTCATACCACTGGTGATTGCCTCGGTGGTGCGAGGACTAGCCGCCAGCGACAACCTGGAACAACTCCGGAAAATGGGTACCCGGGTTACCCTGTTTTTTGTCATTACAACCGCCATTGCGGCCACCATCGGCCTCTGGGTGGGCGGCCTGGTTAACCCGGGAGATCTGATGACCGGCCTGACCACACCGCCAGCCGATGCCGCGCCGGTGGCCGCCGACATCCCCGGCCTGGACGCCATCCCCCAGACACTGATTGGACTTCTGCCCGGCAACCCCCTGGACGCCATGGTGGAAGGGCAGATGCTGCAGGTGGTGATTTTCTCCATCATCATCGGCGTTGCGCTGGTCAGTATGTCGGGCGACAAAGCCAAGCCGATGCTCGACCTGCTCGATTCACTGCAGCAAATCTGCATGACCGTGGTTCGCTGGGCCATGCGCCTCGCCCCCTATGCCGTGTTTGGCCTGATGGCACAACTGACGACTACCCTGGGTTTTCGTGCCATGATTGGCATGGCCTCGTATGTGGCAACGGTGCTGTTCGGCCTCACCGTCCTGATGGGGTTTTATCTGGTCATTCTCAAACTGCTGGCAGGTGTACGGCCACTGCAGTTCCTGAGGGATACCCGTGATGTCTTGCTGCTGGCATTTTCGACCTCCAGCTCCGCCGCTGTCATGCCCCTGTCTATCCGCACCGCAGAGGACAAACTGGGGGTGCGCCCGTCGGTTTCCCAGTTTGTAATCCCCCTGGGCGCCACCATCAACATGAATGGCACTGCGCTTTATCAGGCCGTCGCGACCGTTTTCCTGGCCCAGGTCTACGGCATCGACCTCAGTGTTGGCAGTATGGCCCTGGTGGTCGCCATGGCAGTAGGTGCCTCCATAGGGTCGCCGGCTACCCCGGGGGTCGGCATTGTCATTCTGGCAATGGTACTGCAATCGGTGGGTGTACCAGCCGCAGGCATTGCCTTGATCATGGGCGTGGACCGAATCCTGGATATGTGCCGAACCGCCATCAATGTGACCGGCGACCTGGTTGCCTGCCGGCTGCTGGAGAACTGGTCGGGCAAGCGACTTCCGCCGCCAGCCGGACCGATTGCCGGCGATGCCTGAAGACAACGGCCAATTTGTGACCCCATGAACAATCGGTATCATGAAGGCACGAAACTCCTACACTTGAACGGCCATCTACCGCGATAATAGACGTAGTGTGTCATTCAGAAACAAAGCTTCGGGTTCTTGATGAATTTCAGCGGTACATCCCTGACAACCAGAGTCACCATTGCCCTTGTCACCGGACTCCTTCTCGCGACAGCTACGGCCCATGCCGACAGCATCAAACGCATCGTGCATCCGGACGGACGGGTGGAATTCACCAATGTGAAAAGCAAAAGCCAGCCACGAGCCTCCACCAAGAGTGAAACCGTGTATCGTTACACCGACGAACACGGTGTCGTGGCCTACAGCAGCCAGCGCCCGGGCAACGCCGACTTCGATGTTATCCGCTTCCACTGCTACGCCTGTGACCCGGAATCCAGCGTCGACTGGCACAAAACGCCATTGTTCCTGAGCCCCTATCGCAGTGAAATCCAGACCGCGGCAGCTGAATTCAATGTTGACCCGGCCCTGGTGCGAGCCGTTATACATGCCGAGTCTGCCTTCAACCCCAAGGCCATTTCACCGGTCGGTGCCCAGGGACTGATGCAGCTGATGCCGGGGACGGCACAGGAACTGGGCGTAAAAGACCCACTGGAGGCCAGCGAAAACATCCGCGGCGGTGTCGACTATCTGGCCAAAATGCTCAAACGCTTTAATGGCGACACTCGCCTGGCGACCGCCGCCTATAACGCCGGCCCCGGCGCCGTTGGCCGCTACAGGGGCATTCCGCCTTACGCGGAAACCAAAGCCTACGTGGAACGTGTAGGTATCCTGCACCAGCGCTACGCCGCCAACTGATGGGCACCATCATCAAACGGCCCGATATCAAGGGCGATATCGTGCATGTCGCCAACGACCGCTACGGCAATATTCTGGTGATTGATGATCGCAAACACCGGATTCTCAGTTTTGATTCCGTGTTTGAGCAAAGCAAAATTCTGCGTCGGGCACCCCATGTTCCCGTCCACGAATACAGCCGTGCCATGCTGCTGCCCATTGCCTTCGCCAGGCCCGACCACATCACTGTGCTTGGTTTGGGTGCAGGCGTCGTCGCCCACGGCATACACCGCCTGTTACCCGACAGTCAGGTTCATGTGGTGGAGTTGCGTCAAAAGGTGTTCGAGACCGCACGGGACTGGTTCTCGTTCCCGCAACATGAGCGCCTTCATGTCACCGTCGCCGATGCCTGGCATACACTGGAAACGCTTCCGGGGGCCAGCACCGCCATGATTGTCACGGATCTGTACAGCGCAGACCGGATGTCGCCCCTTCAAGCGCAACGCCGGTTCATCAAGGCCTGTGCCCGGGCACTCAAACCTGACGGCTGGCTCGTTCTGAACTATCACCGCATGCCGGAGCCGGACGGTAACCTGCTGCGCGAGCTGAAACGCCAGTTCCCGTGTCTGCTCACCTTCAAAAGCAAAACCAACAACTGGGTTATCTATGGCTGCAAGCGGGTGTTTGATCCCTGGCAGATACCCGACTCAGTCCTCAAGGCATTGGAAGAACAACTGCCGGTTGGATGGCCCGCGCTGATGAAAAAAATCCGGGTCTTATAAAATCCGCCCTGCCGACCACGAAAAATCTTACTCCGTTTTACATTTTTTTATGTAATTGCCGGTAATTGTTCATAGTTTTCAGGCTAAACTCTGCGCCTCTCTACACCCTCTCTTACTCATGTAAAGGAACAAAGCATGGCATTTGAGTACGGAGCTCAAAAACTCAACATCCGGAATCCATTCCGGTTCGAAGGGCTGGTCCGGTCCATTCGTGGTGCAATTCTGCTGGCGATTGGCGTCTATCTCCTGTTTCAGATTCAACCCCTGCTTGGTACCGACAAACCCAGGGCCTGGGTTAACCTGTTGATCGGCGGCCTGTTTGTAATGGGCGGGTTGAAGGCGCTGGGCGGAGGCCTGTTCCAGGTCATGCGTTTCTTCGTGGGCCGCGCCGCGCCGGCCTCACTGGCCAAAAACGTTGCCCGTGAAGCCGTGAACGAACGCGAGCCGACCCTGTATAACTCTAAAATGCTCCACAACATGCTCATGAGCAAGAGCAACCCGACCTTTATCGAGCCCACCGGCTGGTTCGCCCGGGCGGTTCACTCGGTCTTTCCCAACCTGATTGTCACGCCCTGGCCAATTCGCAACGTCGCTCAGAATCTGGCCATGAAACTGACCAAGAGTTTCGTGGCCATCGCCGCCTTTCTGGTGGCCAGCCTGGTGGTCACCATGGTGTTCTCAGGCACCGAAGGTGCGGATGTTGGCAGCACGGTTATCTCACTGATCCTGCAAGCGTCATTGCTGGTGTACCTGGGGCTGTTGTGGGTCAAACTCGGCAACCCGCTGTCCCGCAGTAACATGACCAGCCTGAGCCAGACCACCAGCAAGGGACTGGCGCTGGTGATCATCGGTGCCATCGCAGTGCCCATCCTGACTGCCCAGGGCTGGCTTGGCTTCTGGGACAGTCTGCACGTCAGTGCCCGCCAGGATTTGGCCGGCCTGATGCCCCTGCTTGAACCGGTTTTCCGTACCGGGTCCCTGCTGACCCTGACTATCGTCTGTGCTCTGACGACAGCGGCCATTGCGGTGGTTTTGATCAAAGCACGCATTGGCATGGTGCCCATCGCAACCAGCAGCTCTGAACTCAACAATAGCTGGCGATTCGATCTGCACCCACGCCAGATCTTCACGACGCTGCGCGACCTGGTGTTGATGCAAAAACGTCAGCAGGAGCTGCCGAACCGGGTATATCTGGACAGCAACGACACCGGTGATGCCAACCGGGAGAATGAGCAGTTCAACGGCGACCTTCTGGTCGAAATACAGCCTGTTGTCGAAGACCGCGAAGAGCCAAAATCCCTGCGTTGGGCCCGGGCAAGCGGAACCATCGCTGGCCAGATACTCCTGTTGGCGGGTGCCCTGCTGCTCTGGCTGGGTGCCGATCGCGTGATGGACCATGTTTACGCTCTGGATCAGCTTCGCGCTACCCGGCTCGATGTCGACCAGGCATTGAACCTGCTGTTCGTCCCCGCAGGCGCCACTGCCGCCATCCTGCTTGCCAGCTTGCTATTGCTCGGCTTCGGCCGGACACTGTCCAGAATCTGCCATCTGTTCTGGGCCGAGATCTTCTTCAAGTCCAACCTGTTCGATATGCACTGTGAAGGCACGGTGATGCGGGCAACTCATTACCGCGGCGCCGACCGTCACAGTGCGTCCAGTGAACAGGATGTATTCAGTTTCGACGCCACCTACTTCGCTCTGGCAACCGAAGCGGTCAGCTCAACGTTTGCAGTCTCTGGCCAGCAAAACCTGGAGCAGCCGAGGTATCTGCTGTCCCTGTCGCCATGCGATGGATTCATCAACAGCGTGGTTGGCGACCTGGAAGACCAGTTCCGTCGCCGTAACGACGAAATAAAGAACGAAAAGCAGGCCGACCGGGAACAGCGGCTCGACTATATCCGCCAGGAGCAGGAAGCGCGCAGAACCGGGGATATGGCTGCCCAGGGCCTGGTTGCACCAGAGCAACGGGCATCACTGGAATCAGACGTGGTGTCCGATCAGGACCGTGAGAAGATTGCCCGCTGGGAGGGCGACACAGCCGATAACTGATGGCAAATCAGACAGCACACCAGGAGCTCTTCGGAGCTCCTTTTTTGTCGGGCACAACATGAAACTCTTACGGATACTCACCAATCAGAACGGTATTAGCCGCCGACAGGCCAAGACCCTGCTCGCCGCCGGCCGTGTTCAGGTTGATGGCGAGCGCTGCCATGACCCGGACCTGGACATCCAGCGGTTTCGTGAAGTGTGCGTTGACCAGCGAATCATCCAGAGCGCGGCCCCTGCGTATTACCTGATGCTGAACAAACCATCGGGCTATCTGAGCGCCACCCGCGATGACCAGCACCCCACCGTTATGGAACTGATTGACCCATCGCTTCGGCCACATGTGCACATCGCAGGGCGACTGGACAGGGCAAGCACCGGGCTATTGATTCTCAGCAGTGACGGAGTCTGGAGCCGACGGCTGACCGAACCGGCGGTCAAAATCCCCAAGGTATACCGGGTAACCACGGCTTACGCCATCTCACCGGAGACAGAGGATCGGTTCAGGGAAGGCATCTGGTTCGAGTACGAACAACTCAGAACCTCGCCCGCGTCGCTGGAGCCATTGGGAGAGCGGGAAGTACGGCTGACGATCTACGAGGGCCGCTATCATCAGGTGAAACGCATGTTTCACGCCGTGGGCAACCGGGTGATCTCATTGCACAGGGAAAGCATGGGCGGGCTGACTGTGGATGGGCTAGAGCCAGGCAGCTACCGCCATCTCAGCGCACAAGAGGTCAGCTCAATCGGCTGACCTCTTGCCATATCATCAGGCGCGGCTGAGGAATTTGCGCTCTTCCACGTTCACGCGAATTCGGTCACCCGTGGAAATGTGCTCAGGAACCTGTACCACCAGGCCTGTGGTCAGGCGGGCGGGTTTGGTTCTGGCGGTTGCCGAGCCACCCTTGATGGACGGATCGGTTTCTTCAATGGTCAGTTCCACCGTCGGCGGCAGGTCAATGGCCACCGGGTTTTCGCTGACCAGAATCACCATTACCCCCTGGGTGTCCTCGGTAATGAACAGCAACTCATCCTCAATGGCACTGCGGTTGAGCATGTACTGAGTAAAGTCTTCTGTATCCATGAACACATACTCATCACCATCAGCGTAGGAGAAGGTCGCTTCCCGGCGCACCAGGTCGGCCAGATTGAGCATGTCCGAGTCCTTGAAGGTCTCATCCAGTTTCTGGTTGGTGACCACATCGTACATGCGCATCCGGTAAAGGCTGCCTCCGGCACGGCCCTGGGGCACGGAGCGCTCGATATCCTTCACGAAATAGACGCGGCCTTCGTATTCAACCGCCTGATTCTTTTTGATTTCACTTGCTTTAGGCATGACATCCGGTTCCAGAATAGTTAGTCATCACGGGCGCTGGTATACCACGACTGGCGGTAATATGCGATAGCCCTCAGCCACTCGCCTTTGACAATTCATCCCGGGTGCGCAAACGCCCTTCACGGCGTATCTGTGCCTTGGCATAACGGCGCTTCTGGTCCTCGGTTTCCGGGATTACCTGGGGCACATCCACCGGCTTGCCCTGTTCATCGAGTGCCACAAAGGTAAAAAAAGCGGACAGAATATGGCGAGTCTCGCCGTTATAGCTGTTCTCGGCCTCCACCTTCGCACCGATCTCCATGGAGGAGTCCCAACTACGGTTCAGCGACAGATTGAACAACAAGGTGTCATTGCCTTTGGCGGGAGCGCGAAAATGAATGGAATCCACCGCCGCCGTCACACAGACATGGGCCGAGTGCCGCTCCGCGACCACCAGTGCCAAGCGGTCACACTTCGCCATGATCATGCCCCCGAACACCGTATTGTGGGAGTTCATATCGTTCGGAAACACTTTATACACATGCTTTTCAATAGCTGAAGCAGAAACAGCTTTTGCAGGTTTATCGGTCATGAAACGGTCATTCCTTTGTGTGTTTACCCACACTTTCTGTGGATAACTTTGTTAGCAAGGCAAGGACATGCGATCACAGGCAGCATAAACACTGCGTTTGCGATCCCTGCGGTTAATTCGATCAGATATACTGCACGTTTTAATGACAACAACAAAGCGGGCATTACCCCCGAAAGGATTCACATACCGGAAAGGAGTTTCCAATGATCGTCTGCGGCCCTATCGTACGCCACTCCAATCGCACCATGCTCAACCTATGGCTGGTATTAGACCAGCGTCCCGAGAGCATTCAACTGAATACCTATCTGGATGATGCCAGAGCATCACCAGTTACCAGAGACTGCGACGTCGAGTTCATACCAGCAGGCGATAACTGCTATATCTGCATGCTGTCGACGGACCTTCCCCTCGACAACGCCGAGCCTTATCACCAAACCAATGAGCTCTTCTACGAAATAGTACTGGATGGCGAGCCCTTTGGAGACAGCCAACTGCTGGCGACACTTTGCCCTGGCACGGACAAACTGCCCAGTGTTTACCTGCCACGGGAACACCGGCATTTTATTCAGGCCTCCTGCCGGCGCCCTCACTCCCCGGGGCAAGACAAAAAGCCGGACCAACTCGCCGGGGGCGCCCGTTTGCTGGCGGAGAATCTGCGCAAGGAGAGCCGGCCAAGCCAGCTGTTTCTGACCGGCGACCAGATCTACGCCGACGATGTGTCACCCTTGCTGCTGGATTATCTGGGCAAGCTGCAGAAACACCTTGGACTGGCCGATGATCTGAAAAACCTGCCGGCGGGCAAAGACCTGCACCGGCTGTCGAAACTGGATGACCGGCACTGGGTAACCCGAAGCCCCTACGGATTCAGCTCCAGCGCCAAAAGCTCTCACCTGCTGACCCGTGCCGAATATCTGAGCATGTACCTGTTTGCCTTCTCAGGCGCCGGACACCAGTTTGGCCTCGACTTCGCGGGCCACGACGAACTCAAGCCACGGCTTGCCAAACAGCCCGCCAATACCCGGGATGGCCGGAACCCGCCGGTGCAATATGTCTACACGGAGCGACAACACGCAGAAGACCACCGTAATCTGTCTGGCTTTGCACATCTGGCCCGTTCGGAGGTCCGCCAACTGCTCGCCAACACGGTGACCTACATGATCTTTGATGACCATGAAGTCACCGACGACTGGAACATCTCGAAACAGAACGCCCGGCAACTGAGCACCACGCCCATTGGCCGGTACGTGCTGACCAACGCTCTGCAGGCTTACTTCCTCTGCCAGCACTGGGGCAATCAGCCCTCTCAGGTGAAGCCCGAAGTGGCAAAACTCAAAACGCTTCTTGAACAGGGTACGCCAGCCGACCACAAAGAATGGGACTGGTTGCTTGAGCGGTACTGGGGCTACGAACTGGAACAGACACCGCCGGTGGCGGTGCTGGATACCCGCACGCACCGGGAATTCAGCAAGCGAGGCAAACACTCGCTTGGCCTGATGTCTGATCAGCAGATCCAGCAACTGGGCCAGCGACTCTCCGGGTTTCATCAATGTCGCACTCTGATTGTGGTCTCACCGACCCCCACCTACGGATTCAGTCATATCGAATACCTGCAGCTGAATTTTCCCATGTTCAAACGCACTCTGGATCGGGAACCCTGGAGTGCTGACACGGCATCGCTCGAGGCTCTGAAATCATCCTGCTGTCAGTTACCCGGTGTTGAGCATGTGGTGGTTTTCTCTGGCGACGTACACTACGCCTTTGCCCGAAGACGTCAAACCAGCAAGGGGCCCGTGCTCTGGCAGATCTGCAGCAGCGCCTGCAACAACGTATCCATGGGTGAGAATATCGGCTTGAGGGCCATCAACAGGATCGGCGAGTTACTGGGCAAAAACCAGGAACGTTACCTGCTGCCGGAAGACAGCGACTTCTTCCTGACCAGTGACCGCAATATCGGCACCTTGATGCTTGACGATCAGGGCTGCCCGGTCCAGGCGGGATTGCTGTGTGCGGGAGAAAACGGCAGTTACCAGAAGCGTTACGATCTGGTGAACTACCGGGAAACCAACTGAAGCGACAGGAGCCACCAGACAGGTGGCCCCGTCAGGGATCAGCCCAGTACGTCGAAGTGGGCTGCATCCTGCTCAATGCACCAGTCCAGCTTCTCCAGATAAGCGGCCTTGGTTTTGAGTTTGGTTTGCTTGTGGGCGCGCATGTTCAGTTGCTTCATTTGCGTTGCCACCGCTTTGGCGCGCTCCGCCAACTGTTCCGGCGCCACAATTTCATCCAGGAAGCCGGCCGCGATAGCCGTTTCCGGGTTAAAGATCTCAGCGTTTACCACCGAGCGGTAGAAGTAAGGGGCCGGCATACGATGGCGCGCAATCTCAATGCCCGCATGGTGCATGGTCATACCAATGGCCACTTCATTCAGGCCCAGCTTGAAGCCACCCTCTACCCCGATTCGATAATCCACTGAAAGCAGAACGAACGCGCCCTTGGCGATGGCGTGGCCACTGCACGCGGCAATAACCGGCAGCGGAAATGCAGCCAGACGACGGGTAAACGTAGAGCCCACCTTAACCAGCGCCATGGCCTCTTTCGGGCCTTTCTGCATTTCCTTGAGATCATAGCCGCCGGAAAACATCCCCGGCTGGCCCGTGAGAATGACAATGGCCTTATCCTGCTCTGCCTGGTCCAGCGCGGCATTCAGCGCGTCAAATACCTCATGGCTCAGAGCATTAGCCTTGCCATTGTTCACGGTAATGGTGGCAATGCCGTCGTTCAGTTCGTAAGTTACGAGTTCTGTCACCTGGATTTCCTCATCTACTGCCAGAATTAAGTGAGTGTTTGTTAACTGTATAGCGAACACCGGTCATGGGCAACGCCAAAATCCCGATCAACGGTCTCAGGATTCTGACGCCTTCCCGGAGCCGGAGGTTCGCCGGTACATCCACGCCAGGCCAAGCAGCGCCAGCCCCAGCCCCATAAAGGCAGCAACCCGCCACAGTCCCTGCAGCCCGGCCATATCCACCAGAAAGATCTTGCCGATGACCAGACCAAGCAGAATCATTCCTGCCTTGTGCAGCAGTTCGCTCTGGTTACGTGTGGACCAAAGGATCGCGGCAATCGAGTAGAGCATACCAATCACCGAGTAGGTATAGAGCTCGCCCTCCCCCATTCCACTGGACAGAGTCATCGCACTGCCCTGCCACAGATGCCGGATTTCGAGCAAAGTGAACACCCCGAAAGCCACTGCAGCCGTACAAAGAGACCAGCGAACGGGCACAAGATCGGAGTATCGAGCGCTGGCCAGAGCCAGAAGGACCGGCGCGCCATACGCCAGCAACAGCAGATTGAATACCGGAGTACTGCCAATAGTGCCGTCGGTCCACCAGGGGTTGTGCACCACGGCAACAACGAGATAACTCAGAACAGCGATCACCGTCAGTGCCCTCGCCAGCAACCGGTAAAGCCACCCCAGCGTTCCCGCGACCCTGGACCGGAAAACGTAGACGATGCTCAAAGCGCCCCAGAGCACGGTATTGATTGACGCCTCGGTGACGCCATATTCCCGCGCAAAAATATCACCATTGTATAGCCAGTAACGAAGCTCCACGCCCAGGAACAGAACCAGCAGATGCAAGGTGACAGCTTCCAGCCAGGGCCGAATCACCTCCTTTCTGGCCAGCCAGGTAGCAGCGCCAGCAAACAGCGTGGCCCCTCCGTATGTCCAAAGGGACCAATGCCCACCCGCATCGTAGCTCTGCAACCATGGATTGAAGGTCAGTCTCGCCACCACAATGGCCAGTAAAACCTTGAGAATCAGGAACAGCTCGGGCGCCTGGTATCGGCGTCCAAGCCAGACCAGGCTGACGAACTGAGTGGCCAGTGCCAATGTCATTGACGCTTCCTGCAACCACATGGCAACCGCCATGGAATAGCACGCGTGGGCAGCCAGTATCGCCCAGACCAGGCCAACGCGATAACCTGGCGAGTGCTCCAAGCGCCAGGCAACGACACCATAGACCGCCGCCGCCAGGAGCGCGACCAACGCCCAGTTGCCTGCAGCCTGCCCGCCCTGAACAAGCAACCAACCCAGTAACAGCCAGATAACGGGCGCCAGCATCGCCAGCGACGCCCACCGCCTCAGCTCCAGCTGCGTCCGCCACTGCCAGAGGACGCTCAATACCACCAGCACAGAGGCAAGAATCAGATAGGTGATGAAGGGCTGATGGAAACTCTGTCCCAACGGCCTGAACAGAACGTCCTGACTCAGATCGGCATAATAGAAAAGCCAGCCGGCAAACGTGGCCAACACAGCGGTCCAGGGCAAAAACCACAGTCGCTGCCGGCTTTGGGGCAACAATACCGCGACCGGTAGCATCCATAGCCACGCCAGAAAAGCGGGATCATCCGTCGATTGCCAGGCAATAGACGCTCCCCAGGCCAACAACGTTGCCAGCAAGGCGTCTCTTCGACGCTGCAGGGGAAGCAGGCCATTTCCGGGCAAGACCGAAAACAACAGGAAAAGCACGGGAAGATAACAGGACACCGCCAGGCCGTGGCGTCCACTAACGGCAACCAGAAGCCACCAGAGTCCGGCGCCGGCCAGGGTGCCAAACCAAAGCCAGGGACGGTAGACATACTGCATCAACAGCAGGGAGCTGACGGTGATCACAACGCTGTAACTCAGCACAAAGACGGCACTTCCGCCTTCCCCCCCGACCAGCAGCGGCACCAGATAGGCACCCGATTGCCCCATAATGGCCAGTAATGGGCCATGCACAAGCGCCAGAAACATGGTCGCGACGGAAACCAGTGCAAGTGCGAAAAGCGCCGGTACGGGCCCGATCAGCCCATAATGATGAACGCCCGCCAACAAGGCTGCATAGAGTGTGACACTGCCACCGCCGGCCAGTGCTGCAAAGACCTGATCCGACCCCATGTGACGCCGACGAAAATATTCCGCGCCTGCATGCAGCCCCAACCCGGTCAACAACGCCATCAGCAACTGATGCACTGGTCCGATAAGTCCGGCGGAAATCGAATGGCTCACCATAAAGATCCCGGCAAGACTGACACTCAGCGCGCCAATCCAGACCATCCAGTTGGCTTTGAATGCCGCCACGCCACGGGATACCAGAGCATCCGACCGATTCATGGGAACGGCAATTGCTGTGTCTTCCGCGGCCGGCTCCCGAGATGTCTCTGCGTCTGTCGTTTCTGCCACCGAACTTGCTGGCTCCCGCACGTACCCGACATCCGCCGGCACATCCGGGGTGGCCGGCGTCACCGGATCCGGCAGAGAAACCCCGGTATCGCGAAGCCTGGAAACCTCTGCCCGGAGGTCGGCGACTTCCCGAGCCAGATCCTCGACCCGGGAGGCGTGACGGTCTCTTTGCCGGAACGCCAGAAAGCCCAGAAGTGAGCCCAAAGGCACCAGCAGCACGCCAGCTCCGATAACGAGAAAGAGTAATGCTTCCAATGGACGTTTCCTTGTCTTGTCAGTTGCGAAAGATCACTGTTAGTGACATAAAAGCAGTATTCTAGCCGCAAAGTCATGACATACTCGACATATCAGACCGTAGCCCGCGCACATCTCCGGGGGAACCAGACATGCCAGAACAATCCATCGAAATGACGCCGGACAGCTCTGTCTACAAGGCTCTGCTGGAATCCACAAAGGCGATTCCATGGAAAATCAACTGGCAGACCATGGCGTTCGAATACATCGGCCCGCAGATAGATGCATTGCTGGGCTGGCCCCAGGATAGCTGGAAAAGTGTCGAAGACTGGGCCACCCGTATGCATCCGGAGGATCAGGAGTGGGTCGTCAATTTCTGCGTCAAACAATCGGAGTGCGGCGTCGATCATGAAGCAGACTACCGCGCTCTGCATCGGGACGGTCACTATGTCTGGATACGTGACGTCGTGCATGTTGTTCGCGATGACAGTGGCGAAGTAGAAGCCCTGATCGGCTTCATGTTCGACATCAGCGAACGCAAGAAAACCGAGGAGAAGCTGATAGCCCTTCAGAAGAAACTCGAAGAGTACTCATTCAAGGATGGCCTGACCGGTTTGTCCAATCGACGGATGTTCGACACCGTTATTGAAGACACCTGGCTCAGCGCACAGCGCAACCGTCAGCCGTTATCACTGATTCTTCTCGATATCGACCATTTCAAACAATACAACGATTTATATGGCCACATTCAGGGCGACGAATGCCTGCGACGGGTTAGCTCCGTGCTAGCAAAAACCATTAAACGCCCCAAAGACTTTGTGGGACGATTCGGTGGCGAAGAGTTCGTCATTGTTCTGCCGGAAAGCGATGCCGATGCCGCCGTGAGAGTGGCGGAGCGATGCATCAGTGAGCTGCTTCGTGAACAGATTCCCCATGCAGATAATTCGGCGAGCCAGTTGGTAACACTCAGCATGGGTATCGGTACCATTATTCCGTCGCAGAATGATTCACTAACCGAATTTCTGGCCACTGTGGATGGACGGCTCTACGAAGCAAAAGACGCAGGGAGAAACCGTATTGTTGCGGCCTGAATCACTCAGGACACAACGTTAACTAACCGCAACCACTGAAAGACACAAATGTAAAGCAGAGGAATCCGAGCTGCCTCATTGAACACCTGTTGAATATCATAGTGAGCTCCCAAATTCTCAACCGAAAACGGAGCATCCTCATGAAAGGGAAACTCGGACTTCTCGCCGCCATGCTGGTTCTGGCAGGCTGTGCCACTGCTTCCGAGCAATTGCGCGTTTACACCGAACAGTATCCTCCTTATAACATGACCACCAACGGTCAGCCCTTTGCCCATTCAGAATCCGAAATCACCGGCCTCTGCACCGATGTGCTCAAAGCTGTTCTTGAAAATGCCAAGGTCGACTACAGCATCAAACTGCGTGACCTCAGCTATGGCATGAACCGCGCCCAACGGCACGAAGACCACGGTATCTACTGCGTATCCAAGACAGACGAGCGGGAGCCTTTCTTTGAATGGGTGGGACCACTCTCCAGCATCAAGTGGACCCTGTTTGCCAAGCCCGGCTCCAGCATCAAACTGGACGATCTTGAGGATGCCCGTGATTACCGTATCGGTGGCTACAAGGGCGATGTGATGACGGGATACCTG
Source organism: Marinobacter sp. EN3 (assembly GCF_000475315.1). Lineage (NCBI taxonomy): Bacteria > Pseudomonadati > Pseudomonadota > Gammaproteobacteria > Pseudomonadales > Marinobacteraceae > Marinobacter > Marinobacter sp. EN3. The sequence continues at coordinate 189,587 of NZ_AXCC01000023.1, forward strand.
GAAGACAAAGGATTCGACGTTTCCGCCATCACCAACAATGGACTGAATGCCAAGCGGCTGGAACAGGATCAGATCGATCTATGGGTGGCCGATGGCCTGGCAGGCCCCTACCTGGCCGCCGATGCCTCCGACGTGACCGGCCTTGAGGCAGTTCTTGTTTTCCGCGAAACCCCGATGTATCTGGCCATTAACAAGGACTCTGATCCCGACTTGATCAAAGCCCTGAATACAGCCTACCAGGCCATGCAGGAAAGCGGTGAGATAGACACCATTTCGCGTTCTTACGGGCTCTGATCAAGAGCCTGCGCGTCTTCCCCGGAACCCGAAACGGATTCCGGGGCTCCGCCCCTTACAACAGCCATCCAGCCCCTCAATCGCCTACCATAGACTCCCTCCTCAAACCAACCATCACAGACCTAACTGTGATGGACTCAATATTGTTACAGTTTTATTACAAACAACCGCTGTCCGGAATCCAGGACAAACCTCAGAATCCCCGCCGGAATTGTAAAAAGATGAAAAACAGGAAAACTCACAGGGATTCAAGATGTTTTCGAGCAAAACCGTTGTACTTGGATTAACCGGACTATTGCTTGCTGGCTGCGGTAGCAGTTCTTCAGACGGAGGCGATAGGTCCACTTCCACCAGTCGCACCCTTAACCTGCCCAATGCGGTTGCAGCGACAAGCTATGTGTTCCGGGCCGAAATCAACACACTCTCCGGGGATATCACGTATCAGGCCAAACAACTCCCGGAATGGGCCTCCATCGATCCGGCCACTGGCGAAATAACCGGAAACCCTGAGGCTGATGACGTTTCTGCAAAGGTGCCAGTTTCCATCCAGGCAACCAATGGCAAGCAAACCGTCACGCTGTCTGGTTCACTTCAGGTTGAACATACCGCAGCCTACCTGCCAACTGCTGCGCGGGATTTCTACTCACAGGATTTCGAAGGTAATAAAAGAGGACTCAGGAACGACCTCTCCGGCGGCGAACTCAAGGGTGAAGTCCAGTTTGTGCAAACTCACTCGGTCGCTCCAGCCAACAATTTCGAGCGCAATCAGGTTGACGAAACCCAGAGCAAATACATGCCGAGAATCACGGCGCTCAGGGATGCCCTGTTGTTGTTTGTTCCCCAACCTGGCCTCAACCCGACAACCGTTGATGTGGAAGTGAGTCTTCACGGCGAACCGCTCATGACCCTGGCCATGGCACACCCCAATGCTTTGCCTGAATCCGATGTGACCGGTTCCCGGGAAGTTCAGTATTCCACACAGGCCTGGTCGATCCGGCTGCCTTGGGACACGATCAGGAACGGAATGTCCCTTCGCTTTGTTGCCGATCGCGATTCGGACACCTCAGTCTTTGGGGACCTCCCCGCTGGCAATATCGACATTGGCGAAGCCTCTCAGATTGTTTTCCAGAGTATTCGGCTGGGTATGCTTACCGAACCAGGCCAGGAAAACGGACACTACACTCTTCGTGACCCAATCATGGCCGCCACCGACTACTTCCAGACCATGCCTGTATCGCGATTGGTCATGGGCAGCTATGCCGACGCGGTACTTGACCGCGTCATCATCAGATCAGGTGTCATTTACGACAAAGAGGCAGATGGCGCAAGCCAGGCTGAGGGCGGTGTCTATAGCGGCGATATGCGTGAGAATGTGGCCAAGTCACAGGTCAGTGTTGGTATCAACATGGCCAACTTTGGCTATACCAGCAATCACATGAACCAGAGCCACCCCCACGTATTCAAACAGATTACCAACCACCACGCCTGGGGCATGTATCAGAATGGCAGGGTGTCCCACGGGCTGAGCGGCGGTAACGGCATCGGAACGCTCTACGCCACCTGGGGTAACGAGGCCAGTCACGAGTGGGGGCACGCCTACGGGCTGGGGCACTACCCAGGCCAGGGTCTGACCGAGGACGGCCGCTGGGCAGTACACCATGCCGACAGTGGCTGGGGCTACATCGCACACCGGGATCGTATGCGCGCCAACCTGTTCGGTGTGGATGAATCAGGCGCCTACAATTTCAAGCGCGACGCCATGTCTGGCGGTTCAGACGGTGGGCCTTTCTCGGTCTACACGCATTACACCGGCTACTCCGCCCGCATAATCCAGAACGATGTGGCACGGCTACCAGTACCGGATACCAGTTTCCCTTCAGGTTACAAGAAGTGGAACACAACCACGGGGCAGTATGAGAACTTCAGCAGTTCACACCCTGCACCGGTAGAGGTTGGCGTTCCGGTGGCCACTATCCTCGGTGGCTACGATCCCGATGGAACAGCCGCTGTCATTTACCCGGTTTTCCACGGCAACTACGGCAACGTATTTGAACTGCCGAAGCCAGACCTGAGCGCTGGCGGCGACCTTTGCTGGGTGGAAGTCAGCAACGCCGAAGGCAATAAAAAGCAGGTGTCCGTGGCCTCGGACCGACACAATGCCAGCAGTGTCAATCAGCTGCATTTCAATCTGCACGCGGATTTCAGGCCGACCAGCGCCAGCTTGCTCTGTCGTCGGGAGGGCAATATCCAGACCCTGACACAAACAAGCTTTGACGGATCCATACCCGACCTGCCTCCGGTTGGCATAGTAGGCCAGGACATTGGCTATCAACAGCTGCGCGCACGCGAAATAGCCGAGATTGAAGTGTCGTTGATGGCGTTGGATGCCACTCAATTCGCGGTGATGAACGGTGAACTTGCGACGCTGGTTGCAAGCTATACCGATACTGAATTGCGGGATGAATTGTCGACAGAAGCCTGGCAGCGCCTTGAACAACTGAAGGAACAGGACGAGGCAACCCGAGAGATTGCCGTCATTCTCGAACAGGCCCGGCGCGCCAACGTGACAGTGTCGGAAACCCGGAGCCGGCTGCTTCGCGCCCTCACCGAAAACGGCTTGATTGACTCGACCGATGATCTGGTCCCCAGCGGTGACGTCATTCGCGGCAACAACCTGTTCTTCGATAGCAACCTTGATGAAGATGGCTATGTGGCTCTCACGCCGCTGCCTCAGGATCTTGCCAGTACGCCCCGTTGGACCATGGACCTGAAAGGCCGGATCCATCCAACGGCTACCCCCTGGGAATGCCTGACGCCTGTCAACGGCAGACTCGGACTGACTTTATGCCAGGCCGATAATGCCAACCAGCGCTGGCAATACAATGAGGAAAACCAGCAGTTGCGGAATGAGGGAAGCGGTCGTTGCCTGGACTACGCCCACCACAACACCACCCTGATCACCTATGGTTGTACCGGCAGCTGGAACCAGACGTGGTCTGGCGTCTCCGTATCACACAACCGACTGTTGTCCCTGCTGGACGGCGCCCTTTTGGCAGAGGTGTATGAAACGCTTTTGACGAATTGATTCCTGGGCCCACCGATTGGCCGGGGCCGAAGCGCCCCGGCCACTCTCTTTCAGGCATTGCTCACCTGAAACTGACCGGTCAGATTTTTCAGCTTGTTTGCCGACACGTGCGTCATCTCAGAACTTGCGGTCAACCCCGCGATCACCGCGGTCATGAAGCTTACGCTGTCAGCAACGCCACTGGTCTGGGCACTCTGAACAGCGTTAGTTTCCGCAATGCCCGAGATCGCCCGGAAGAGCTTGTCGACCATGTGATGCAGCTCTGCGTTGTCATCCGACGCTGCCCGGGCCTGAGCCAGACGGGTCTCCATTTCTGCCATGCCGTCTTCCATCGTGGTTACGGCGCGCTGAGTTTCTTCCCGCACCCGATACAGGCGCTCATCAATTTCCGTCGTGGCCTGGGCTGTCCTGCTGGCCAGTTGCCGGACCTCGTCGGCGACGACTGCAAATCCTCGCCCTGCCTCACCGGCCCGAGCCGCTTCTATGGCCGCATTGAGCGCTAGCAGATTGGTCTGGGCTGCAATGTCGTTGATCATTTCAGCCGCCTTGCCGATCTCATCCGTGCGTTCACTCGCGGCGCGGATACCCTCGGCCGAACGCACGATAACGTCGCGAATGCTCTCGGTTTCACGGCTGACACGGGCAAACTGATCTTTGGCGCGAGCCACCACATCTTCCATACTTACTCGCATTTCCTGCGCTGTGGTCGAGGCATTTTCGATTTCGTTCTGCTGCAGATCTGCGCCCTTCAGCATCTGCTCTATGTCGTGTACCACCTGCTGAATCTTTTCATCCGCCTGGCGGTTCTGACCCACAAGGTGTTCACTGGCGGAGCGGGATTCACCCGCAAGACTGATGACCTGCCCCACCATGCCGTCGAGGGTATCCAGAAAGCTGTTCATCCAGCGCGCGAGATCCCCGCTCTCATCCCGCTTGGTCTTGCCGACATCGAGACGCTGGCGCAGATTCCCGCCTCCTTCGGCAATGTTTCGTATGACATCCGCAAGTGATGACAGGCTATCTGCCAATGGTTTGGCGGAACTTGCCCGGAAGATGACAAGCCCCAGGAGCGCAACCATCGCGTTCACGGAGGCTTCCAGCCACAGGGGAGCACCGCTTGCCGAAACCGCTACGTTTGCTGCCCAGATAAGCGCCATAAGGACCCCGAGCCGCGCCGTCAGTCGATAGCTGACCGAACGTTTCCGATACACCTCCTCCAGGTCGCCTTCACACATCATGCCCCAACGATCAGGAGACCCGGGTAACTGGAAGGTCACGCCTTTGCCAATCACCGGTATGTGGCGATAGTCGGAATAGCCGGGGTACTTAACGTAGAGGTTTTCACCGCGGGCCATGGTTTCGCGTACCCCTGGGTGCAACTGCCCCGTAGCCGGGTCGGTGAAACGTATTTCGAACTCGGTGTGTTCCCGAATCCGTACTGTACCGAAGCCCGTACGGATTCCGTCTTTGAGGTTGTCACCGTGACTGAAGGTGGCGTCTTCAAACCGCGAGCGCGACAGGGCAACTCCCGGTCTGATCGACGGATCAAACTGACTGTCGATCATGAAAATGTAGTTGTCGCCGGACTCTTCAAAAATGTGCCCGGCTTCGCGCTGAATCAGGTCACTCATGACATCGTTCGGAACCCGGGCACAGACTGCCGCTGCCTGATTGCCAGCGAGAGCGACCGGCTGGTAGAACATCAGCGTGACATCGTCATGAAACCTGGAGGTTGTGGCACCAAGCTGCAAGGTGACCGGATCACTGTAGGGCCCGTGGAGAAACCGCTCTCTCACCCCTCGTTGCACGGCCGCGGGCATGAGACCTGCGGCTCCGGTTCTGCCGGTCACCGTCGAGGCGACAACAGAGCCATCTTCTCTCACAACGAAAAGCTCGGAGATTTCCCGGAGGCGCGTAACGGCCGAATCCAGCACCTCTGAAATGCTATCCTCTTCGCTACCCTCAAGCCGTGCCGCAAGCCCCTCAAGGAAGGCCCACTTGCCATTTGCCCAGTTAATCAGCGCTTCGCGACGGGTTTTCGCGATGCTCTCGAATATCTCTTCATTCGTTGCATATTGCTGGCGGTTCAAAAAACAGGACCATCCCATCCGCAACTTACCTGTGGCCCCAAACCAGGGCAACCAGCCCCGCTCATCGGATGAAAGGTTCATGGAATCACTGCGTAAAGTCATAGCGCGCCTTCCTCAATCGGTACTGCATGCCTGCACTACAACGATGTGGTGCAAACATACCTGCTTTCAGAAGGAAGCTAAGCAAAGAGCGGGCCTGAACCGGCGGACTGGTCAAAACCTGAAGGGAGGTAGCAATTGCCGGATTCAAAGGATGAGAGGGCGCACCATCGGGGTGCGCCAGCAAAAATACGCACCATGGAAGGGCAAGGAGCCCCCCCCCCTGAGCTCAGCGGGTCTTCAGATTCTCCAGAAACTCAGCCATTTCTGCTTGCATGTCGACAACACGTTGCCGCCATTCCGCCTTGTAGGCCGCAAACTCCTCGCTCAATTCGCTCAATTGCAGCTGGGCTTCGGCGGCGGTCGCGGTGCTCTCCGCAAGCGTTTTCAAGTTGGCTTCAGACAACTGCTCCCGCTGGTCTTCAAGCCTGATTACCGTTTCGTTCAAGGTACGTTTGTCCTGCGGCGTTGCAGATGGAGTAGATTCAAGCGCTTCCCGCAGGGATTCAGACAGCTCTTCCAGATGCTGGCTCAGCTGGTCACCGTACTCTTCAGCCAACGCCGACATATCTTCATTCATACTCTGGGCCTGTTGCTGCAACTCCCGCCCCAGCCTCTCAAGCTCTACCGCCATCTCATCGGATTGATTTGCCCAGCGACTCTTGAGATCTTCACCCAGTCTTTCCAGCTGCCCAACAAGACTTCCCCATACCGGGCCCTGTTTCAGGGCATCGCCGGTGCGATAATAATCCACCAGCCAGTCGTCACCTTTACGTACCAGATAGGTTAAGGACTCCGTGGCTTCGTTCCGGCCCTCCAGACCACTCAGGGTGGTGGTTACCCGAGCCAGATTGTCATCAATGACCACACGCCCCCACTCAATGCTCACGTTCTGCCATTGCTGTTCAAAACCATCGAACCCCGCTTCATCGACCAGGGTTGAATAATCTGCGGCCGCTTCAGCATCCTCTTCAAGTACAGCTTGCCAAAATGCTTCGGATACTTCCTGGGGCGATTCCGGGCGACTGCAACCTGTCGCCATGAGTACGGAAAACACCATAAAAGGAACAAGTACATATTTCATTAATCAACCTCATCGATCACCCGGGAACAGTGACCCGGATTTTACATCAGGTGAAGGACAGCATTAGCGACGATTGCCCATCGTTAAGATATCGTCGTACTCCCACACTCTCACCACTGCACCGCCCGAAGTGATTCCGCCAATGGTCTCAAGCTCGTTGACCATGGCCGACGCTACGGCTTCCGCGTCAATCGCCCGATATTTTCTCAGTGGCCCGATCAACGCCCGATTCGCAACCGGCATGACGGCCACACCAAGAGCCTCGGCCGTTCGAGCCTCCTTGCGCTGCCCCAGCAACAGGCTCGGGTGGTAGATCGTAAGATAAGGAAATTTCAGCGCCCGGACATTGTCCTCAAGCTCTCCTTTGACTCGATTGTAGAAAACCGGGGATTGCGAAGATGCTCCGATGGCCGACATCAGAATCAATGCCCGTGCACCGGCGTTACGGGCCATCTGAGCTGCCTTCAATGCATAGTCATGATCGACCTTGCGAAAGGCTTCTCTGGAGCCTGCCTTTTTCAGGGTCGTTCCAAGGCAACAGATCAGGACATCCACCTGGAAAGCGTCAGGCTGAGCCTCCATCGCATCAAAATCCATGAAGCGCTGCTCCAGTTTCGAATTTTCCACGACCATCGGCCGGCGAACCGGAGCGATCACAGTCGATATCTCCGGCTGCTCGAGGAGCTTCTCCACCACCATGCCTCCGGTCAGGCCGGTAGCGCCTAAAACCATCACCTTCATTCGGTGTCTCCCTGTGTTCATCGCTTCTGATTGGTTGCCGGATTGCGTAGGATGATACTCGTAAACACTCGAATCCGAGCTCTCAACACGTGCCACTATGCTGAAATTATCCAATGCCGTCGAACTGGCAGACTGGGAAATCCAGATTACGCAGATACGATCCCAGGGGGCCGGCGGTCAGAATGTGAATAAGGTTGCCTCTGCCGTACACCTCCGGTTCGACGTCCTGCATTCCACCCTGCCGCCGTTTTACAAAGAACGTTTGATGGCATTGTCCGACCAGCGCATCAGTAAAGACGGCGTGATTGTGATCAAGGGGCAGTCTTTCCGCACGTTTGAGCAGAACAAAGAGGACGCGCTGAACCGACTCAAGACTCTCATTCAGGAGGCAGTGAAGCCGCAAAAAGCCCGCCGGCCAACGCGGCCGACGAAATCCTCCCAACGGCGGCGTGTGGATAACAAAACCCGCCGTGGAGAGATCAAATCCCTGAGGGGAAAAGTAAAAACCTAAGCCAGCCCCTGCTCTTTCGCCAGGGCTGATGCGGCCCGGGGACCGGTCCACAAAGAAGGGAGAATAATCAACGACACCGGAATGGCTGTGATAACAATGAACTGTTGCAACACCCCAATCTGACCGGCCCCCATATAGAGAAGAATCGCGGCCATCAGTGCCATGGCGCCACCCCAGAAAACGCGAATCCAGGGTTGCGGCTCGTCATGGCCGGCCCCCACCATCGCAATGGAGTAGCTCATCGAATCTCCGGTTGTCGCCACAAAGATGGTGGTCAGCAACAGGATTGCGGCCGCCATCCAGGTGCCTCCCGGCAGTGCCTGCGCAACCGTCAATGTGGCGACGTCAAACCGGAAATTGTTCAAAGCGTCGGTCAAATCAAACGTGCCGGACAGCTGATGGTATATGCCAGAGCCACCCAGCAACGTGAACCAGATGGTCGTGGCGATGGGTGCCAGTATGGCGACTGCCATGATGGTTTCACGGATGGTTCTACCCCGTGAGATTCTCGATACAAACACTGCCATCAAGGGGGTATAGCCAATAAACCAGGCAAAGAAAAACACCGTCCACCACTTCATCCACCAATCGGGCGCCGTCTGTGCTGTCATGGTCGCCATGGAAAAAAACGAGCCCAGATATTCGCCCATGGATTGCAGGTAGACATCCGTAAGGAATAGCGTGGGGCCAAACACAAAAATAACGCCGGCAATAATCAGCGCCAGGATGACGTTGAAACGACTGAGCAGCTGGATACCCCGATGCAGCCCGGTCATTGCGGATGTCATGTATACCCCTGCCAGCACAGCCAGAACCATGAGCTGAGTACCGTAGCCATCGGAGACACCGAACAGCTCATGCAATCCAAAGCTCATTTGTGTCGCCAGAAAGCCGATCGGGCCCACGGTGCCGGCAACCACTGCGATCACGCAGGCGGCATCCACCACTCCACCCAGGCGCCCGCTGACAACACGCTCGCCTAGCACGGGATAAAGCAGCGTCCGTGGCTGCAGTGGCTGCCCTTGTGAGTAGTGCGCGCGCGAGAGCACGATGGCCGTTAGTGAGCCAAGCACAGCCCAGGCTAGAAACCCCCAGTGCATAAATGACTGGGCAAGCGCAGGTGCAACGGCGGCAGGGGACGCGGCCCCGGTGTCGAACGCCGGCGGGGTGACCACAAAATGATAGACCGGCTCACCTGCTGCGAAGAAGACTCCACCACCGGCCAGCAACGTACACATGATCATCGATAGCCAGCGGAACCGGCCAATCTCCGGCTCATCCAGCCCTCCAATCCTGGCCCGACCGGCCCCGCTTACGCCCGTGGCAACCGCCACAAAAAACGTGAGCAGCAGGAGCAGCTGGAAAAAAGAACCAAGATATTTTGCGGTCCACGAAAAACCGTGACCAATCAGGTCAGCCACGTAATCGGCATCGACAACAGAAGCACCAACAAACAGCAGAATAAAGCCAATGGTCAGAACCAGCACAACGGGATCACTGTCGCTCCAGACGCTCTCGCTTGCCTTGGGTTTAGGGATAGTCTCGGCGGTCATTGGGAATGGGTCCTTGCGGCAAAAAGGGCGCGACACTACCGGAACTCTCAAGCGATTGCACCCAACTACGGGGAATTACGAACCTGCACGGCTGCGGATCACTCAGCGGTTTGCCCACAGAATCTGTGGATAACTCTGTGCGAAGTCTCAGGATAGGTTCGCCCGACCCTCGTCATCCCTGGGGCGCCCAATGTTGGAGGCAATTTGATCAGGTTGTCCGATTCCGCCAACGGGGCCTGACAAGCTGACGCAAATGAGCACAGAAATTCGAGGCGGCTATGGCACGATGAAAACTCAGCCACTCTCTGAAAGAGGTGATTCATGATTGGCTTTCCGGTCGCCCTGATTTTTGCCAACGGTGTTGAATGGTATGCCCATAAATACATCCTCCACGGGACACCACGGCCGGGAAAACCCAGATACAGCCCGGTACCGAAGTCTATGAAAAGCCACTGGCAGCATCACAAGATCGTGCGCACCACGGATTACCGCGACGAAGGCTATGAAGAAGGGTTGTCCAACTGGCGCACCCGGAACGAAGTCACCTCCCTGCTTGCGCTCACTGCGGTTACCTCTCTGGCGCTACCGGTAGCCCCGTTTTTTACACTGGGCACCTACTACGCGGCTGGCCGGTACTTCTATGTGCACCGGCGCTCTCACCTGGAACCCGAGTGGGGAAAGAAGGCCATTCCCTGGCATTACGATCACCATATGAACACCAATCAGGACGCCAACTGGTGTGTCACCCGTCCCTGGTTCGACTACATCATGGGAACTCGTATCAAAGCAAATCCGGAGCTTGCCGAGTCCAACCCTTTGGGTATCAACCTGCCCTCGATCATCGAGGCCCCCCTGAACCGGTTTTTGAACAAGTGTTTTCCACAGCTACAGATGAATTAACAGGGCTGATTGGTTTTGCCCACAGAATCTGTGGATAACGTTGTTGGCAACGACAGGATAGGCAGTGCAAAGCGTGCAGTGGCAGGCCCTGGCGGAAAGCGCAGGTAAAATGATCAATCTGAACAGATGCGCGCTTCGCCAGGTTGGGTGGGTGTTGGCACACCCACCAATAGCTTGTTTTTTAGTCGCTTCAGGCGGGAACAGTGGCTTCGATATCGTTGTCTGATTCGGTATCACCTTTGCCCAAAAGAACATCCCGGAACGAAAGATAATACGCGCCCGCAAGAACTGCACCCCAGACAAACGACACGACAATTGTAATCACCGTCATGCCAATAACCGATGCGGTTGAAGCACCAATTGCGAACGTGGGGAACAGTACCAGTTGAGTAACAACCATCGCGTTTACAGCAAAGAAAAGCAGTACAAACAAGTTCTTGAAGCACGCGCGCAGGCTGTTACGAACAGCCTCTAAAGCCCCCTGTCTGGCAACCACAATCAACGGGATTGCATAGAAGAACAACGCACCGAACAGAACCAGCGCGCAAAGCACTGCAATGAACATGAGCAGAATCGAAGCAATACCTGCTGAGGGCCCGAAGCCACCATCCATGAAACCGCCCATGCCATAGCGGCTAACAGATGAAAACGAAAAATCGGCAATACTTGAGATCACGTAGCCAATAACGGACAGTACAATGCCGACGACAATCATCATCACTACCATCAGGAAAGTATGAAGTATCGTGTGCCCGCTGAAGCCGGAAAACACCTGGGTAAACCGGGGAGTCCCCTCGGCTGCGCTGTGGAACAGAGCCACCATACCGGCGTTGAGTAGCAGCGTTACGAAAATGCTGACAATCACCAGCACCACGGTGCCAAAGACACTGCCACCGGAAATCACCTCCATCGCACCATATTGAATCAGCGCCGGAACAAGAAACACCAGCAGATAGGCAGGCAGAATCACGCCCCAGTTACTGCGCAGCAGTCGCACCGCCGCCGAAATCCAGTTCAGTGGTGGGCCGGCCGGAACTTTTCTCGGGATAACAGGGGTGTCATAAGAAGTATCGGTTGGGGTGCTCACAGCAGGAAGTCCTTAATGTGTTTTCCAGGAATGTCGACCATGTAGATGGCCCGTCCAAGGGGGCGGACGTTAACAAAACCTGCCGTTTAGCAATGCCCAATATTGTCCTGCTTCCTTGTAGGACATTGTCCATTGAACCACAAAGCTGGATTACCGTCCCGCAGACCGAAACAGCACATCGTTTCCAATCAAAGCCAACAATGCCCCGAGAATGGCAGGCAAAGTCCATGAAAAGCCACTGGCAGCATCACAAGATCGTGCGCACCAAGGATGACCGCGACGAAGTCTATGAGGAACCCGAGTGGGAAAGAAGGCCATTCCCTGGCATTACAATCACCATATGAACACCAATCAGGACGCCAACTGGTGTGTCACCCGTCCCTGGTTCGACTACATCATGGGGACCCGCATTAAAGCGAACCCGGACCTCGCGGAATGCAACCCTCTCGGAGTGAAGTTACGCACCTTTGTCTAACAACCGTTGAACCGTCTATTTCATCGTCTTTTTTGGTAGTGCAATCATAAATTGTCCGAACCTAAACAAAAGCGAACATTCGCAGAATCCCTGGCAATCTCAATCTGGCCATTTAGGATGCAGGCTATCAATGACATAGTTGTGACGGTGAACTCCCGAGTTAGAGGCGTTTGCAACATGAGGATGGTCGCCTGGCAGGTCGACGTGGTTATGCCAGCGTTCTGACGGATCAAGGGAGGGCCACAGCTTCAACGCAAGAATCAGCCCTCCGAGAGCAAGCCCCAGAAGTACTAACAGAGTAACGGTCATACCCGCAGTAGACCCAAGCCACCCAGCTAATGGATACGCGACCAACCATCCGGCATGCGACAAAGAGAACTGGGCGGCAAACAGAGCTGGCCTGTCTTCAGCATGCGACGACCGGGTAAGGACTCTGCCAATGGGGGTTTGAGCCGTCGAGAAACCGACGCCCAGCCAAGCCCACACGGGCAATAGCCACTCCAGTGATCTCACCGCCATTGTGAGAATCAACCCGGAAATTAGAATCCACCCGCCAGTCAGCATGACTTGCCGGTCCTGCCAGCGCTTCAAGAGAGCCGGTAACGCCAATGCAGCCAACATGGAACCAGCGCCAAACGCGGCAAAAGCCATGGCTGTGTGCTGCTCAGTTAGGCCGAAGCGTCCCTGCACCAGCACAACCGTATTCACGATCACCATGGCTCCTGCAAGACTGACCACCAGGTTCAGAGCCATCACCCCACGGAGGCGAGGAGTTGCCATGAAAACTTTAAATCCGGCCTTTGCTCGATCATAAACGCCGCGACGTTTCTCTGATTTGGTCCTAGTTGGCAAAGCAACCGACACTACAAGCAAGGCTGATGCGATAAACCCGATCACCGTGCCCCAAAACAACGCCTGCCAGCTGGTAGCAAGCAGAATCAACGCCGCGAGTGCCGGACTGATGAGGTTTTCCAGATCGTATGCCAGCCGGGAGAGCGACAGCGCCTTGGTGTAGTCATCCTCATCTGGAAGAGTCTCCGGAATCGTGGACTGAAAGGTTGGTGTAAAGGCCGCCGATGCGGACTGAAGGACAGCAATTAACACATACACTTCCCAGACTTCGGTCACGAAAGGCAAAGCCAGCGCCGTCGCCGCTCGAACCACATCGAGGGAGACCAGCAGAGCACGACGAGGTATGTTCTCTGCCAAGGCCGACGCCAGCGGGGCTATCAAGACATAAGCGACCATTTTTATCGCCATGGCGGTGCCGAGCACCTGTCCCGCCTGTTCTCCGGCCAGATCAAACGCCAATAGACTCAATGCCACCGTCGCCAGCCCGGTACCCAGCAATGCAACTACCTGTGCCAGGAACAAATGGCGATAGGTTCGGTGTCTCAGAATCTCAAGCATGGCTTCACCAGTGACAGCATCAGAAGCAGAAAGGTTGTGGTAGAAATCGGACTCCAGTAGCATTCCATGCTATCCCCCCAGGGGGGATAGGTCAAAAGTGAGATTTGCCTACAGGTCTAACAACCATCAGCCTTGCCGGGAACACTGTTATGCACCATGAACAACTCGACCATTGGCAACATAATCACGTCTTTGGTCAGGATCAGAAGCGCTCTGGCGAAACTCGTACACTCATCGTGGTGGGCCTGACCCTGGCGATGATGGTCTGGGAAATCCTGGCCGGAATCGTTTATGGCTCCATGGCGTTGCTGGCTGATGGCCTACATATGGGATCTCACGCAGTGGCTCTGGGTATTGCGGCCTTCGCCTACGCGTATGCCAGGAAAAACGCAGGCAACGACCGATTCTCTTTCGGCACAGGAAAGGTCAATGCGCTGGGTGGCTTCACCGGAGCAATCCTGCTGGCAGTCTTTGCGCTCTACATGGTCATCGAGAGCGTGGGGCGTTTTATCCAGCCCGTTCCCATTTCTTTCGATGGGGCTATTTTCGTGGCCATCATTGGCCTGGTTGTCAACGGGGTGTCAGCTTGGATACTGGGAGATGCAGGCCATGAGCATGGCCACAGTCACGGGCACGATCATGGTCACCACCATCATCACCATGACCACAACCGCCGGGCCGCTTACTTGCATGTGCTTGCGGATGCGCTGACGTCAGTCCTTGCCATTGTTGCCCTTCTGGCGGGTAAATATGCCGGGTGGAACTGGATGGACCCAATGATGGGGATTATTGGTGCGTTTCTGGTCACCAAGTGGTCCTGGCACTTGCTGAAAGACACTTCCAAGATCCTTCTCGACGAGCAGCACCAGGACATGGAGGAAACTGTTAAGGAAGCCGTCGAAGTCGACGATGCCAAGGTCAGCGATTTGCATGTGTGGGCGATAGGCCCAAACATTCACGCGGCCATTGTCTCAATCGTCTCGCATCAGCCAGAATCGCCGACAGTTTACAAAGAGCGCATTCAGGCCCGCTGCCGGTCCCTGGTCCACGTGACGGTAGAGCCTCTACGGTGTGATTAATAGCTGAGATCGAAGCGTAGGAACGAACGAAATCAAAGGTATCGGGCGATGGCCTTGAATTCATCGATACGCCGCTGCTGATCCGGCTCCAGCGGCCCGATAGCATCGTCCAGGCAATGCTCGATATGGTCCTGTACCAACACGCGCTTGGCTTGCTGAATGGCTTTTTCCACCGCGTGAAGCTGCTGGGCCAGTTCCAGGCAGGGCTTTCCCTGGTCAATCATGCCTATCACGCTTTCAAGATGGCCGTTAGCTCGCTTCAGGCGTTTGATGATGTTCGGATGAGATTGATGCGTGTGATCATTTACCATGTTTAATTCCTATCCCCCATGGGGGGATGGTATCCTCTGTTTCCATCGAAAGCCAACGACAGACTCGACCCACTCGATAGATGATTTCCGCCATTCACCAGAGAAAACTGCTTCCAACAATTCTCATGCTCTTCGCATTGGCGGGCCTGTCACTGTCGGTGATTGGCGAGTCGTTCTCTCACGGTGTGGTTGAGATAGCGGGCGACTGGGAGTTTCAGTCGGACGGCCACCATGGCAGTCACGGTGGACACGGACACAGTCACGATTTCGACGAAGAACCAGAGTCACCTTCACTGCATCACGATGCAGGGAATCACACCCACGAGACCGTGGACCAGCTGAGGATTCCATTCGTTTCCCAAAGCCCGACCGTTTTCCGGCAGGCCATTCCATTTGCCGGAGGTTCTCCCCGCAGTTTGCGCTATCGGCTTGAACGCCCACCAAAAGGTTCCCTTCCTATTTGATTCCTGCCGCTGGAGCGGCCCTAGAAAACAAATGTGATTGGAGTCTTTATGTTGTCAAGTTTGCTTGACGGTTGCCGCGGCGTGTCCTCGTCGGGCACCGGCAGTCGTCTGTTATGGATATTTCTGACTTTGGGCTTGCTGGGAATGAGTACGGATGTGCTCGCCCACGCAGTCGCCCAGGGCGACAAGGGGTACATCCAGGAAATTACCGGTGTAAACCTCATCGCCTTCACCTATCTCGGGGCCAAACATATGGTCACCGGCTATGACCACCTGCTGTTCTTGCTGGGTGTCATTTTCTTCCTCTACAAGATGAAGCACATCGCCATCTACGTGAGCCTGTTTGCACTCGGGCATTCCACGACGATGTTGCTCGGGGTGTACTTCAACGTGGGCATCAATAGCTACATCATTGATGCGATTATCGGTCTGTCCATCGTGTACAAGGCACTGGACAACATTGGAGCCTATCAGCGCTGGTTTGGCTTCCAACCCAATACCAAGGCCGCCACGCTGATTTTCGGGTTCTTCCACGGTTTCGGTCTCTCCACGAAGATTATCGAGTACGACATCTCGCCGGATGGCCTGATTCCGAACCTCCTCGCCTTCAACGTGGGCGTGGAAATCGGACAGCTCATCGCCCTCGCCATGATCCTGATTGCGATCAGTTTCTGGCGGAAGACCGACGGCTTTTTCCGGCACGCCTACACCGCCAACGTGGCCATGATGAGTGCAGGTTTCCTGCTCTTTGGCTATCAGCTCACCGGTTACTTTGTCGCTTAATTCTGGAGATTCCCTATGTACAACACCGATATACCCAATCGTGAAGAACTGCCCAGCACTGCCAAGTTGATTCGATCAACCATTATTGCAGCCATTGTGGCACTGGTCCTGCTGGTTACCGTGGTCATGCCCGCCGAGTACGCTCTGGACCCGACTGGCGCGGGCCGACTGCTGGGATTGACCGAAATGGGCGAGATCAAAGAACAGCTCGCCGAAGAAGCTGCGGCTGACGAGGCTGCCCAGATGGTTGCGGTGAACTCTGCGGCTGGTCAGAAATCTCCGGAAGTCTCGGAACCTGTCGTGGCTGAAGCCGTTGAGGAACCAGCCCCCGCATCGGAAGCGGAGGTTGCGCCTGCTGAGCCAGAGCCCGCCCCTGAACCAGAAATTGCCGAACCCCAGTGGCAGGATGAAGTGCGCGTTGTTCTCACTCCGGGAGAGGGTACCGAATTCAAACTTACAATGGAGGAAGGCGCGGTAGCCCGGTTCTCCTGGGTGTCTGAGGGTGGCCCGATCAACTTTGATACCCACGGTGATGGAGGCGGCCAGTCCATTTCCTATGAGAAAGGCCGGGGCGTACCGGAAGATGAAGGCGAGTTGGAAGCAGCCTTTACTGGTAACCATGGATGGTTCTTCCGGAACCGGAATGACAACGACATCACTCTGGTACTTCGCACCGGAGGAGACTACGGGCAGTTGAAGAAGATGTTGTGATTTACCACTGAGTGTTGTGACGACATCCGGGCCTGCGGCTTAAAAGGCCCGGATGTCGCATACAGCCAGTGGACATGACGAGTCACCCCTCTGGGGAAACCTCCAAGGCTGTTCTGAGCTGCTTCGAACGTCAAAAAGTTGATCGCAGCGAGTAGTCTCTTATGTTCGCTTTGCGACCTTAGCGTTGACTACGCCTTGAAAGCGCCGAGTTATGGTTTCAATAACATTCTCCACAACCGGCGAAACAATGATCAAACAGCAAAGAGTTTTCCCACAGAATCTGTGGATAACTGTGTTGGCAACCCAAGGATAGCCGGTGTGAACGGCCCAACGACAAGGCCTGGCGATGAGCGGAGGTAAAATAATCAACTCGCCCTTTGCTTCAAGGTTACCGCGCTGTGTGCAACCTGTAATCGCAGCCTTTACGAAATATCCGTAGCCTGTCTCATCACATCCACAGGTCACGGTGAAAACGCATGCTCGACAGGTTGAGAAGTATTCCAGTACGCGGTTTGTTCGCCAGGCTGTTCTCCTGGTTGTTTTTCGGATTGGCCTTCGCTCTTGTGGCAGCAACCATCGTCGATGTCTTTGAGCTCCTGAATTCCGATGAGCCCTTGATGCAGGCCATGATTAATGGCGTCAACGGCAGCATTATCGCACTGGCAGTTTACGAACTGGCGATGGTGATCCGCTCGGAATACAGCGGCCGTTCAGAAACTCACGATATAGTGACTATGATGCGCCGCACCCTGCCCCGCTTCATCAGTACCGTTTGCGTGGCCATGTCGCTTGAAGGCCTGATCATGATCATCAAATACAGCCAGCTTGATTTGGCGGGGAATCTCGTTTATCCGGTTGCTATTATTGCGAGTACAGCATTGTTGTTGGCCGCACTGGGTGTGTTTTTAAAAATGGCCCCCAAAGAGATCGGTGCGAACGGGTGCGATGAGTCCTGCACGACAAAGTGAGCCCATAGCAACAGAGTCAGGTCCGTTGCTCGGGAACGCTGGTTGCGCTGACGCTCTGACGCTTGCCGGGACGAAACAACACATAGTTTCCCAATATGGCCAGCAGGGCGCCCAGCATAGCCGGCGTCGTCCACTCGAATCCCTCCAGCCAGGTGGAGACCGAAAGAGCGACAACCGGGAACAGTACCGCGGCATAGCCTGCCTTGTCGGCGCCCAGCACCTGGATGACAGTAATGTAGCAGTAGAACGCCACAATAGAGCCGGGAACGGCAAGGAACACGGTCGCTCCCCAGAATACTGAGGTGGCAGGCAGCATCCACTCTACCCCCTGGATCAGGCACCACAATCCGAGAATAAGTGCTCCATAAACCATTGCCCAGGCATTGGCCGTAAACAACGGAACCCCTGCGGCCCTCACCTTCACGCTCACCAGGTTACCCATGGAAAACCAGAAGGTTCCAGCGACCGCAAACAGTATGCTCGCGCCAGTGGCATTGCCGAGTTGGAGGTCATGCCAGAACAGCAGCGCGACACCGGTCACACCAAGGGCCACGGCGGGGTAGAGCCTCGCTGTCGGTCTGGTTCGCAACCAGAGCCAACCGTTGAACGCGTTGAACAGTGCCGCCAGAGAAAACACGACCGCCAACAACCCACTGGTCATCGATTCGGCGGCCCGATAGATCAGGAGAAAATTCACGCTATATAGCGTCAGCCCTTGCAAAAAAAGCCAGCCATGCTGGCCAGGCGTCAACCTGCTCAGCCGCCGGGTAACGGCAAGAACCGCAAGTGCAACCACAGAAGCCATCACAAAGCGATAGAACACTGCCAAATCCACAGACGCAGATTCGACCTGCAGTCGAATCGCCGTCCAGGTCAGACCCCATATCAATACAGTCAGTCCATAATGGGCACTAATGGGCATGATTCAGAGGCTCCCAGTTAAATGGCAAGTTCGGGCGTCAGGTGGTCAGATTATGGAAACGAACGCGCGATAGCTTGTCAGATCCTGCGGAACCGTGGATGATTCTTGCGGAGGCCTTGCATTATGGACAACCCAACGACAACAAACCCGTCACCGCTGCAAGACAGACGGGGGCAGCTGGACATTGCCGACAGCCTTCGCACGGCGGGCGTTGCGCCGCAGCGAATGATGAACCTGGAGCATGGAAAAACCCTCGCCCAATGGCAGAACCGTCAGGGGGAGGTTCGCTACGAGCGCCCTCGTCATCACGCCCTGAGCATCTACATCGACAAGGGCCAGCAAGCCCAGCGGATGGTCAACGGAAAGGCGGTCAGCCGCGGCTTTCCCGGCGCCATGTGCCTGTTTCCTGCGGGCAGCCGCTCCATCTGGCAAATCGGCGGGCAATTCGAGTTTTTCCATTTCTATTTCAATGATGTCGATGTCGCTCGATGTGCCAGTCAAACCTGGGATTCCGACCCGGATAAGATTCAACTGAACGAGCGCTACCACCGTGAGGATCCTATCCTGGCCCATGCAGGTAAACTCCTGGTGCTGAGCGACTGGCAGGCACCCGGCCAGGCAATGGCGATGGATCACCTGGCACAGTGGCTCCTGCTACAGGTGGTCAGCCGACACGCCAGCGTCACCAAAGCACCTCCCGCAGTTACCGGGCAACTGTCCCATCAGTACCGGCGACTGTTACAGGAGCAGATTCATGCGGAACTGGACCGGCCTCTCACACTGTCGGAAATGGCCGGCTGGGTGAATCTCAGCCCCTACCATTTCGCAAGACTGTTCCGGGCCACGTTTGGCTGCGCCCCCTACCAATATGTACAGGAACAACGGCTCATCCGGGCACGCGATCATCTGCGCCAATCAACCACCAAAATCACTGCCATCGCTCTCGCCTGCGGCTTCAACGACGCCAGCCAATTCAGCCGGGCATTCAAAGCCCGGTTTGGTATGACACCATCCCAGTGCCGGAGCGAGGCCCACTCATCAAAGAGCCGGTGAACCATCAACAACGGTTTGGCATTACCTGCCAGCGTTGATTTCGGCGAGATACCCCGCCCTCGATAACCGAGCCATCTGCCCCTCAATCCAGGCCACTCGTTCCTGAACGTAAGGCGTGGGCGAAAGCACGCTCAACACGTTCGGGTTAGGAAGGACTGCAGCGAGATGTGCAGCCTGGAGTGGCGACAGCACGCCCGCCGGAATTCGGTAGTAGGCGCGGCTGGCTGCCTGTACACCGTAGATGCCCGGTCCGAATTCTGCGATGTTCAGATAGACTTCAAGAATCCGCTGTTTAGGCCAGATCGCATCAATTGCCAGTGCCAGACCCGCCTCGATGGCTTTTCGGACAAAGCTTCGATCATTCCAGAGAAACAGATTCTTGGCCGTTTGCTGCGTGATGGTACTGGCACCTCGCAAGCCCTCTCCAGCCTGATATTCAGAGACCGCCTTATGAACAGCCTTGAAATCAACCCCGTGGTGCTCCGGAAATCGCTGGTCTTCACTGGCGATCACCGCCAGCGCCATCCATTCGGATACCTCAGATATTGGCACCCATTCGTGCTGCAAAGGCTCGCGGGCATCACCCATCTGATAACCCAGCATGAAGGCCGAGGTCGGAGGGTTCACGAACCTGAACAGCAGGATAATTGAAAACATCAGCACCAGTGCGGCTACAACTACCCAGAACATCAGCCGCAGTGACTTTCTAGCAAAAGAGGCCTTGGCCATAACCTGATTAATTACCTCGCCGGGATAAACTGTCCATAGCCCATTTCACGGCCAAATGACGGCGAGAATTGCTCGTCGTCGACCGCCAGCCGTCCATTGATCAGAACCGTTTTTACGATGCCGGGATTGCGATTGACCAAACGCTGCAGATCAAAGTTTTCCATCTCGCCCCAGTGCACCTGCTCAAGGTCCTGATTGAACCCCGCCGGATCAATAACCACAACATCGGCGCGGTCCCCTTCACGAATCTTGCCCGCATCCACACCGAACCAGTCGGCCTGATCTCCCGTCAACCGATGTACGGCCTGCTCCGTGGTCATGATGGGGTCTCCGTCATTGATAGACTCATGAACGAGCTTGAGCATGCGCAGTGGCAGGTTGTAGAACGCCATATTCCGAATATGGGCGCCGGCATCACTGAAGGTAATCAGCGACCGGGGGTCTTTCACCAGGCGTTTGAGTACCTGTTTTCGATGGTTTCCGACGGTGGTGTACCAACGAATATTCCTGCCGAACTCCACCACCAGATCCAGGAACAGATCGACGACATGCACACCACGGGCCCTGGTCACCTCTTCGAAATTCTTGCCGATCAGGGCTGCATCCGGGCAGTCGATAATCATGGCATCACCCAAAGCCCGGAGGCATCGATCACGCGCTCGGCATCGTCATCAGCAATCGGATCGGCCGTCACACGGACAACCCGGCCATCCTTGATAGCAAGATTGCGGGTAAACGAGAGTGCCCCGGTGCCGTCGAAATAGCGGCCGCCCTTGATGATGAAGTCATATCTGGCCATGGCAAAACGCCCCTTAGGATCTTGTTGTTGTGGGATGGCTATGAATCAGAATAGCCGAAGCTGGGGCAGATACCGTGTCAGTCCTCCGCTTTTCGGGCCTCAGTCGCAGGCACTTTCAGCATCAGCACAAACCCGATCAGCAGGAACAGCAAGATCGTACTCATGCCCCAACGCTGGCTGTCGGTAACCGACGTCACCCAACCCACCAGCAACGGGCCGGCAAACGCGGTTGCCTTCCCGGAAAAGGCGAACAGGCCGAACATCTGAGTCTGCAGATGCGGCGGGGCCACACGGGCCAGATGAGAACGACTGGCCGATTGCAGCGGCCCAACGAAAATGCCCAGAATCATGCCCCATATCCAGAACGCGGTGGCCCCATCTACCACCAGAATCGCGAACGCACTGCAGCCCAGACCCAGCAACGACAGAAGGATGGTGTTGCGGCCGCCCAGGGCATCATCAATCCAGGCAAAGCCCAGCGCGCCCAGCCCGGCAGTGACGTTCAGGGCAATGGCGAACTGCAGCACTTCAGTGGGGCTCATGTTGAACGTGCCGGCTGCATAGACGCCACCGAAGGTAAAAATCGTCGCCAGGCCATCGGTGTACAGCATCCTCGCAACCAGAAACCGTACGATGTCCCGGTATTGCCGTACATGAGCAATGGATTGTTTCAGTTGGGCCAGTCCAGCCCGCGTCGCCGCCCCCAGACTCAAACCGGTTGACGGACGATCCGGGATAAAAAAGAACGCCGGCAAGGCAAATACCAGATACCACCCGGCCACCAGAACAAAGGTTGCCCGCACGTGCTCTGCGGCGTCTCGATCAAGGTTAAAGAACGTGCCGTCCGCTTCGATAAAGCCGTAGAGCGCCACCACCAGACTGGCGATACCGCCCACATAACCCAGTCCCCAGGCCCAGCCAGACCACCGTCCGGTACGCTCCGGCCGAGCCAGATCCGGCAACATCGAGTTATAGAAGATGAAAGCGAACTCAGCCCCGAGTGTACCCAACCCCACCCACAGAGCGGCCGTCCAGAACTGACTCTGATCCGGCGTCACCGTCCACAACATGGCCGACGAAATCACACACAGGAGTGTAAAACTGATCAACCAGGGTTTGCGCCGGCCTGACTGATCGGCAACAGCACCGAGAATTGGAGCAAGTATGGCAATCACCACCCCGGCTATACCAACGATGTTGCCCCATGCCCGCGTGCCGGCCACTTCATCCTGAATCACCGAGACGCTGAAGTACTGAGCGAAGACAAAAGTAAGAATGATCGTAAAGAAGGCACTATTTGCCCAGTCGTAGAGCGCCCAAGACCAGAGGGCGCGTTTATTCTCCGGCGCACCAGGTAGGCTTGACTGTAATGGTGATGGCGGCATGTCTTGCTCTTGGTCTGTTACTGCGTTGTTTCCGACTGGCTATCGGAAGGTTGTGAGCCAGACTTATGCTCGTGCTTGGCAGCACGTTCAGCTTCGGCTTCCTTCATCAAAACCATACCGCCCTGAAGCAACAGAGACTTCAACCGGGGATCTCCCTGTTCGGCGATGCCCAGCACAAAAGCAATAGACGCCGATTCCAGAGGGTTCTTTCGAATCAGGTTCCTTAAAGATTCTACCGGCGATGACATGCCTGAACTTTCGCCGGAATCGGCCTGTCCGTGAGACCTGGCCGGCCGTGTCATACGATAGAAAAAAAGCACTAACAGGAGAATGCAGAAAAAGCCCGTCACGGCCATAGCACCGGCTTCACCCAGCACAGGAGCCAGGGCCAGCGTGGCGGCGTTGACGAGCATGTAAAAACCGGTAATGAGCAGGGCCACCAGCAAAACCAGCGCCAGCAGTAAACCCAGAACTGCCGCGACTACCTTGCGCAGCGCGCCCTGCAACCAGGCCGAGTCAGGCATCATCAGCGATCCAACAAGCGACCCACCAACAACCCGGCCAGAAACATAAGAACGATACTGAGGAAGGGACGCTCCTCAATTTTGTGTTCCACGTTTTCCACCGCTTTGCCGCTGACATCCTTTGCGCGATCAAGGGCTTCATCGCCCCGCCGCTTTACCTGGTCAAACGCTTCCCGGCTTTCGCGGCGTATCTCGTCTCGGAGATGACTGATGTTGTTCTTCTGGCCTTCAGCGACACTTCTGGTCAGCTTGGCCATATCTTCCTGAAGACGGCGCAGATCCTCACGGACCTGTTCGTACTCATTTTGTTGACCGGATTTCGCTTCCATCATCTTGCCTCCTTATCAGTATGATTACTGCTATTTCGGCTATGGCTGCGTGTATCCAAAAGCAACCACGGTCACTCCAACTCTAGCACAGGGTTCAAACAACGTGATTAGCGCTTCTTAATGTGCGGGACGCCATTGGAGGATCTCCTCCTTCAAGTGGGTAGGGCCTTGCCTGCCGGACCATCATAGCCACAAACCCGGTTGCGGCCCCCGGCCTTGGCCTCATACAGTGAACGGTCGGCCCGTTTGACCGCCCCCTCCACAGATTCCAGAAGGGGGTTTACCTCAGCCACACCGACACTTACTGTGACTTGAACCACCAACCCATCGCCTCCATCAATGATCATGGCTTCGACAGCGTTCCTGATACGTTCAGCACAGCCAAACGCCTCTGCCAGATCCGCACCCGGCAGGAGAATGACGAATTCCTCGCCACCGAAGCGCGCGACCAGATCCCTGTCCCGGCTGAACTGACGAAATACCGAGGCAACTTCTACCAGAACCAGGTCGCCCACATTGTGGCCATGGGTGTCATTGACCGCTTTGAAATGATCGATATCAATGGCAATAACCGACAACGGCTCACCCGAGGTCCGGGCCTGTTCCAGCACGTACTCTCCCTCTGCCATGAAATACCGGCGATTGAAGAGCCGTGTCAGAGGGTCCGTCGAGGCCTGGCGTTTCAGCTCATCCTGCTTTGACCGGATATCCTCCAACACCTTGATCCTGTAAGAAATAATGAAAGCCAGGGTGAGCGCTTCCAGAACAATACCAATACCGACTCCATGACTATTGATGTAGTTCGGTTGAACCAGACCTTTGTAGTACAGGACGGCAAACCCGTTGAACACCACAAAAAAGGTGTGACCAACAAGGAAAAATTTGACCAGAGGGTGCCCCTTCCTGAACAGCGAAATGCTCACGGAGAAGGTCACTACCATCATCAGGGCGGCAAGACTGCTGGCAGGCTTCAGGGCCGTCGCGATATCAAACAGGCCGTAAACAAACGTCACCACCAGCAATGCCAGCATACCCTGAAGCACGCGATGTTCGGTTCGGAAATACTCATGTGTTTCGAAAATGGCCATCATGAACAACAGCAGGAAAATCGGCATGGTTATCAACGAGAGATTCAGGACAAACACTGCGTCGCCGTAAGCGTTGAACGCCTTCGCCACCAAACCGTAAGACAGCGCGATCCAGACCAGGCCTGAAATCAGATAGAGTGAGTAGTAAATGTTTTCCTTCTTGCTGGTGGCGAAATACAAAAGGCCGTTATAGAAGACCAGCGCCAGCATCATCCCCACCATAAGGGCAATATCGAGGTGCCCCCCGGCCAGCGCCCGCCGGGAATTCTCGTCATCGTATACCTTCAACGAGAACCACTGGTGTGAGTATGCGTGACTACGCACATACATAACCGTCGTTTTCCCGGCTTGCAGTTCGAACGGATACACCAGTGTTCCCCGATACATGGCAGGGTGGGCGTCAGCCTCATTGAGGTTAACGGAAAGTCGATTGACGACGCGTGAGGAGCGCTCTTCAACAATATCGATTGAACGAACGTGATAAGCCTTGGGAAGGTGCAGAAACAGCGAACGGTCATCAGTACCTGAGTTGTGTAATGAAACCCGATACCAGGTCACCGCCGCCCGGGTACCGAGGGTGGTGGTGTTCTTGGTCTGGTCGAAAGACTCAAGCCGAACGGTTTCATAGTCCATCGTTTGCGATTCATCGATGAAGTATTCGATGGAAAAGTCTGTCAGTTCCACGCTTTTCTCTCCGGACGCAACCGATTCCAGAGCAAGGGAGGGGAGAGAAACAAGCGACAGCATGAATACAACGAGAAGCAAACGGCCAAGCGCCATTGAGGGTTTCCTTACACCTGCAGGGGTTCCAAGTCTAGCACCTGTCGCAATTCAAGGCAGTAGAACCTTAGACCGAGTCAGTTGCCCAATCGGTTGGCAAATTGAGAGACAGCATCCGCTTCAAGAAACTACAGTGTAGTTAAAGTAATTTGATGCGGGCATGCCAGAGTCGCCCCCGGGATTAAAGGAGAAGACCATGAGTGGCCAGTACACGTACCGTATGGGATTTCAGACCATGGATTTCAGGGACCTGGGGACCTTGATGGCAAAGGCAACGCCAGAGCGCTCAGGCGATCATCTCGCCGGCGTTGGCGCAGCGTCGGCTGAAGAGCGGGTACTGGCACAAATGTGTCTGGCCGACCTGCCACTCAAGACATTTCTGACCGACGCCCTGATTCCCTATGAAACGGATGAGGTAACCCGCCTGATCATGGACTCTCATGACGCCGCCGCCTTCGCCCCCGTTTCTCACCTGACGGTCGGCGATTTCCGGAACTGGCTTCTGAGCGATAACGCCTCGCCGGAGATGCTGGCACGACTACGCCCCGGTCTGACGCCGGAAATGGTGGCGGCGGTCAGCAAGCTCATGCGCAACCAGGATCTGATCCTGGTTGCCCAGAAATGCCAGATAACCACAGCGTTCCGAAACACCGTCGGGTTGCCGGGGCGCCTTTCCACCCGGCTGCAACCGAACCACCCTACAGATGACATGGCAGGCATCGCCGCCAGCATTCTTGATGGCCTGCTTTATGGCAATGGCGACGCCGTCATCGGCATTAATCCAGCGACCGATAACGTGGCTCAAACCAAGCGGCTACTGACCATGGTCGACGAAGTAATCCAGCGCTACGACATTCCAACTCAGTCTTGTGTGCTTACGCACGTGACCAACACCCTCGAAGCCATCGAGCAGGGAGCGCCCGTAGATCTGGTTTTCCAGTCTATAGGCGGCACCGAAGCCACCAACCAGAGTTTCGGATTCAACCTCGCCACCCTGAAAGAGGCCCAGGAAGCCGCTCTGAGCCTGAAACGCGGGTCCGTCGGCCAAAACGTAATGTACTTTGAAACCGGTCAGGGTAGCGCCCTCTCCGCCAATGCTCACCACGGTCTTGACCAGCAAACCTGCGAGGCCAGGGCCTACGCGGTCGCCCGCCATTTTGACCCGCTGCTGGTGAATACGGTGGTCGGCTTTATCGGCCCGGAGTATCTCTACGATGGCAAGCAGATCACCCGGGCAGGCCTGGAGGATCATTTCTGCGGAAAGCTGCTCGGGCTGCCGATGGGTTGCGACATCTGCTACACCAACCACGCCGAAGCCGACCAGAATGATATGGATAACCTGCTGACGCTGCTCGGAGTCGCCGGGTGCACATTCATCATGGGCATTCCAGGGTCAGATGACATCATGCTCAATTACCAGACCACGTCATTCCACGACGCCCTTTACGCCCGCCGTGTGCTCAACCTGAAACCGGCACCGGAGTTCGAGCAATGGTTGCACGCCATGCAGATTTTCGAGGATTCGGATCGGGTGTCGCTGAATAACGACATACCAGCGGCCTTCCGCCACAGCCTCTCCGGCCCGCGAAGGAGAACATAACCATGACCAACTCAAAGTTCCCGATCGTCGTTCACAACCCCTGGCGAGGTCTGCGCCAGTGCACCCCAGCCCGCATCGGCCTTGGCAGGGCGGGCGTCAGTCTCCCCACAGCGGAGCTTCTTGAGTTTCAGCTGGCCCATGCCCGCGCCAGGGATGCCGTGCACCATCCACTGGATATTGAGCAGTTGATCGTCGAATTTCAGCAGATACCCGAGATGTCGGCCCTGGGCCCACCGATTCAACTTCAGAGCCAGGCACCAGACCGGGCCTGCTACCTGCAAAGGCCGGATCTGGGGCGTGTTCTGAGCGAATCATCCAGCAGCCGTCTACAATCGTCGAAAACAGGCTCTGCTGAGCCCCCTGATCTGGCCATAGTGATCGCCGACGGATTGTCAGCCAGAGCCGTGCAGCAAAACGCCCCGGCGTTCATGCGCAGCTTCCTCCGGAAACTGGCCCATGACGGCCCTGAGTGGCGGGTTGCAACACCTCTGCTGGTAGAACAGGGGCGCGTAGCGATTGGCGACCACATAGGCCAGGTGCTCCAGACACAACAAGTGGTGGTACTGATCGGCGAGCGACCGGGGCTCAGCTCACCCGACAGCCTCGGCGTCTACCTTACTCATCATCCCGAGCCGGGGCTGCCAGATGCCCGCCGCAACTGCGTATCCAATATCCGTCCTGCCGGACTGGGCGTGGAACAGGCAAGCGAGAAAGTGATCTACCTTCTGAAGGAAGCCAGGCAACTGGGCACCTCCGGAGTCGCCCTGAAGGATCGAAGCGAAGAAGTGGAACTGACCGTATCAGAGAGGGGGAATTTTCTGGTGTAGCCGGGATCAGAAAGATCCCGACAACACGTCCTGAAGGTCCTGCTTCAGCTCTTCCGGCCGCGTTATCCAGAGCTCACTGTCGGCGCCCGGAAAAACGCCTACCTCAAGCCCGTCACGGCTTAACCCGGGCACCCACTTTTTGAAGAAGTCCGGCAATGAAATCGCTTTGGGGCTCAGGTCACCCGAAGGCCCTGCATAATCTGCTGCAAAGTCCTCAGCGGGCCACACCGGGAGATATCCGACGCCATCTTCCTCCGAGACAATTTTGAGAAACTGGTTATCGCCATTGACCAGTATCCAGAGCTCACGCTCTTCCACCACAGCATCCAGAAAATAGTCATAGCGTTCTTCGCCATCCATTTCCAGAATCGAGGCTAACGGGTTATCGCTCATTGCGGCTCTCTTGTTGATCATGCCGGCGGATGCGGCTTACAGGTTCGCCAGCGCATCACGCACCGGCACATCTCCAGACACTACATCAAAAATGCAATTGCCGGTATTGTCAGAATCCAGCACAGCCAACAGAACCCGGGCAACGTCCTGGCGAGGAATCTCTCCGAACGCGTCCAGTCGCTCGCTGACAGACACCTTACCGTTGCCATCGTCATTGGTAAGTCGGCCAGGGCGCACAATGGTGTAATGCAGACCACTGTTTTTCAGGTGTTCATCGGCATTACGCTTGGCACGCAGGTAATGCTGAAGCTTTTCAGGGCCTTTTTCGGGCTCTTCAGCTCGCATACTGCTGACCATGATGAAACGTTTGATGCCCATGGCCTTGGCGGTATCCACGAGTCGAATCGCGCCATCCTGATCCACATCTACCGTCTTGTCCGGACCAGTATGGGGGCCGGACCCGGCCGTAAAGATAACGGCGTCACAGCCCCGCATCGCTTCGCTGCAATCCTGCTCCAGGTCGCCAATCACCGTTTCCGTGGCACCAAGCTGCTGCAACTCCGGCCCCTGGTCTGCGTGGCGAACCAGTGCTCGTGCCTCATGCCTGCTATCCGCGATTTCCTGTAATAGAAAACGCCCGATCTGCCCGTTGGCTCCGGCAATGAATACATGCATGGGGTGCCTCCCCTGTCAGTTGTGTGAAATGAACCTACCCTACTAGCTGCGCCCGGACGGCGGATAATTCAAGGGACCGACGCGACCCGGGACTGGGCCTTACCCGATGAATGAGCCGTTATCAGGGGAACGGGACGGGCTTCGCGCTGCGCCAGATAGCGTGTGCAGCTTACACGGAGAAAGGAGGCGAAGTTCTCTACTTCACCTCTCAGTTCCATCACCTCTTCGTGGAGTTTGGTGATGAGCTGATTGGTGGTCATGCCGTCCACTTCGGCAATCTCCCGGAGAATATCCCAGAACTGGTTCTCAAGCCGAAGCGTTGTGACCACCCCCCGGATACGGAGAGAACGGGACCGACTTTCAAACAGGATCGGGTCGGCTTTCACATAGAGTTCACACATGGAGTCCGTCTCCTGTGATAACGGCAGCCTCGAGCGGAGGCTGCCGGGTTAAGACTAGATCGAGATCTCAGCACCAAGCAGTTTAGCAAACGCTGACAGCCATGCCGGATGGGCAGGCCAGGCCGGAGCCGTCACCAGGTTGCCCTGAACGTGAGCCTGATCGACCGGAATGTCCATGTAACGACCACCCGCCATTTTCACATCGGGCCCACAGGCAGGATAGGCACTGCACTCGCGCCCCTCCAGCACTCCGGCGGCGGCCAGGATCTGGGCGCCATGACAAACCGACGCAATGGGTTTGCCCGCGTTGTTGAACGCCTGCACGATCTCAATCACCCGCTCATTCAGGCGCAGGTACTCCGGGCCCCGACCACCGGGAATCACCAGCCCAGCATAGTCATCAACCTGAACCTTATCGAAATCGTAATTGAGCGCGAAGTTATGACCCGGCTTTTCGGTGTAAGTCTGGTCACCTTCAAAATCATGGATGGCGGTTTTCACGCTGTCGCCGGATTTCTTTTCCGGGCAAACCGCGTGTACTTCGTAGCCCAGCATGGTCAGTGCCTGGAACGGCACCATGGTCTCGTAGTCTTCGGTGAAATCGCCGGCCAGCAGCAACAGTTTTTTATTCGACATGTTCATTCCTCCCTGTTTGATCAACAATGCATATCCATCATGCGCCACTTTCAACAGGGATAGGTAACAGCGGAATACTACATTTCGAGTGAACCAATCAGCCTTTTTCAGCCTACTGTACTACCCTGACCACTTATAAAACGGGAACGGAGCTTCCGAATGATCACAGTTCACCACCTCAATAATTCACGTTCACAACGCATTCTCTGGATGCTGGAAGAACTGGGCGTACCCTACGAGATCCAACGCTATGAGCGCGACCCTGGAACCATGCTGGCTCCAGCCAGTCTCAAGAAAGTGCACCCCCTCGGAAAGTCCCCGGTCATCACCGACGGAGATCTGGTGGTTGCCGAATCCGGTGCCATCATCGAATATCTGGCGCACACCTATGGTAAAGACACCATGCTGCCCGAAGCCGGAGGCCAACAGTGGCTGGATTACACCTACTGGATGCACTATGCCGAGGGCTCACTGATGCCACCGCTGGTCATGCGCCTGGTGTTTGAAAAGGTGAAGACCAGCCCAATGCCATTCTTTATCAAGCCGATCGCCAAAGGAATTTCGGACAAAACCAACCAGATTTTTATCGGCCCGATGATCAAGACCCACCTGGACTTCGTGGAGTCACAACTGGCCAAAAACACCTGGTTTCTTGGAGAACAGCTGAGTGCGGCGGATATCCAGATGAGCTTTCCTCTGGAGGCGTCCGTCGCCAGGGGCATCGTTGGTAACGAGAGGCCAAACATCAAGGCCTGGGTAGCGCGGGTGCATGCGCGCCCCGCGTACCAGAGAGCACTGGAGAAAGGTGGAGACTACGACTTCGCCTGACCAGGCCGTGGTCCCAGCGCTGGCTTAACCCGCCAGCGCAGCTCGAACTTTCTTGCTCAGGTGCCCCATATCCACCCGGCCGAGCACCTGGGGCTTGAGTTCATTCATCACGTTTCCCATATCCTGCATACCGGAGGCTCCCGTCGCGTTAATGGTTTCGCGGATAAGCGCATCCAGATCGTCCTCAGACAGCGCGGCAGGCATAAACTCCTCGATGATCACCATCTCCGAGCGCTCTTTGTCTGCCAGTTCGCCCCGGCCTGCGTCATCATATTGTGCAGCGGCGTCCCGGCGCTGTTTCAACATCTTGTCCAGCACCTTCAGAACATCGTCATCAGTGAGTTCCCGGCGCTCGTCGACCTCAATCTGCTTCACCGCAGCCTGAGCCATACGTAGCGTCACCAGGCGATCTTTGTCCTTGCTCCGCATTGCGTCCTTGACTGCGCTGGAAAGTTTTTCCTTAAGTGATGTATCCGCCACGGTTAGTCTCCTGTTCTGGGAAAATAAAAAGTAAACAACGCATAAAGGGCAGAATGATAGCCAAACTACGCCGGAACGTCCCCTATCCGGATAACGCCACCTCTCCCATCACCCCAAGCAGGAAGCCCGCAAGCGCCCCCAATGGTGGCGCCCAGTGTTTTTTCAGGCGTACCTGAGGCGCTATGTCCTGGAAAATGATGTAGAGAATACCCCCTGCCGCAAACAGCATGATGCCGGATACCACACTCGGGGCATCCGACAGCAGAAAGTAACCAAGGGCACCGGCCACCGGCCCAAGCAACGCCATCAGCGCCAGGGCACCCACAATTTTCAATCCTCGATAATGGGTCGCGTCCACCAGCTCCCGATAGGAGTTAAAGCCCTCCGGGATATTCTGCAACGCAATGATGCCGGCCAGCAGAATTCCGCCCTCACTGGACACCGAGAAAGTGGCGCCGAGGGCCATGGCTTCCGGCACAAAATCCGAAAGCATGGCCACCAACTGGCTCGCCGGTGTGCCGTTGGCAGCCAGCCATCGATCCAGAAGCATAAAGCTGATACCGCCTCCGGCAAAACAGACAACGATGCCCACCATGGACAAGTTAGCCGTCCCTTCTGGCACCAGTACCAGCGCAACAGCCGCCAGCAGCGCGCCACCACCAAACGCGATCACACTGTGCCGCACCTCGGTTTCCAGCCAGCGCGGGTGAATACGCTCCACCGATGCCAGTGCTGCGCCCACAGGCATTGCAAGACCGGCCATCAATGTCAGTAGTAGTATCTGCATAAGGCCATTGGCCTGAAGTGCGTCCAGCATCATGCTCTATCCATAGTCAGTTCGGGTGATCAAAGAATGAGCGACAAACCACCGGTTATCACTGCAAACAGAATCGACAACCCAATCAGCGTTCCCCAGGGGAACGGCGGTGGCGGTGGTTCAATCGCCAATTCCTTCTCAAGATAGTTTCTCAGCAGTCTGGTATTGCGAGTATTCGCCTTATACACGGCATCAAAGGCATCCCCCACCACCGGCAACAGGCCACCCAGAAAATCGATGACCATATTTCTGAACATTCTTAACTTCACAGCCTTGCTGGCGCCCGCGCGTTGCGCTTCTACCAGCACATAGCCCGACAGGATCAGGCCAGCCATATCACCAACCACCGGTAACAGCCCGATGATGGCCTCTATGCCAATCCGGAACCTGGTAAATGGAAGGCCGATGCTGCTGTCCATCAGACGACTGAACCGGTCAAGACGATTCAGAATGGCGCGCTGTCTCGCCTCGGATGGTGTTGTCATGCTGCTTCCCTTTGCTATTCCGACGGATTTTGAGTCAATTACAAGCTGCGGTTACATTCAGGTTAACGCGCTTCTGAGGATGCTGACGCAATCCTCCATTTCCCGCTCACTGGCACTGGCAAACCCCATGACCAGACCGGATGATGCGGTATCTCCGATGTAGTGCGCACTCAAGGGCGTGCTGCCAAAGCCTTGTTTCCTCAGCCATCCACTCAAGGCTGAGTCATCAAACCGGCCTTCAAGCACCAGATGCATACCCGCACTCTCGGCCACAGGGTGCACCAGATCCCCGAGTTTCCTCTGCACCGCGTCCTGGAAGTACTGCCACTTGTCCCGATACAACTGACGCATCCGGCGAACGTGTCGAACGAACTGGCCACTCTCCATAAACTCGGCAATAGTGGCCTGAATCAGCAAGGGCGTTTCGCCACCACCGACCTGTTTGGCCCAGAGCACCGGCTCCACTACTTCCTCCGGAAGAACGACATATCCCACTCTTAATGCCGGCAGCAGCGTTTTGCTGAAACTTCCCACGTACAGTACCGGCGCATTGTCGAACATACCCTGCACCGCCGCAAACGGCTTGTTGAAGAAATGAAATTCGCTGTCATAGTCGTCTTCCACTATCCAGCAATCGTTCTGCCGAGCCCACTGCACCAGGGCCATCCGTTGGGAGAGGTCCAGAATCCCCCCCATGGGATATTGATGGGTGGGGGTGCAGAACAGCAACCTGGCGGAGCCCAGATGTGGCAACGCGGTCACATCAAGAACCTGATTTTTCAGGGGAATGGGCACCAACGGATTGCCAAGGCGCCCCAACGCATTGCGGGCACCTCGATAGCCCGGATTCTCGCATAGGACACGATCGCCGGGACTCAGAAACACATCCGCCAGCAACGACAAGGCCTGCTGCGCACCATTGGTGATCACAATCTGATCGGCATGGCAACGCACGCCACGCGACGTTCGGAGGTAGTTCGCAATGGCCGTCCGCAGCGGCAGGTAGCCCTGAGTGCTGTCATAACCGCGAAGCCCCCGCCGGCTTTCCTGATGGTGCAGCACGCGGTTCCAGGCGTTGACGGGAAAGGCGTCCAGATCCGGCAGGCCGGGCTGAAATGGCAAGCAGGCATCTTCCGCTCTGCGGGGAGTCCCACGCACCCTGTCTGGCAGTGAAGGCAGTCGGAAACTCCCGCCAGAGGGTATTTTCAATTTTTTCCCAGCCGGTTCGATAGCCGACCCGATATCCTCGTGAACGAATACTCCCCTACCTGCATGGCTCTGAAGGAAGCCTTCTGCTTTCAACTGATCGTAGACCGCATTCACTGTGTTCCGACTGACGCCAAGATCCTCCGCCATTTGGCGACTGGACGGCAACCGGTATCCCGGAGGATAGCGTTGAGCCAGAATCCGATCAGCCAACTGTCGATAGAGCTGAAGCTGCAGAGATTGGTCAGCATCAAACCGAATATCATCAATCACAACCACTGGTCCTATAAAAAAACACAATCTGGGTCTTTTGAGGGTATCAGAAGTGACGTGAAATAGAACGCAACTGTCCAATCCACAGCCTTGAGGACCACCGAATGAATCAGCCAAATACTCAACAAGCCTCACCTCTCACGTCCTGCCCAAGGAGCACCGTGAGGCGGGCCACCAAAAGAGCCTCGGTGGACCGCCAGGTTGCCTATACGCTGATTGACCGACTCAAAACCGCGCACCTGGGCTTTGTGGAGGACGGCGAGCCCCGCATCATCCCGATTACCGCCTGGCGAATGGATGACCACCTGTACGTTCACACCCTCAATGGAGGCCGGCTGTCAAAACGCCTCGGCTCGGGCCAACTCCTTTGCATCTCGTTTGCCGTCACCAATGAATGGGTTTTGACCAAGTCTGCGTACCACCACAGCGCCAACTACGAATCTCTGGTGTTGTTCGGCTGCGCACAGCTCGTGGAAGACTCTGCAGAATTCGACGCCGCATTCCGGGCCATCATCAACCAGATTGAGCCAGGACGTTGGGAGCAGGTACGGGCACCGAACCAGAAGGAGCGCCGGGCAACCGCGCTGTTCCGGATACCGATTGAGGAAGGCTCATTCAAGAGCCGGACCGGTGGCCCCAACGAAGATCCCGAGGATATGGAATTGCCAATATGGCACGGAACCGTGTCGGCAGTAACCTCATAAAAGGACGATCCCGGCCTTACCTGCTAATCTGCGTGAGCAGATACAAACAAAACTGAAAGACCAGGAGACGATCTGTGCTGGAAAGCGAAATCCCCTTAATGGACATGGTCATTCGACTGCTTATGGCGGCTGGCCTGGCACTGGTGCTTGGGCTTGAACGTGAACTACGAGGGAAGCCAGCGGGACTGCGATCGCACATGCTCGTCTCCGTGGGGGCATCCGCATTCATCATGATGGGCATGCACATTTTGCTCGCCACGGCGGAAGGCGACCCTTCCGCCCGAATTGACCCCACACGCATTGTCGAAGGCGTGATTGGCGGCATTGGCTTTCTGGGCGCCGGCAGTATCATCCAGAGCCGCGGCAATGTTCAGGGCATTACCACGGGAGCCTCCATCTGGGTATCCGGCGCCATTGGCGTAGCCTGCGGCCTTGGCACCCTGGCCCTTGCCAGCATGGTGACGGTGCTTTCATTGATTATCGTGGTCGTGCTTGGCCGATTCGAGCGAGAAGTCATCAAGGATTGAAGCTGTGGTCACACCCGAATCATTTACCCAACAACTCTCCTACCGGACGAAAGTTCACCACATAATCGCACACGGATTTTGCGATCATGAGAATGGGCGTAGCCACAATCAAGCCCACTGGCCCCCACAACCAACCCCAGAACAACAACCCGATAAAAATGGCGACGGCATTCAAACTGGAGACGTAACTCGTCAGCCACGGCATCAGCAGATTCCCCTGAATACTGGTGATGACCAGCGATGTAAGCGCAACAATCACGGCAGTATTGAGCTCGCCGAACTGCAGAAATGCGGCCACCCCAGAGCCGACCAGAACCAGGAAAGGCCCCAGATACGGCACACCACTGGCAATACCAGCCACCACGCCCCACAAAGCCGCTTGCTCAACTCCTAATAGCAGGAATGCCAGCCAGGTGAGAATGCCGACAAAAAGCGCACTGATGACCATGACAAAAAGGAACCGGCGTACCTGGTGATGCAGCTCGTTCATAATTCGTGCCGCCTTGCGCATACGCCGGAACGACGGGCCGGATATTCTAACGATCTTACGCCGGTATAGCTTGCCGACGGAAAGCAGGAAAAACACCAGTAGAAGCACAGAAAACATCTGGGAAATAAGAACTATTGTGGCCGGCGAATTGCGGATGACATAGTCACGAACGTCCATCGGCTCATCCACCACCCGTACGGGTGTCACGCCGGCCTGAACAGCCGGTTCCTCCTGGCTTTTCTCGGCGGTTTCCTCAATCTGCTTGGCGGCAATCTGGGCTTTTTCCATGATGCTTTCTTCATCCTCGGACGCAGACGCATCTTCACGCTGAAGCTCCTTGATGGCCTGGGGAATCTTGTCCAGCATGGCCATGGCTTCCTGCTTGAGTGGCACACTTGCCGCCGCCAGAATCGCTATCAGTGCGCAAAGAACCAGAGCTGCACCCAATGGACGGGGTATGTGAATCCGATCCAGTGTCGCCACCAGCGGATCCAGGGCGTAACTGATCAGAACTGCGACCACAAGCGGCAGCAGAACAGGCTGGGCCCAGTCGATAAAATACAGGGAGGCGATGCTGGTCAGCACAATCAACGACATGCTGCGGATATTGATGGCTTCAATCAGGGCCGTTGTTGAGTCCTGTTCGCCAGAACCCGACCCGACACCCGGGCTTTCCTCGTTGTGACTCATAACCGCAGCTATGCCTCATATCAGATCCATGATTCAGAAGATTGTAGCTTGCCTGCTGTCGGCTAGTGGTTACGATATTTTATGACGTGGTTCGACCGATATGAGTGGCACATAAAGAAAAAGGCAGCCGAAGCTACCTTGTTTGAAAATCTCTTAATTACTCTTCAGATTAATCTGCTTCGGGCCAGCCGAGGTCAACTGCGAACTTTTACCTTTAGCCACATACTCAACGCGCCCACCGGACTTTAAAAAGGCAGCTGTCTGCTCTTCAATCTCAGCAGACGTTAAAACAGCTTTTACGACTTTCTTGCTCATGATATTTCCCCGGTTCGCTATTGGCTTATTCGCCAATATAAGCGCTCCAGTATAACTGAAACAGGAAAAAATTGCTGTCGGAGCATTTTGGGATCGTTTATTCCCTCGTCACACTTCTCCGCTCTGCCTCCAACAACGCCCGCTTTCGCTCCAATCCCCAGCGATAACCGCCAAGCCCGCCATCGCCCCGCAATACACGATGGCAGGGAATCAACACACCAATCCGGTTCTTGCCACAAGCTGACGCCACGGCCCGCACCGCCCTGGGCTTGTCGATCTTCGCGGCCACCTCGCTGTAGCTCAGGACATCGCCCTCGCGGATACTCAACAGAAACTGCCAGACTTTTACCTGAAACGCGGTGCCTCGCATATCCAACGGCAAATCCGGCCGTGGGGCTCCCGCACTGATATGCTGATCCAGGGCTTCCATCCAGGCATCAAGTTCCGGGGCGTTCCGGGCTGGTGAGGCGGTCAGCTCAGCCTTAGGAAATTCCGACCTCAATCGGCCCACCAGCGACGCTTCATCGTCACCGAATTCCACAAAACAAACACCCCTATCCGTGGCCGCCATCATCATCAGCCCCAGTGCGGTGGTCCGGCCGGCATAGACGATGACTTCACCCGCACCACCGGCCCGATAGGTCCTGGGCGGCATACCGATGCTACGGTTCGCTTCACCGTAGACACGACTTACCGAACCAAACCCGGAGGCGAATATCGCGTCCGTCACTTTACTCCCGTCTTTCAGGGATTGCTTGAAGCGCCGCATACGGACGGCATCCTGATAGGCTTTTGGAGAGACACCAAACGCCGCCTTGAACTGTTTCTGTAAACGGGACGGTGACAGAGCGGCCACCTTCGCCAGGCTCGAGAGCGTGAGTGCTTCATCGGCGTGCATCTCGATGTGCTGTGCCACCCTGACCAGCCTGGCCACCCGTGCACTCTCTCCTGCAGCAGAGTCGCCGACGCCTGTCATCCAATCGCTATCCTGTTCCGGGGAGCGGGACATCTCATCACCCTTTTAATCATGGTCGTCGCGATGAGTAAAACCGACTTCGCCAATGGTTTCCATCCGATTGTTGCCGCCATTGGTTTTCGGTTCTGCCCCCTGACAACGGCAGACCCTAGCTCGAGATGGTTTGACACGCTCCCATAGCCTGCGCCTTCACGTACTCACAAAACGCCTCGACATCCGGGTTGTGGAATTCGTCCGAGATAAACTCGCTGGGAATCAGCCCTTCATCCCAGCGCGTTGTCACCAGGGTCACCTCAGGGGTGGCTTCATCGACTGAATAAATGCGGACCACTGCCGTGGTTTGATGAATGTACAGGTCCCGGAGTGGTCGACTGCAACGCAGGCTGTCCGCAGGCTGATCGGTATGGCACTGATACCCCGAGCCGCTGAAGAAATCACGGGCAACCGACAACAGCTCCCCTGCTTCCTGCCCGGCAGACGAGGATAGATGAATGGAACGGGGCACGTCCCCGATCACGTTGGTGCAACCCGACAGCGCAAGTACTCCGGCAATCACCAATGATTTGAAAACCTTCACAACAACGCCCCCGCCTAAAATGTCAGAACGCAAACCGCACCGAGCCCTCACCCTGGGCATGCAGCCAGCGTCGCCAGTCCAGGCCCAGCATGTTGACCCCGCCGATGTAGTTGTCGTCTACCAGGTAATACGAGAGTGTGCGGTCACCTCGGTTGAAGTTATGCATCAGCCGCACCAGAAAACTGCGGCGCGTGGGCTTGGCAAGCAGGAAATAGACAAACTGGCCAGCCTGGGCACGCACGCTGCCGCTACCAGACATATCGGAGTGTCGCCACTTGTTGCTGGGCAGTTTCAGGAATTGGTCGATGCCGGTTAACCGGCCCTGTTCACGGGCTTTAGCGACAATCCATCGGTTTTCCGGGTGGCTCTCGAAATACAGACCGGCGTCATCCCGTTCCAGCATCTCCATCTGCTCGGCAAGCCCCTCGTTCAACCAGGCGGGAGCATAGGGGACGATGGAATTTACAACCGCATGACTGACCTCATGCTTGATGGTTCTGAAGGTGCGTTCCCTGTCCTCCTGAATATACACCACGATCTGATGCTCAGATGGCATGTACAAACCGTAGGATGCAACCAGCCAGCCCCTGTCCCGTTGAATCAGGTAGTTCCGGTAACTGACCATATCCTTGAAAATCAGAATATTAACGGGAACCGTCCGGTACATATCGAAAGACAGCACGTGGTCGTAAAACTCGTAAACATGGTTCACGCCATCGACAATCTGCTGGTTTTCCTCGGCAGTCAGCTCCAGATCAACCGTTTCAATGCGGATTTCAAAACGCGACCATTCGGAGGCCCTGGGCTTCACGTCAACCACTTCCTGTTTAACGCTATGGTCCTGGCGGTCGCTGAAGTGCACCTTGCCGTGCTCATCTACCCATTTGTAGATCTTTGCATGCCCTGCCGTCGCTACAAGTAGTAGCAGCACGAGCACTGTGGTTTGAAAGGTAGCCAACATGATCCGAGTAGACACCGCTTAAAAGCTGACAGATGATTATATCCGAATCATACAGGGCGATAGATCAGAAGGCATCCAACACACCACCGTAACGTCGCTTAACCAGTCAATACGCCTTACGATACTGCCCCCGATAATCGAAGATTCGCTCCTGCACTTGCCAGTAATGCTTCTGCTTGCGAGCAATCACGAAATCCGGCGCGGGTAACAGCACCTGCATCTCCAGCACCTCATTTGCCCGGGCAAAGACTTTCGGAGCCTGGCCATTGGCAAACCGTCGGCCAAACAGCTTGTTGAACACGGCGCGCTGGGCGGGCTTGCTGAAATCGAAAGACTCCCGGAGTTCCTCCCCGTCTTCTCCGTGGTAAGTCATCCGAAGTTTTTGGCCTTCTCCCGCCAGAGAAATGCCGGCGCATCGGATGACCATGGCATCCTTGAGCTTCAGGGCATCCCGCAGTTGATCATCCGGGTCGATAATCGCCTGGTGGCAGTGCCCGCAGTTGCGGGCAGCGATGTCGTTCTCACCACCACAATGTGGACATTCCTTGAACCGGAACCGGTAGTCGCATTGCTGTGGCCGCCCAGCGTCATCTTCTATGGATTCCAGCAGGCCCTGGCACCGGCGGCCATAATGCTCAACGACACGACCGTCGCTGTCGGTTTTGCCCCAGAAGATGTTGGCAAAACCGCAGCCCGGGCAGAACACCTGCACCGGTTCACTGTTGGGGTTGGGCTTCGGCTCCCCAACTTCCGGATGATGCAGATTGACATGATTGCCAGCGTAATCAATCACCAGGCAATCCCGTTTCCCCTCATCCAACCGCAAGCCTCGGCCGACAATCTGCTGATACAGGCTTACAGACTGAGTAGGCCGCAAGATGGCGATCAGGTCCACATGGGGGGCATCAAACCCGGTCGTCAGCACAGACACATTCACCAGGTACTTCAACTGCCGTTGTTTGAAGCGCTGGATCAGCTGGTCGCGATCTCGCAGATCAGTCGCGCCGG
Organism: Marinobacter sp. EN3; assembly: GCF_000475315.1. Classification (NCBI taxonomy): domain Bacteria; kingdom Pseudomonadati; phylum Pseudomonadota; class Gammaproteobacteria; order Pseudomonadales; family Marinobacteraceae; genus Marinobacter; species Marinobacter sp. EN3. The sequence goes on from NZ_AXCC01000023.1 coordinate 229,710, forward strand.
TCACCAGGGCGGTTTCCTGCTCGGGCAAATACCCGGCAATTTCCTGCGCGTGCTGCACCGTCGCCGCGAAAATCATCACCCCCTGGCGCTCGGCCGCCATCTCCATCACCTGTTCGATGATGGCACGTGTCACCCGCTGATGTTTGCTCAACAACTGGTTGACGTCTTTCTCGGCGTATTCGCCAAAACGGTCCTGCGTCAGCGTGGAGAAATCGTATTGGGCCACGGCGGCGTTGACCAATTCAGGCCGGGTGAGATAGCCACGGTTGATCATGTAGCTCAGGGGCAGTTCGTAGATGCAGTGCCGGAAAGGCTTGTCCTGTTCGTCATCAGAACCACGAACAAAACCCCGGTAGTGGTAACGATAGATCCATCCCATGGCCAGGCGGTAGGGCGTGGCGGTGAGCCCAAGCACCTTCAGGGAGTCATTCTGCTGCCGTAAAAGCTCAATGATCCGCTGGTACTGGCTGGTTTCCTCGCCACTCACCCGGTGGCACTCATCGATAATAACCAGCGAGTATTCATCCCGGAACTGGTCCAGATTCGCCGCCACCGACTGCACACTGGCAAAGGTCACCTGATGGTGCTTCTCCTTGCGTTTCAGCCCGGCCGCAAAGATCCCCCCCGACAGACCATAACTCTGGTACTTGGCGTGATTCTGCTCCACCAGTTCCTTCACATGGGTCAGGACCAGAATCTTTCGGCGCGCAAGACGAGCCAACTCGGCAATCACCAGGCTCTTGCCGGCACCGGTCGGCAGCACAATGACCGCAGATTCATCCGATTTACGGAAGTGGTTCAGCGTGGCGTCGACGGCTTCCTGCTGGTAAGGCCGAAGCTGGAAAGGAGCATTCATGTTGCCGGACTTAGATCATCAACCCAGTGAAAAGTCCGACATGGTAGCAAATGCGGTGACCCTCAAGCCGCCTTTTTCATCACCGGCGCCAGCCACTTCCGTTTGGCTTTCTCCACCAGATCACGGGCATCGTGATTCCATGGATGAAAGCCGGGGCTGTAGTACTTGAAGTAAGAGGGCAGGAGTTTGCGGAATACACCTGGCTTGCCCCACATGTAATTGAGACCGTTCGCCCAGGATTTCAGGTTGAACAACTGGCCGTCCTCTTTCATCAGTTGAATCAGGTGAATGCCGCTGGAGACCGGGAACAGCACGCTCACCACCATCATCTCGGTCAACCGGACAAACTCGCTGCCTCCGATGGTCTTGTAAACGTCGAACGCCACCGCCTTGTGCTCGGATTCTTCGATCGCGTGCCAGGCCCAGATGGGAGCCATACGCGGGTCCATCTCTTCCAGAGCGTCATATTTCAGGAGGAATTCCTCTGCCATCAGTGCAGTGAAATGCTCCACCGCCACCGTGTGGGCCAACTGGCGCTCCGGGCTCAGCCGCTTGCGCAGCACATTCATCAGCCACAGCACCTCGCGCTCAAGGCGTTTGAGGTTGATGCCGCGCCCCTGCATATATCCGTTCAGGGCCTCGTGCTCTTTTGAGTGGTGCGCCTCCTGGCCGATGAACGCTCGCACCGCCGCCTTTAGCTCCGGGTCTGTAATCTCTTTCTGATAATGGCGTACGGAGTCGATAAAGAAGCGCTCACCAGGCGGGAAACTTGCGGACAACGCCGCCAGCAACAGCGTTTTGGCCGGATCGTTATCCCACCAATACTTGGGCACGTCTTCCGCCAGGTCAAAATCCGGCTGACGGACTTCGGGAATGGGCGCCTTGGTCTTGGGGGGCGGCGTGGGTTGAGTACCGGCTATGGTTGTTCTGGCTTTCATTTCAGGACTCCGGAGCTGATGTCTGACAATCCATCATACGGGGGCCGGGTCCGGCGCTGGAACAGCAAAAGAGGACAGGATGACGCAGCAAAATACTGTATAAATATACACTATTCGTGATAAGCTGTGATTTCATTAACGGTCTTACCAACCATCATTACCCCGGAGGCGATGGCATACCATGGGCGTAAAAGCACTCTACTATTCCGAGAGGGACGGACTGGACATGGCACTGAAAAACCCGGACAAAATGTTGTTTTCGTCCAAAGCAGAAGCCGATGCCCGGGACAAGGTTCTTGAACTGTCCGAAGAGATTACCACCTTCCTGCAACGTAAGGTCGGCGGCCTGTCTGAAGAGCTGGCAGAACAGTGCGCCCTGGCCATTGCGGAAGAAAAAGAATTGTTCACCAAGGCACTGAAAAAGCCGGAACTGCTGAACGAAACCGTCGAGGCCGAGTAACCCCCGCCCTTGGTCAGAGATGTTGAACGCCCTGGCCGTGAAGGTGGCCATGGGCGATCATGCTCGAAGACACTTAGTCAGGCTCATGATCCTGAATATCAAAGTGCCGTGATCGCACGGAACTCACCTCCACATGAATGTGGCGGCTGTTCAGGCCAAAATCGGACACCGCTTGCCTCACGGCATTCCGGATTTCAGCAAAGGCCCGGGCCTCGTCTTCCGGTAGCACCATCAGCATGACGGCGAACACGGACTCCTTGTGAACCTCGCCATCGTATTCGCCTTTGAAGGCATGGCCATCTTCAGCCCAGTAACCGGCGAGCCAGGAACTATCCTCCCCTCCCATCACCGTCGCCCCGCCAAACTTCCGGGAAAGCTCCCGGGCGATCTGCTCACTCGCCCGAGGGATCTGTCCCGGTTCTGCTGACAGAATTACAAGAAAACGAATTCTTTCACTGCCCGACATGGCAAACTCCTTTTCATCAACGCTTGGCGAGATAGATGTAGAACGAGATCAGCACAAGAATGGTCGTCGACAGCGCAATGGAACCATCCGGCTGGAGCCACTCAAACACATCCAGCACTCCGGGAATATCATCACGGTCCAGGCTCCGGGAAGCCGTCGTCAACGAAATAAACAGATCAATAACGGCAACGCCACCGATACCGGCAAGAATCAATTCAACCGAACGATCGAGCTGGCTTTTTCGTGCCTCCAGCAGGCGGGAGATCTTGGAGCGAATCAAGCTCGTGCGCTCCAGGGAACCCTCAATCAACTCGCCGAGATTCCAGGCCGCATACGCAGCTCTGACCACCTTGGCTCGCTCAGCCTGAACCCCGATGATGGCCTCATTGAATTCAAGGCGAGTGAATTCCAGATGGTCCAAGGTCTTCGTAATGTCGCCCATCAGCCGATGCAAATCTTTACTGCGGTGTCGCGAGCCCGCAAAGTCGTTAAGCTCCGAATAACTGGACTTCAGAATACCGCCGTATATCGACAACACGGCATTGTAAAGCTGGCAGACGGACAGGCCGCGCAGCCAGTTGTCCGCCTGAGCCTCGGCATCGTCCGCAACCGCCAGGATGTTGCCCGAGCCCACAAACTGTCTGGCCTCCAACAAAGCCTCCGTTGATCCGGTATACGACGCCCAAAGTCGCAGACTGTCTCCAAGCGGACCGTTCAGGGTGCTCGGAGGCGTCACCACGTATCGCCCTGTCCACAGCACATAGGTGTCTGGCGCTTCCGGCGAATCGAACGAAACATCCCGAAACACCGTAAGCTTCTTCGGATCTCGAAGGTACGAGACCGCGCCGGAGGCTTTGTATCGCCTGCTCTTGCGGAATCCGAGTGCGTACTGGTGAAACGCCGGGTATACCGCGTGCTCATAGACCCGTTTGGCCAGATTGGAAAGCGCGCCGTCCAGGCTATGCCCTCGGAGCAGATCACCAAGGCCTGATTCGCTGGTTTCAAAGGCCACATCCAGCTGGAGCAAGGCGACTGTGTCATCGTAAAGGTACAAACGACAGCACTCGATCGCACCTCCGTTGTTGACCAATAGTTGGCTGATATCAGAAGGCAAAGACACGTCACCCATCGCAACCGAGTAACATGCGAAGGGTTGGAAGAACGCTGGCAGGTTATCGTGCTCAAGCGTCCCGTAGCCATTGGCCCACGGCCATTCAAAGCTACTGAGGGTGTCGGCTTCAGCTAACAGATTGACCAATCCGCCGGCACTGGAGCCAGCCTCCGCCATCTGTTTCAGGGTATCCGCAGCGCGACGCTCGCTGTCTGCACTAATGGGCGATCGCACAGGCGACAGCGTTCGCACTTTTAGCATGTTGGATTTCCTATGGTCTTTTTCAGAGATTCGTCAGACATAAAACGTCCCGCAGTTTACCCTTGAATGCCACGCTTTGGTAAAACCAGTCATCGCCGACCACGCAACATGCTGTGTGCCACCCTGAAGAAGGAGAGCTCAAATGAACACCCCCTTGCCTTACTCCCAGGCCTGCGAAAACAACAAAGCCCCCATTCTGGAAAAACTGCGTGACGTCTTTACGTCACCAGGTACCGTCCTGGAAATAGGAACCGGCACCGGCCAGCACGCCGAGCACTTCGCTGCGGCTCTGCCCCACCTGCAATGGCAGCCCACCGACCACCCCAGAGCGGCGCACATGGCCGGCGCCCGACTGCAACAGGCCGCCTTGCCCAACGTCCTCCCAATCCTTGAGCTGGACGTAAACCAAATGCCATGGCCTGTGTCCACCTGTCGATGGGCATTCTCAGCAAACACAGCTCACATCATGGCCTGGGAGGAAGTTGAAACGATGTTTCAAGGCGTCGCCGCCTGCCTTCAAAAAGACGGTGCGTTCTGCCTGTACGGGCCGTTCAAGCATAAGGGCGGGTACACCAGCGAGAGCAACAAGGCGTTTGATCAGTCGCTGAAATCCCAAGCACCCCACATGGGCATCCGAGATATTGAAGCCCTGTCTGAGCTGGCCGAGGCCGTTGGCCTGCAACTCCGGGACGATTTTGCAATGCCCGCCAATAATGAACTGCTGGTGTTTGTTAGGGGCATCTGCGAGCCGTAGCCAATCCGCACAGCGAGATTTGGGTCCTGCCACGAGTACAGAGAGGGCTCAGCACTCGATCAAAAGCCCATATGGCCGTTCCAGAGCTACCCGCACCTCGCCGATTGAAAACACCCTGGCGAATTCCGCAAATCGCTGCCCCTCAAACCATAACTGCACCACCGGCAGCGAGAAAATACCCTGAGCCGCACACAGCGCACCGGCTGATGCCTGGCAATCAATGTAGGCAGTAACCAGCTTCGGGAATTGTTCACTGGAAAGGCGCTCCAGTTGGGGCTTGATAGCCTGGCAGACGCCACAACTTGCCCCGCCATATAGCAGCAGCACCGCAGGGTTGGACTGCAGCAATGTTGAGAGCTCGTCGTCCGAGCAGACGTTTTGCATCATCAAAACCTTAGAAGCATAACCGGCCTGATCTCCAGGGCCTGCCTGACGAACTCGGCGCCCGGCCACAGTAACAACCAGCAAAGCACTGCGAGATTGAGGACGACATTGAACCAGAAAGACACCTGGTACGAGGTCTTTCGGGTTTTATGACGAAAGAATTGCTGGCCCACCAGTGCCCCCGGCCAACCGCACAGGAGTTCAAACAGATGCAACCGCCCCTCAGGGACACGCCTCTTGCCGCTCTCAGCTGCCCCCTTGTCGACGGCATACATCAAGAAGGTCACTACACTCATTACGCCATAGGCCGCCGGCAACAGCACTGGCACATAACCCTGAACGTACAACACAGAAACCGCCCCTGCGACTGCAGCGGCAATCAACAGAGCAAACCAAACGCCCGTGGCGACCGCTACGCTGTGTCTCGCCACGCCAGCGTACTGGAAACTGGACGCCCTCAGCCGCCCCTTCTCATCTTTTGTCTGTGCGTAGACCACCTTGCGGCTGGCCGAGGGCCTGCCCCGGCCCTGATAGGCGCTGATGTGGGCAAACAGACGCTCGCCACCTTTCTCTGGCGTGATAAAACCGAAACCCTTGGCGTCGTTCCATGAGGTGAGTAAGCCTTTTTGATTCACGTGGTGCTTCCTTGATTAGTCTTTTCCGATTTTCCCTATATCACTGTTTCCGCAAGCGTGCTAAAAGATTGCGCCCGGCCGTCGCCAGGGTATTCTCTCCTTCAGGATATCAGCATGTCATATAAATTTTTCTATAAAGGTCGGCAAGACGCCCGCCAGCACCACACGGCTTACGGCGGCTTTCAGACCAACGCCAGCCAAAAGAGCGGCAGCAAGAAGTACCCGCTAACGCTGGTGGTTACCAGTGAAGCGCGCAAGAAAGAAGTTGAGGCTCAAGTGGCCGCGGCGAAACTTCACGCGACCATCTCCGTTGATACCCGCGAGGGCGCCGTTGAATCCGTTAACGAGCTCACGTCTATCCTGAATAAAACGGGAACAGTCACCACAGCAAAATCTCCCTCCCGCAACGACGCCTGCACTTGCGGTAGCGGACTCAAATTCAAGAAATGCTGCGGCTGAGAGTAACCGGGGCATAGGGGGCATTATTATGATTGTATGCGGTGTAGAACTGACCGGCAGCGACGCGGTGGTGTGCATGCTGAATATGGACCGGGGCCAATTCAACCTGCCCGACTGCAAAGTACGCAAACTGTCGCTACCGAAAAACCACAGCCGGGACGACCTGAAAACGTTTCAGGCCACCTTTGCGGAGTTGATGGCCGAATACGGAGTGGCCACGGTCGCGATAAAAGAGCGGATGCAAAAAGGCAAGTTTGCCGGTGGCGCCATCAGCTTCAAAATGGAAGCCGCCATCCAGTTGATTGCCGACTCTGAGCTGAACGTGACCCTGGTGCCCCCGGCCCTGATCAAATCCACCCTGGCGTCCAACCCCGTGCCCATCACCTTTGCCGACACAGGCCTGAAAGTCTTCCAGGAAAATGCTTTTATTACCGCCTATGTGGCACAGCTTCAGGCTCGTTGAGGCGGCTATCAAGATAGTGTTCAAGCTCAGAGTTATCGTATATGATAACAAAAAGGCAAAGGAGCACCCATGGATTGGGAGATTGAATTCTACGACTCAGTAGGCGAAGAGTTGGCTAAGATGCCGCCAAAGATTCAGGCCAGAATGATTCGGCTGATGGAATTGATGGAGAAGCACGGGGCCAACCTTGGAGAGCCGCACACAAAGTCTTTAGGTGGTGAGCTGTTTGAAATCCGAGCAAAAGCCAAAGAAGGAATAGGTAGAGGAATCTTCTGCTACATGCAGGGCAAACGGATCATCATCCTGCACGTGTTTGTAAAAAAGGATCAAAAGATACCGAAGAAAGACCTAGAGCTCGCGAAAGAGCGTTTAAAGGAGGTCAAAAAATCATGAATTTCAAACAGTTCAGACAAAAGGCACTCGAAAATCCGGAAGTTCACCAGGAGTACGATGCCCTCCAGGAAGAATTCAGCCTGATCGACCAGTTGATCGCAATGAGGACTAAAGCAGGCCTTACTCAGGAAGACGTTGCGAAAAAGCTCGGAACCAACAAAAGCAACATCTCGAGGCTTGAGAGAGGCCGTAGCAACCCAAGCTGGGGAACGCTCAACAAATACGCAGCAGCCTGTGGCTTTCGGGTAAAACTGGAAGCAATTGAATACGACCCAGCCTCTCAGCATTGATCGCCAGTCCAATACGGTTTGGATTTGGGCAATTGCCAGGACTGAAGCAGGAAACGACTTCGCCATGACAAAACCCAAACGCATCTACCTGGCCGGCCCGGAAGTGTTTTTCCCACACGAAGAACACAACGCCATCGTAGCCGAGAAAAAGCGCCTGCTGCGCGAAGCCGGCTATGAAGGCATAGACCCACTGGACACCGCCCTGACGTTTTCCGACCAGGAAGCGAAACCGGCGCGCGGCCACCGGATCTACCAGGCCAACCGCGAACTGATGGACAGTTGCGACGCCATCATTGCCAACCTCACCCCCTTCCGCGGCATCAGTGCGGACCCGGGCACGGTGTTCGAAGTCGGCTACATGATCGGCCAGGGTAAAGCTGCTTTCGGATTCACAATGGACTGGAGGCACTACCGTGAACGCGCGGGCGCAGCCGATCGGGATGAACTGGGCCACAACATTGAAGACTTCGAGATGAGCGATAACCTGATGATTGAGGGGGGCATCAAAGAGTCCGGTGGCCAGCTACTGGTGGCAGAGCAGCCCGGCGAACACCGGTTTTTCTCGGCTGAACTGTTCCGCCGTTGTGTTCAGGCGCTGATAGACTACTCCCACTCCAGGTAATACTCACTCGCGCCATCAGGACACAGGTTTAATCCGGATCATGATCAAAGCCTTTGCCGTTTCCAACTATCGCAGCCTCAGAGACGTGGTCGCACCGCTGGCGGGCCTGAACGTTGTTACCGGTCCGAACGGCTGTGGCAAATCAAACCTCTATAAATCGTTGCGCCTGCTGGCGGAAACGGCAAAAGGCAACCTGATTTCCTCCCTGGCGGAAGAAGGCGGCCTGGACTACACCTTCTGGGCAGGGCCCGGGCAGTTCTCAAGGGAGATGCGGGACGGCTCAGCGCCCGTTCAGGGGACCGCCGGGAACACCCCATCCCGCCTACGGCTGGGGTTTGCCGGCGAAGAATTCGGCTACGCGATTTCTCTTGGGATTCCGGCCTCTACGGGGTTTGCAGGTTATCAGGAACCCAGCATGTTTCAGCTCGACCCTGAAATAAAACGCGAATGTATCTGGGTGGGTGATGTCTGCCGCCCAAGCAGTTGTCTGATTGATCGCGTCGGGCCGGTTGTCAAAGTACGTTCTGGGCGGAAATGGGAGGTCTACGACACCCGGCTAAACACCTATGAGAGCATTCTGAGCGAGATCAGTGATCCTGTGGCTATACCTGAAGTCCATGCCGTCCGGCAGGCCATCAGGCAGTGGCGCTTTTACGATCAGTTCCGCACCGATCAACACTCCAGCATCCGCACCCCGCAAATCGGGACCCGCACCCCGGTGCTGGACCACGATGGCCATAACCTGGTTGCAGCCCTGCGTACCATTCACGAAATCGGCGACCGGGAGGGCCTGCACAGCGCTATTGAAGATGCCTTTCCCGGAGCGAGGCTCGGGTTCAGCACAGACGCAGGCAACCGTTTCGTCCTGGAATTTGAGCAGGCCGGCTTACTCCGCCCCCTGAATCAGGCCGAGCTTTCTGATGGCACCCTTCGCTACCTGCTGTTAGTCGCCGCGCTGCTCACACCCCGCCCACCATCACTACTGGTGTTGAATGAACCAGAAACAAGCCTGCATCCCGACTTGCTTCCGGCCCTCGGCCGACTGATCATTCGCGCCTCGCGGGAAACCCAGGTGTGGGTTGTTTCCCATGCCCCTCGACTGGTAGCCGCTCTGGAAGCAGACGACGATTGCCATTCCATCGCACTGAACAAAGAGCTGGGTGAAACCCGCATTCTTGGCCAGGGGCTTCTGGACGCGCCCCCCTGGAACTGGATGGATTGACTATTCAGCAGTCACCAGGCTCCGGACATCACGTCCTGCAGGTTACACATCAATTCCTCCAGCGGTGATATCCACAACGCGCCCTCTACGCCCGGAAACACACAAGCGTCTCAGCAGTTACCCTTTTTCGCCTGGCCTGGTGGGCAGAAATGGCCACGAGACTTCCGGTAAGACCTGCGATCATCGTCATACCGACGGCGATCATAATCATAATCGCGATCGTGTTCCCTTTGGTCCCGGGTGGTCACGGCCGTTCCCGCTGCCGCACCGACAGCACCGCCAAGAATCGCACCATCTCTGCCACCAACCTCGTTGCCGATGGCGGCCCCGAGTGCGCCGCCAATACCACCACCCAGCGCGGCGTCGGCGGTATCACCCGCAACGGCACCCAACGAGGTGGCACTCAGAGACAGAAAAACGAGCAGTGATTTCATATTCATGATGTAAATCCCATGGTTCAGGTGGTCTGACTTGTCCTGTATCGCCGGTGGGAGAGCCTGTTCTCAGCGCCCCACCAGGCACCTGTCAGTTTTGAACCATTCGAGAATAACAGAATCACACGAGACACCACCTCTTACATTTTATTTATACTTCAACAGGTTACGAAGCCTTAACAACTGGCTTCCGGGTTCGGATGCACGGTCAACGGCTAGACTGGGCAGACCGGAGACGGCATTCTATTAGGCTCCGGCACCTAAAGACGCCCGGACCAACCACAACAGAGTGAAGAACTTACTTAACCCTCTAAACCGAATCAATGGAGCCTCGTAAGACCCATGAAAATTGCCGTATTTTGTGGTTCAAGCATCGGTGAAAACCCGGAATTCGCCCAGGCAACCCGTGCTCTGGGGCACTACCTGGCAACGAACGGAGTGGATCTGGTGTACGGCGGCGGCAACGTCGGCCTGATGGGCGTGGTCGCAGACGCCTTTCTGGAAAAGGGCGCCCAAGTGTACGGCGTGATTCCCGAATACCTGAAAGATCGGGAGCTGGCTCACCCCGGCCTGACCAAGCTGAAAATTGTTGCTGATATGCACGAACGAAAAGCCGCCATGGCCCGAATGGCCGATGCCTTTGTGGCCCTGCCCGGCGGCGTGGGTACCCTGGAAGAAATCTTCGAAGCCTGGACCTGGGCTCAACTCGGCTATCACGCAAAACCCTGCGCCTTTTACAACGTCCACGGTTTCTACGATAAATTGTTCGAGATGATCTCCAACATGACCGATTCCGGCTTTCTGAAACCGCACCATGCCGAGATGATTATTCACACGGATAACGAAGCGCAACTGCTCTCGGCTATCCAGTCCTACCAAGCTCCCAAACTGAAGTGGAGCTGAACCAGCAGGCCGAACCAAGCCCCGGAAGACCGGTACGACCGTCGGCCTGATTCCTGACCGGCTTTATCACGAACTTTACTCACAAAACCTGTGGATAACTGTGTTGGAAACCTCGGATTAAGCGCCCGGAAGCCCCGCAGCAAAAGGGCTCGGGAAAATTGATGCTAAAACGGGCAATCTCGTTACCATCCACCTGCCATAGCGTTCTCCGATCATCAATTCAATTGATTCAGCCTAGGACACAAGAGGGTAAGCCGCCCTCACCTGCCCCATCGCAATCCTGGCATCTTCCGGTTTCAAACCCTGCTTTCGCAACTGCGGCATCACCATCGCGCCCACAGCCTTACACCGAGATTGATCAATGCCGTACTTTTGGAACACATCGGCAATGGCCTGCGGTTGGGCATCCGGATTGGTTTTTAGCAGCTTGCCAATGTCGATGGCACAGGCCTGCTCTTCAGGGGCGGTGTTCTGTTTACTACGCCAGATCAGGACAGCCACGATGGCAGCGAAAACACCGATGATCAGAAACTTCATACTACGACACCTTTGTCCCGGTTTTTCCTAGCGAATACCCTGCGATTGCAGCCACTGACTGATCTGGGCCTGATTCATGGCGCCACTCTGGCGCGCCACCTCCCCGCCGTTCTGGAACAGAATCAGGGTCGGTATGCTGCGAATCGCAAACTGACCGGCCGGCCCGGGGGCTTGTTCCGTATTCAGCTTGGCAAAGCGCACTTTCCCGCGCCAGGCCTTCGCGGCCTGCTCGAACTGGGGCGCCATCATTTTGCACGGGCCACACCAGCTGGCCCAGAAATCCACTAACACGGGCAGATCGCTACGCCCGGTATGGGTAGCAAAGGTCTGCTCCGTTAGCTCCAGAACCTGATCCGGCCAAAGCGGTTGTTTGCAGGCGCCACAATTGCCGCCGGAGGACAACTTGTCGGCCGGTACGCGATTCACTTTGTGGCAATGGGGACATACCAGGTGTCGAACGTCAGTCATGATGAACAGGCCTCTGATTAGCTGATGGTAGAAATAATCAGGGCAGGAGAAGAGAAATCAAGCGGCACTAAAAATCGCGCATCTCACGAACACGCATCAACCGCTTTCCGCTACTATCAAAGTAAGTCGGTGTCAGAGGCTCAAGCGCCATGGGACTGTCGATAAAACAATCGGAATTTACAGCGGAAGAATTTGATCGCTTTTCGGGAGGGGTGGTGATGGGCTGAACGGGGGCGTTCAGCGCATGCGGAGGAGAATCAGACTTCGACGGACTGCGCCGGCATATCCATCACATAACGGTGCGCAATCCTGTCTGATATTTGCCTGATTCTCTCCACCCCCGGCAAAAGGCAACCAACAGCCCCGGCGCCAGGCGGTCTCAATGTGTTTCGGTTTTCCGAAGTTTTTTTATGGGAATGCGCCCCAACCTATTAGGTTGCAATTCAAATAAACCATCAGAGGGAATCTTGATGACACAGATTATCGAACAGTTTCTCGAAGTTTCGAGCACTTACCTGCTATCACCCTGCGAAAGTGACTGCTGCCACAAATCCGCCGCCTGATCTGGTTGCCCCTGAAACCACAGGGTAATGCCAGGCAACGGCCAGAGTGCTGCCCCCTCGTTTAAAAAAGCTTACCCTCTTGTGTAACGAGTGGGTTCTCCGTAAAAAGGCATAGGAATCACAGCGGCCAACCCTCAGGCAAGGCCATCATCCATCCCAGGAGTGTTAACCGTGATTGTTCGCGAGCGCCCCGGCCCACTCCGGCTGTTGCTGGCCTGGAAAGGGTCTGTTGTCCCCCACATTCTGCCGCACATTCTGCTTACGGGAATGTTTGCAGCCGCCGTTACCTGGGTTTCGCGCCACCACTACCTCGACGGCATGGTCGACTACACACTTCTGCCGTTCACGATCATGGGCATCGCCCTGTCCATCTTTTTAAGCGTGCGCAACACCGCCACCTACGACCGCTGGTGGGAAGCCAGAAAACACTGGGGGCATATGGTGTACGAATTTCGCAGCCTGGCGCGGACTGGCACCATTTACCTGAGCCCGGAGCGACGCCGGGAGCTTCTGACCCGATGCCTCGCTCACGCTCACCTGCTGCGCGGCCAATTGCGGGGAGAAGATGTACGGTCTGACCTGCCTGGGTCACTGGCACCCGAACTCATTGACCAGGCCCTGAGCACCCGCAACCCCGCCGCCTTTATGCTGCACCGGGCCGGAGACGTACTCGCCGAAGCCCACAAGGCGGGCGATCTGGATTCTGTAGCAACCGCAGCCGTAGACCAGCACCTTCATGGCCTCGCGGGCATTCAGGCGGCCTCGGAACGCATTGCCCTCACCCCGTTGCCCTTTGCCTACACCCTGCTGGCTCACCGCACGGCGTATGTGTTCTGCTACCTGCTCCCGTTCGGGCTGGTAGGCGTCGCAGGCTGGTTTACGCCGATGTTCACCGCCATCGTGGCCTACACGTTTTTCGGGCTGGATCGCCTGTCTGAACAGCTTGAGTTTCCCTTTGGCCGACACACCAACGACCTGCCGCTGGATGCCATCTGCCGCATTCATGAAATCAGTGTTGCCGAAGCCCTGGGCGACCCGGCACCCGAACCGCTGCAGCCGGTCAAATACCAGTTGCAGTAAGGGTCCGGCGGTTACAACGGCATGCGCCCGGTTCGCTCCAGCCGCTCGCTCACCCATTTGTGATACAGCTTCGCCAGCGCTGGCCGAATTACCGGCAAACCAATCAGCCAGGCAAGCGGTTTCAGCAGCCAGACCCGCGACATCAACAGGATATAGGCATCCAGTTCCCGGTGGATGTTGCCCTGGCCATCTTCCACATGGAGCTCCTGAAGCGCGGCTTTCGGGTCTATACCACGTTCCTCCAACTCCTCATCACGGCCTGTGATATCCACCCACTCCACCGATTCGCCGGTCCTGCCCGCGAGTCGTTCATAGAGCCTGCGATCCTTGACACAGCTTGGGCAGGAGCCATCGTAGAACACACGAAGCTGATCGCCTGGTGCCGTCATCGCTATCCCCTCCTGTTTGCATCGCATTCATCTGATTACACGATAAAACACTGCGTGGCTCCCGTTACCCCTTCGGGCCTCAGGCATAACCCGCGAGAGGATTTACCATCGCCCTGAAATGCCAGGCGCGTTTCGATCATTGTCTGGCTCGCATGCTTTTCGATTGCCAGGAGCCCGGTCAGCAGTCCGTTCTGCATCATATTCGGAGCGGAGGCCGCCGCGTGTTCCAAGTTTGCACGACGGTAGACCATATCGGCAATAGCCAGGAAAAAGGTTTATACCGCGATGCCCCCAAGAGCGTTACTGACAGCCAACTCCGGGTGCCCACGGTAGGCTGCTGTTACCGAGAGCACCGAACCACTGAGGGACGTCGCTGCTCCCAGGAGCACGCGTGGCCGGGCAGATACGCGCTGCTACAGTGAAACAAGTCCGCTTCACGCCCATGGTGGCGACATCCAGTGCCACCGTACAACCCTTGGCTGGGGTTTCCCACCGGTATTACAGTTATCCCACCCCTAGACAGCAAACCCATGCATTGGCATATTATGCCAATGCAACGCTGACAGGATGACTCTCATGGCGACGAGAAACATAGTGCTCACGGACCATCAATCCCAGGTAGTCGATCACCTGGTTGCCTCGGGCCGTTATCAAAATGCGAGTGAGGTACTTCGAGCCGGCCTGAGAATGGTCGAAGAAGCCGAGTCCCGCTACGTCACTAAAATGAATGACCTCAGAGCCGCCATCGAAACGGGCCAGGAAGACCTGGAGGCTGGCAGAACCAGGACCTTCACGGGCGACGAGTTCGCTACCTACCTTTCTGAACGTGCAGAGCAAGCCATCAGGAAAAAACGGGACACCTGATTACGATGAAACCATGGAAGGTTATTCTCACGTAAGCTGCTCTAGCCGATCTCGACGATATTCTTGAGACCACAATTGAAGAATTCGGGACACTGCAGCTGAAATGATATACCGAGAAAATCGAGAGGGCGATCAGGGAGCGTGAAGAAGCAGGAAACCTCGCGCCACTCCTGAAACACAGATCAGACATTTGGACGGGATCTCGACCTATCCGCTTGCAGGAGAGGGCAAAATAGGTAAACCATAGCGAGCCGCTTCTAATCGTAGATAGCCCGCTCCCTCGCATCCCGTTCTCGATCAGGGTCTTTCTGGCTTGGCGTGGCTGAAATGGCATCCAGGTAGTCAGCGGGAACGCCGATTTCTTTCGCCCCAACGATGACGTGATTCAAATACCAGGAGTGAGGCAGCAAAGACGGATCCGTGGACGTTGCACAGTAGGTGAAAGCATCAACGGAATTCCCGAGGGCATCCGTAACCGTGACCCGCTTTTCATCGTAACCGAAACCCAAACCCTCAGCCTTATCCAGCGGGCCTTTCTCGCTGCGCGGTATCTCAAACAGAGCGCCAATAACGAAATCCTCCGGATTGCCGGTAAACAGCGCGTCGCATTTTGCGGATTGGTCTTTCCTGCTCCACTTATGAAACCGAAGGGCGTGCTCAACAAGCGTGAAACATGCCTATTCGCTCCGCGCTTGGAACCCTCGCTCTTAATCTGACGAGTGACATATTCGAGCCGTAAGCGAAATACTTCATGCTTCCTCTGTTTTTTTGCGCTGTTCAATCAGGAACCTGGAGTCATGATCTTTGCAAAACCGGGACGGGGCTATTTTTCCAGTTGCATCCATGAAGCTGTTACCGCCGGGCCGGGAATATAAATCCGTCCCGGTTTTGCTCTCGATCCTGGCGAAATACATTTTTGTGCGTATGCTGTATGTAACATTGCATACAAACATGGTAAGTTTCGCCACATGAATAACACCTTTACCTACGCATTTCCCGCCATCCGAGGCATTCAGGCCGGCAGAGAGTTCTACGTCTCAATGTGTCCTATGCGCGTTCTCGTTAAAATGTTCACGTTCGCAGATAACGAGATGCCTCCAGAGCTTCGTGCACAACGTTCTTTAAACAAAACACGCGTACCGGAAATTGCACGTTACATCGTCGCCAACCCCCAGGATTACACCTTCTCTGCAATTACCGCCTCGATAGATGGCGATTGTGAGTTCGAGCCATCGGGTGAAGAAAACGTAAACCAATTCCGCATGGGAACTCTCACGGTCGATATGAACGCCAAGTTCATCGTCAACGATGGCCAGCATCGTCGTGCGGCGATCCAGCAGGCACTGGAGATGGCACCATCGCTAGGCGATGAGACCATACCTGTCGTATTTTTTCTCGACCGTGGACTCAAGCGTTGCCAACAGATGTTCGCGGACCTTAACCGACACGCTGTTAAGCCATCTTCGTCGTTAAGCGTTCTATACGACCATCGAAGCGCTGCCGCACAACTCGCACGTCATCTTAGTCTTTCTTCCGACATTTTTAGGGGGCTGATTGAGATGGAACGCTCCTCTCTTTCAGAGCGTTCGCGTAAACTTTTCACATTGAGCGCCCTACATTTTGCCATTTCTGAAATGTTCCCCGGAAAAGACCTAGAAGATTTTGAAGCTGCTACAATGCGCTGCCTCGAGTATTGGGAAATAGTAGGAAACCTCATTCCTGAATGGGTTCACGTAAGAGACGGGAAGATGACAGCTGGTGAGGTTCGGTTGGATTTTATCCATTCCCACTCGATCGTATTGCAAGCGCTCGGGCGGGTTGGACGGAATGCCTACCAGGACTCGGGGCGAGACATTCGCAGCATTCTCGCTAATCTCGAAAAAATTGACTGGTCGAGGCGCAACATTTCAACTTGGGAAGGTCGAGCGATGACAGGTGGTCGCATGTCCAAGAATAGTCAAAATGTCACCCTCACGTGCAATGAGATTAAGCGTGTTTTAGGGCTGACCTTAACGCCGGAAGAGCAGAGCGTCGAGGATGCGTTCCTTGCCGCAAGAGAATACACAACGTCTGAGCAACCAGCTGGGTAAAACGATGGCCACGTCGACTGAAGATATCATTAAAGAAATTCAGGAAATCTACTGCTCGGATTCCATGCCCTGGGTCGTTGGATATAGTGGCGGGAAGGACTCAACAGCCTCTCTTCAATTAATCTGGAACGCCTTGCTCCAGCTCGAGCCAGAGCACCGATCTAAGCCAGTTCACGTTATAAGCACCGACACACTGGTAGAAAACCCTGTAATTGCGGCATGGGTTGCCGGCTCCCTGGACATGATGAAAATCGAAGCCGAAAAACAGGGTTTGCCAATACACCCCCACAGACTAACGCCAGACTTAGAACATCGATTCTGGGTAAACCTCATCGGCAAAGGATATCCGGCACCGCGCAATCGCTTTCGCTGGTGCACTGAGCGCCTGAAAATCAGCGCTTCGACCCGTTTTATACAAGAACTTTCAGAAGCAAACAATGAGGCCATTCTGGTACTCGGCCAGCGTCGTGGCGAAAGTGCTACCAGGGACAAGGTGATGGACCACTACAGTGGCAGCACCCGTGATCGGCTCAGCCGTAATAGCGACCCCAAGCTATCCAGAGTATGGGTTTATCTGCCGGTAGAGACGTGGAGCAGTGACGACGTCTGGATGTATATCATGAGCGAACCCAACCCGTGGGGCGTCGACAATCAGGAGCTTTTCAGCATCTACCGAGGCGCAACACCAGACGCCGAATGCCCTGTCGTGGTCGACACATCCACGCCGAGCTGCGGTGACAGCCGGTTTGGGTGCTACGTCTGCACGATGGTATCTCAAGATAAATCCATGAGCGCAATGATCCAGAACGACGATGAAAAATCCTGGATGCAGCCTATTCTGAACTTCCGAAACAAGTACCTCAGCGTGAATGATTGGGACGTTCGGGATTTCCAACGAATGAACGGACGGGTGAAGCTGATGGGGAAAGAAAACCCCGAGCTAATCCATGGGCCTTACTTGCAAGAATATCGCGCAACACTGCTTGAACAATTGCTGATCACACAAAAAACGGTGCGTGAAGCTAAAGTTCCTGGTCATGACCAGATTGAGCTCATCTCCATCGACGAATTGGATGCAATCCGTCGTATTTGGGTTGAGGAGAAAGGGGAACTCGAAGACCTTGTCCCGAAAATCTACGAGAGGGTCTACGAGCAGCCCTATCCCGGAAAACCGATGGAGACCCCTCTTCTGGAAGAGGAGGATCTGGAACTTCTTAAAGGGGTGGCAAGCGAACTAGATCCAGAAGCCGCTGACAGACTGTACAGGCTCACCAGAAATCTTCTGGCCGCACAGTTCCAGTCTCTCCAAACTCAAAAGCGATCCAAGCACCTTGATCGCCTGGAGGAAGTACTCAAAGCTAATGCCTTCAGAACGGAGGAAGAGGCTCTGGCGTTCGCAAAGAGCACCGAACTGGATCAAGACGAAAACGAACCCGCCGACGGGGAAGTTGAGCTAATTCCCGTAGTAGCCGTCGAAACGGAAGAGGCATAAACGTGGCAAAACTGACCATCGAATCAATTTCGATTCAGAACCTGGGTCCATTCCGAGAACAACAGACGTTTGACCTATCAGTACATTCAGAGCGCCCAGTAATACTTATCAAGGCACTCAACGGCAGTGGAAAAACTACGCTACTCAACGCTCTTCAGGTTGGTCTTTATGGGTACAAAGCCATTAATCCGGCAAGGCGATCAGACTATGAACAATTTATAGCAAGCCTTCAGAGAACAGATGCCACCGGTATTGCCCGTATCGAGATGAAGCTTGTTGTTGAAATTGGCTCAGACCGCAAAGACCTCAACATCCGCCGAGAATGGATTCAAAAAGATAGCGGGTACAGGGAGCGCTTCCGCGTATTCGAGTCAGGCGTTGAATTGCTGGGCGTTGCTGACGAATGGGACGATTTCATCAATGGAATATTGCCGGTAGAATTGGTGCATCTGTTTCTGTTTGATGGCGAGAAAATTGAGGCACTCGCCAACCCAAACCGCCTTCCCGCCCTACTCAAACGAGCAACAGAAGTTTTTCTTGGCCTGGAAGGCATTGACGCCTTAAACACCGACTTAAAAGCTGTCGAACGCCGGGCTGGCAGCGCTAAAACACTTCGCGAAAGCACGAGTGAAGCCCAAAGCCAAGTAGATGAGTACGGCAATCAACTAACCGAGCTTGAACAGCGTATTAGCCTACTCTCTCAGCAAAAGGCCAATGCACAAAGCCAACTCGACAGTGCACAGCGCAAACTTGATGAGTATACAGTCAGTGCTCAGCAAAGTGGTTTGAATGCATATGAACAAGCAGCCTCTCTAAAAGCTAACGTCGAGTTTTGCAAGGAACGTAAGAAGCATGCCCAAGCTGCCGTAGTGGAGGCCCTAGAAAACCCCTACCTTCCTCTCGCTTGGTTAGGTGACCTTTGGGTTAAATACAAAGACCAGTGGCAAAAGGCCCAGAAAACGCGGCACTCACATCTACTTAAAGAGGAGTTCAGCAAGCGGGACGAGCGAGTAGTAAATGCCATCACCGATCCGAGCGTGCGCTCGATCGTTGAGTCAGTGCTGAGTGAGGATCTGGCAAGACTACAGACTGATGACGAGAATTCGCCGCCATTATTGGAAGGTGGCAATCCTCTGGAAATTGAACCACTGATAGATAGCGCTAAAGTCCAACTGAACCTGGCACGCCAAGAGCTTGATACAGCACAAACAGATCTGGAAAAGGCTCAAAAGCAAGTTGATCAAATTCCAGCTGAAGAGCAAATCTCAGATATTCTGAGGAAAATGCAGGAACTTGCGCAGAAGGTTTCCGACGCCGAAAAGGAACTGCGGAACATTGAAAAAGAGTTGGATGAGGCGTGGTCGTACCATGAGCACATCGAAAGCCGCCTGAACACCGCCCTGCAACGAATGCGCTCTGAATTAAAGGAAAACACCTTCCAACTGAAAGCACTTGAGGCATCCGACAGAGCCAAACGTACTCTCGCTATCTTCCGAGAACGACTTCTGGCATCCAAAGCGCAATGGTTGTCCGACATGATTACCAAAGAGTTCAAACAGCTATTGCGTAAACGGAACTTGATTTCTCGCGTGCGGGTAGAGCCTGAAAGCTATGCCGTCACTATAGAAGATGCCAGCGGACATGACCTTCCAATGGAAAGACTGTCTGCGGGCGAACGGCAAATTCTGGCAATTTCGGTCTTAAGTGCACTTATCCGAGAACGCAAAGGCCGATTCCCAGTAGTAGTTGACACCCCACTAGCCAGATTGGACCGAAAACACCGTGAGTCATTGATTCACAACTTCTTTGCGAAAATTTCGCATCAAGTAATGGTGCTCTCTACGGACGAAGAAGTCGAAGGTAGTGCCTACAGAGCAATGAGCCGACATCTGAACCGGGAATATTCTTTGATTTTTGACGAAACCGAACGTCGCAGTATTGCGAAAAATAATGTAGCGCAACTCGATCTGGAGCATGTTGTATGATTGACCGAATTCGCCTTACCGCAACTGCGAAAAACCAATTAATAACTCTTAAGCGGAAGACAGGCTTACAACATTACAATTCGTTTTGTCGTCATGCGCTTTGCCTTTCTTTGGCCAACTCAAGTGAGATACCTCCAGAAAATTTAAACTTTTCTGGAGGTCTAGAGATCGATTGGAGCACGATCTCTGGCGATACCAGTAGTGTTCTAATCAACCTCATCTACACCGCTCACAAAGAGCAAGTAATCAGTGAAGAGCAACTTAAGACAGAAATAACTCAACATATCCATCGAGGACTATCTTATCTCTACAACATGAGTGCAGATGAGATCATCAAGAAATTAGAGAGGCCCCTAACCCATTAGGCTGGAGGTTCTCAAACCTCTAAAACAGGAACGTCTTCTTGCCAGCTGTTTTTTGTTTTTATATTTTTCTGAACCTTTCTCAAAGACTCATGCAATTGATCCCGAACGGACTTAGTGTCTGAAATCGAAATTGCCCATGGCACTATCCAGAATTTCTCCTCCTGCATCTCAAGGATTTTTTGCACTGCATTATCAACGTCTTCCGCATTCGTTAAGTCGATACTTGAATCAACAAATGTAGAGATAACGTCAAGATTATCAATCACGTATTGCGTCATACATTGCACGCCAACCTTTGTGAGTAGCTTACTTCTTTTATCTTCTGAAAAAGCATCGGGCCAGCTTTTCTTAATCGTACTCCAAACAGTTGAAAAAAGATCATATGCAGCATGCTCATCACTACCAAGTATCAGGTTCTTCGACTGGATATATGCTATAGACGCTTCTATTGAAGCCGGCACGACTAGCTGATTCTCGGGAGGTGTGTCAGGCAAGGCAACCAGCCCTCTAAAAGGGCTATCATCTCCAGTGTTTGCCATACCGACATAGCCTATATTTTTATTCAGCGACAATCTCGCAGAATTCAATCTACTCTCAAGGCCTTGTTCTTTTTCTGGGTTAGTGAAATTGAGTGTTAATGCCCTTATATGGTCTGCCGCTACTTTCGAAACCTTATTATTAATCACTATAAATTGAAATGCTCTTTCCTCGTCAGAAGCATCTAATATCGCAACGACCGGAACTTGGGCATTTTTATCGTATTCGTTTAGCCCGTACAATCTATGTTGACCATCAACAACAAAGGCGCCCGAACCCGCGTCTTGATGAATTTCAATCCTCTGCCCCCCACCTTCTAGATCAGATATTGAATAGACACCTTTTTTCAACGTGATAACCACCGCGGTAGGAATCGTATTTCTATCATCTCCAAGAAGAAATTTTTTGATCGCCCTGACTTTATAGTCATTCTTTGCCCGCTGAATTCCGTTTGTTTCTTTGTGGGAAAGCCTCGGAATATCAGCCCAAGCTAACACTTCGCCAGCGGGAGCATGAAAGATACAGAATTCCGGAGATGCCTCATTAGATCTTTGAGAAAATTTCAGACATGAATATTTCATCACAAACCTCTAATATCAAAATTGAAAAAGTCCACACTATCCTCTTCATCAACAGCATACAGTGCTGAAGGGTCGACATTAAACGGCCCTATTTCGATAGCCGCCTCCTTAAGAGACATTTCTTTATCATTCGCCAACTTAAATATTCTCCACCTGTGTTTTGAAATCTTTTCGCGTCTTTTTATGCTCTTCCATTCCTGTTCACTAGGATCCGGACGAAGAATAAAAGAGTGAACATGGCCATCTTGCCAAAGCAACATATCGTCTTTTTTTTCATTACACTTATTACATGATGGCAACAAATTTTCTTCGATACTATCACCGCCATAAGCAGACGGCCAAATATGCTCGTACTTTAGAACTACCTCTAGATCGTCACTATTGTGAACAACTCTTTTACCACAAATGTAACAATCATGAACTTCTTTTTCACCTCGCACGAACTTTTTGGTGCTTCTAGAAATTTTCTTTCCCGAATTATCCGCAGCTTCAAATGCGAGAATACTCAAACGCTCTAAATTCCTTTCATTTGCAAATGACGCCATCTCCAGCTGTGTCCTAAAAAACTTCAATAGTTCAGCTTGATGTCTTGACTCAAGATCCACTGTATCTCTTATCCTACGAGCCTTTTTAATACATCTCCCTGTAAGGTTAAATACGTAAGCGCCAATAAAATACTCGCCAAACTGCTCCAGCCGTCCGCCATACTTAAAGTAACTAAGCGTTCTCGCTTCATCGAGGCTTTCGAAGCCCACCACCTCCTTTAATATATGCTGAAACAGCCTTTCTCCCGATGTAACCGGTTTAAAATTGAGATAACTCATAAAATCAACTCTTGCAATTCAAATTTCCCACATTCGAATTTTTTATCCGAGACTTTTTATCCGATATATCAATATAAATAAACGACGCCTTAATAAACCTTTAGCAGACCTGACGATACTCACTTTCTGACTATTAAAATGTGCTTCATAATTTTTTTTCTAGGATTAATAAAGCTCGTTCTCAGACAAGTTCTTAGTTTTGGGAAGGTCTGAATAACTGCT
>NZ_AXCC01000024.1:0-132014 GCF_000475315.1 Marinobacter sp. EN3
CACGATGGGCCGGAATATGCATGGTGAACCATTGACACCCTGAGATTGCAATTCTCGCGCAATAGCGCCGCTATGCTATAGCGACTGAAAGTGTCCACAAAGTGTCAATGAAACTGCGGTTTTGAGTGGTTCTGTGTGGAATGCCGCTTTTGTAAGTGGCTGTTTTATGGGCTATTGTGGTTTTCTGTGGGGCAGGGAATAGGTGCGGCATCGGGTTCAATTCCCGCCGTCTCCACCACCTTGCAAGAGAAAAGCCCCTGATTTCAGAGGCTTTTTTCGTTTCTGGAATGACTCAATTCCTGCAGCACCTTCGCAGCACTCTGGAAAAGGAAGCCAACCATGAACCAGCCAAACGACCCGGAAAGCCTGACAGAGCTGGTCGCCAGAATACGGGACCATACGCGGAATCAGGATCGGGTATCAGTCGGGGATCTGATGACCGCAGTGGGTGAGCGCTCTTTTGGCCCGCTGGTCCTGCTGGCCGGCCTGGTAACGGTGGCGCCGCTAATTGGCGACATTCCCGGCGTACCCACCTTACTGGGCTTGCTGGTTCTGCTTACCTTGGGGCAGTTGCTGTTCCAGCGTCGCTCAGTCTGGATTCCCTCCCGTTTATCGAACCGCCATATTTCCAAACAGACACTGTTTAAAGGCCTGCAATGGGCAAACAAACCTGCGGCATTTGTCGATCACTGGACCCGGCGGCGCTTGCCCTGGTTGGTTTCCGGGGCTGGCCAGTATCTGATGGCACTGATTTGCATGGCGGTGGCCGCTGCCATGCCGATGATGGAACTTATCCCCTTCAGTGCCAATGGCGGTGGCCTGGCACTGATGGCGTTCGGGCTGTCCATTGTCGCCCGGGACGGGCTGCTGGCTCTGGTTGCCATCGCCACTAGCGTTGGCACTGGCTGGTTGGTGATTACAAACCTGCCCTGGTAGGCGAACTGTCAAAAGACCTGTCACCATTTGATACAAAGCTGATGACGAATCGCTGAGCATAAAGCTGCTATTATTGCTACATAACCTTTTGATCGCTGGCGCCTTGTTTCATTTCTCAGAGCACCAATCGTGACAGCAAGCTCAGCAAGGAGCTTTCATCTTTTTTGCAAGGATCGGTTTATGTCCAGCAAAGCGAAGCAGTCCCAGAAACTCCTTCTGTTCCGCCTGTTCGGATCGCGGCTGTTTGGCATTGGCACCCTGAAAATCCGGGAAATTCTCCCGTTTCAGCGGCTAACCAAGCTACCCCATAGCCATCACGCCGTGATCGGAACCGCAACCTTCCGAGGCTCGGCCGTGCCGGTCATCGATATGTCCGCAGCCGTGGGCTACCCGGCCCTCACCCGCGAAGAGCAGGCGAAAGCGTCCATCATTGTTACTGACATTCAGCGCCAGGAAATCGGCTTTCTGGTGCGCAGTGTTCAGCAGATCATCGAGACAGACTGGAAGAGCGTGATGCCGCCGCCCAAGGCCCTGGGCGCCAACGCCTTTATTACCGGCCTGCTGGATGTGGATGGCGACATTATCCAGTTGCTGGATGTCGAGCTACTCCTCGCCAAGGTCTACCCGGAATCGCTCGACGCCCAGACCGTGGCTCTTACGGATGTACAGAGCGAGACACTCAAATCCCTGAACATCCTCTTGGTGGATGACTCTCAGGTGGCCCGAAAGCAGCTGTCTGACGTCCTCGACAGCAAAGACATCAGCTATCACGTGACCGCCAATGGCGACGAAGCTCTGCAGGTTCTTCTCCGGGAGCATGAGTTAGGGCACCCGATCGACATCCTGGTGAGTGACATTGAGATGCCGGGCCTGGATGGCTACGAGCTTACTTTCGATATCCGGGATAATGCCAGCCTCCAGCAACCCTACATCATCCTGCACACCTCACTGAACAGTGAGATGAGCCTGAGCTACGCCAATCAGGTCGGGGCCAACGAGGCCCTGACCAAGTTTGACGCAGAGGAACTGTTACAGGCCATGCTGCGCGGAGCTGCCCAGGCCGGCTAAAGCCGGCAGGTGAGCTCCGCCAGCTCTTCATCAAAGACTCGCCGGTTCTCGCTGTAATCCACCGGCACATCCACCAGGTGAACACCCCCGGCCTCCAGTGCGCGCTCAAGAGTCGGGCGCAATTCTTCGGTACGGTTAACCCTGTGGCCAACGGCACCGTAGGAATCCGCGTATTTCACGAAATCCGGGTTGCGGTAATCCAGCCCGAAATCTTCATAGCCATCCTGCCCCTGCTTCCATTTGATCATGCCGTACGCGCTGTCGTTGATGATGAGCACGACCAGGTTCAGCCCAAGGCGAACAGCAGTCTCCAGCTCCTGGCTGTTCATCATGAAGCCGCCATCGCCGCAGATCGACATAACCTTCAGCTCCGGATAAAGCATGGCCGCCATCATGCCGCTGGGCAGGCCCGCGCCCATGGAGGCCAGAGAATTGTCCAGTAGCACGGTGTTGTTGTCGTAAGCCGGGTAGTTGCGGGCAAACCAGAGTTTGTACATGCCGTTATCCAGCGCAATGATGCCATCATCCGGCATCACCGATCGGACATCGTGGACAATGCGCTGGGGAATCACCGGAAAACGGTCATCAGTGGCCCGCTCCTGAAGATGTTTGTCGACCGCCTGCTTCACTTCCATCAGGCCGGTGAAATCGTGGTTGGCACATTGTCCGCAGTGCTCGGCCATGTACTCCACACTGTTGGCAATGTCACCCACCACCTCATGCTGCGGAAAATACACCGGGTCGACATCGGCCCCGCTGAAATTCACATGGATGACTTTTTTACCGCCCGGAGTCATAAAGAAGGGCGGCTTCTCCACTACATCGTGGCCGACGTTGATCACCAGATCCGCCCGGTCGATGGCGCAGTGAACGAAATCGCCGGCGGACAGGGCTGCATTGCCCATGTAACGGGGATGACGCTCATCAATCACACCCTTACCCATCTGAGTGGTGAAAAACGGAATGCCCGTCACATCCACCAGGTGCAGCAAGGCTTTGGACACCCGTTTACGGTTGGCGCCGGCGCCAATCATGATCAGTGGATGATGGGCCCTGCGCAGCATGTCGCAGGCCATCTCCAGGCTCTTCTCACTGGCCGTTGGCCGACGGGCATCACTGGGATTAAAGATATGAATGCCCGCTTCGGCGGACTCCTCGGCAATGTCCTCGGGCAACTCCAGGTGCACAGCGCCGGGGCGCTCTTCCGAGGCAAGGCGAACCGCTTCACGAACCTTGGCGGGAATGGTGTTGGCGTTGCTGATCTGGCGAGTGTATTTGGTAAGCGGCCGCATCAGATCTACCACATCCAGAATCTGGAACAGCCCCTGCTTGGAGGACTTGATGGGCTTCTGGCCGGAAATCATCATCATGGGCATGCCGCCCAGCTGGGCGTAGGCGGCAGCCGTCACCAGGTTGGTGGCGCCCGGCCCAAGCGTGGACAGGCAAACTCCCACCTGGCCAGTCAGTCGCCCATAGGTCGCCGCCATAAAGCCGGCAGCCTGTTCATGCCGGTTCAGCACCAGGCGGATACTGGAATTGCGTAACGCTTCCAGGAAGGCGAGATTCTCTTCGCCGGGCACGGCGAAAATGTATTTTACGCCTTCATTCTCAAGTGCCCGGATAAACACTTCGGCGCCGTTAAGCGCCTGACGATGATCATTGGCCATAACTGTCCTCTTGATCTGAGAATTCTCAAATCAAGAGGATAGCATTACCTGAGCTTGAGCGTTGACAGGGTCCGTTCACGAACGCTGTTGAGCAGCTCCTCATTATCCACCAGAGACTGGCCATAGGATGGCACCAGCTCCTTCATGCGGGACTGCCACTGCTCGCTCTTGATCTTCTCCGGGAAGCAGCGCTCAAGCACATTGATCATGGCGTTAGCCGCAGTAGAAGCCCCGGGAGAGGCACCCAGCAAGGCGGCGAGGGTGCCGTCTTTAGCTGCGACAATCTCGGTGCCGAACTCAAGCTTGCCACCACCCTCTTCGGTCTGCTTGATAATCTGCACCCGCTGGCCAGCCATCTGCAACTTCCAGTCATCTTCACGGGCATCCGGGAAGAAGTTGCGCAGGGAATTCACACGGTCGGCATGGGATTGGAACACTTCGCCGATCAGATAACGGGTGAGGTCCATATTGCTCTTGCTGACTGACAGCATCGGGCGCAGGTTGGTAGCCCGCACCGAACCAATCAGATCGAAGATGGAGCCCTGCTTCAGGAAGCGGGTGGTGAAGCCTGCAAACGGTCCGAACAGCAGGGCAGGTTCGCCATTGATGATGCGGGTATCCAGGTGAGGGACAGACATCGGCGGCGCGCCAATCGGTGCCTTACCGTACACTTTGGAATGGTGCTCCTTGACGATGTCCGGCTTCTGGCACACCAGCCACTGACCACTGACCGGGAAGCCACCGTAACCGCGGGCCTCATCAATGCCAGACTTCTGCAGCAACGGCAGCGCGCCACCACCAGCACCGAGGAACACGAAGCCGGCTTCCAGCTTGGTCAGTTCACCGGTTTTCTGGTTTTTCACCCGCAGTTTCCAGCGGCCATTGTCGCGCTGGTCAATGTAGTGCACCGGGCTGCTGAGCATCAGTTCAAAGTTGGGCTGGGTTTCCAGCCATTTCACCATGCTTCGGGTCAGTGAACCAAAATCCACGTCGGAACCATGTTTGATTCGGGTCGCGGCCACACGCTGCATAGGATCACGGTGGCGAACTACGAGCGGCATCCACTCTTCGAGATCCTCCGGGCTTTCCGTGTATTCCATTTCCTGGAACAGGTGGTGCCCGCTCAGACGCTCGTAACGGCGCTTTAGAAACGCCACGTCTTTCTCGCCCCAGACGAAACTCTGGTGTGGCGTACGATTAATGAAAGAAGTCGGCTCCGGCAGGATGCCCTGCTCCACCAGGTAAGACCAGAACTGCAACGACACCTCGAACTGGGCATTGATTTTCAACGCCCGCTCAATCTCGACATCGCCATCATCGGTTTCGGGGGTGTAGTTCAGCTCGCAGTAACCGGCATGCCCGGTACCTGCATTGTTCCATCCGTCGGTGCTCTCATGGGCAACGTGGTCAAGACGTTCCACCATGACGATGTCCAGGGACGGATCCAGCTGCCTGAGCATCATGCCGAGGGTCGCGCTCATGACGCCCCCACCGACCAGCACTACATCTGCCTGTCTAACGGCCATTGGTTTTCACCCTAGCTTAGTGTTGAAGCCTGCTGCCACTCCACGATCAGCAAAGTGGCCTGTCGGAAGCCGGCCTGGCGCGAGGTAGACGGCGCTGCCGTGAGCTTCCGGTCTGAAATTGCGCGCAATTATCCCGATTTTCGCCGAAAGAATAAATTGCGATTATCAATTGATGCGTGTCGGTTGCGGGCACGGCTGGCACCAGTGGTGCGATTACCGGTGTGTTGGCACATTGCCCGTCATCTTATCGTTTTGCCGGGATTGTCTCGTGTTTTGTTAACAATATCAGCGCCACTTTAGTCTGATACCCCGTCGCCCAACCATTGGATCATCCGTAGTTACCTGCAACGGCGCGCATCTCAGTGCTGACCAATCGCCCCCTAATACGGTATCTTGTGCGCCAAACACTTTCCTCCGGGCCATGGGCCGGAGTTTCCGACGTTAATCTTTTTGAGGTTTCTCTATGTTGATGGCCATCGGTGCCGTTATTGCCGGCCTGATCCTGCTGGTCTGGAGCGCGGACAAATTTGTGGAAGGAGCCGCCGCCACCGCGAAACACCTGGGCATGCCTACGCTACTGATCGGCATGGTCATTATCGGCTTCGGCACCTCTGCTCCGGAACTTGCGGTCTCTGCCATGGCTGCGTCTGACGGCAACCCCGGCCTGGCTCTCGGAAACGGGTACGGCTCCAATATCACCAACATCGCCCTGATTGTTGGCCTGACCGCCATCATCGCGCCGATCGCCGTGCACTCACAGGTCATCCGCAAAGAACTGCCACTACTGGTCGTACTCACTCTGATTGCCGGTGCGCAACTGATCGACGGAGAGCTGAGCCGACTGGATGGCTGGGTGCTTCTGGGCGTCTTTGCCGCGGTAATGGGTTGGTCCATCTATCAGGGGATACGTGGCAAAGCTGACCCGCTTGGAGGGGATGCTGAGTCCGAAATCGTTGCCCACCCCATGCCCCTGAAAACCGCAATTATCTGGCTGGTAATCGGGCTGATTCTGCTGATTGTCAGTTCAAGGCTTCTGGTTTGGGGTGCGGTCGCTATTGCCCAGAGCCTGGGTGTGAGTGATCTGATCATAGGCCTGACCATTGTCGCTATCGGCACATCACTGCCGGAGCTGGCCTCAGCTATTGCCGCCGTGAAGAAGAACGAGCACGACCTGATTCTGGGCAACATCCTGGGCTCAGGCATCTTCAACACCCTGGCCGTGGTGGGGCTCGCCGCGGCGATTCAACCGTTGTCGGTAGACCCTGAGGTGCTGTACCGGGACTGGACATTAATGCTGGGCCTGACCCTGGCGCTTCTGGTCATGGGCTTCGGCCTGACCGGTTGGCGCAAACTCGTATCGAGGGTTGACGGTGCCCTGCTGCTGGCCGTTTATATCGGTTACACCGGCTATCTGTTCTCTACCGTGGTCTCCGCCGCCTGAGCATCGCCGGCGGGGCAGCTTATTCTGCCTCGCCGTTGCCCAGTAATTCCTCCAGATTCTCCCGCACGCCCGCCATAATCTCCGCAATGTCGTCCTTGCTTTTTCCTACCGTGTCGATGGGGGTGCCCACGCGCACATCCACCGGCTGCCCAAGGTTAATCTGCCAGGTGCGCGCGGGCAGCACCCGATGAATCCCCCGAATCGCCACCGGTACAATCACAGCCTGGGTGTCCAGCGCCAGGTGAAAGCAGCCTTTCTTGAAGGGTAACAGCTGACCGTCCGGAGAGCGGGTGCCTTCCGGGGCTGCCCACAACACAATGCCACTTTCCATCATCTGACGGGCTTTCTCCAGATCCTTTACCGCCCGGTTTCGACGGGAACGGTCAATAGATGGAAACTCGGCCGCCCTCATGGCCTGCCCCAGCAGAGGAATGCTGAACAGCTCCTTTTTGGCGAGCATGCGGATTGAACCTGGCAGCGACACGAAACTGACCGGGATGTCGTAGTGGCTGGCATGGGTGCTCATGATGATGTAGCGCCGACCATCGTTGAAGTCCGGCACTTCTCCGCGAACAACCAGGCTCGCCCGAACCAGCCGCAACAACGCCGCCGACCATTCCCGGCAATATTTGTCGACAATCGGCCGGTTCAGGCGTCCGAAAAGCGCCCGCAACAGGATCAAGAGCGAATACAGCGCCGTCAGCCCCACGGAGCCAATCACGACGCCGGCACGACGCAGCAGGGTAGCCGATTCAGTGAGCGGGTTTAATTTCAGTCTGACCATCGATCACCTTTCACCAGAGCCGATTTCAGATGGTCGGCCCTAAAAAGAAAGGCGCATTATAGCCGCAACAAAGAGCTCGCGATATTCAGACTCTAGTTCGATTCAGAGAACACCATGGCAATGGAGTTCAGACAATAACGCTGCCCGGTAGGTGGCGGCCCATCAGGGAACACGTGGCCCAGGTGACTGTCGCAACGGGGGCAACGAATTTCGATACGGGTCATTCCAAGACTGGAGTCCTCCAGGTATCGGATATGCTCCGGGTCGAAGGGCTGGAAAAAACTTGGCCAACCAGTGCCGGAATCAAACTTGGAATCGGAGCTGAACAGCGGCAGATCACACAACCGGCAATGATAGGTGCCGGGCTTTTTGTTATCCAGCAACGTGCCACAGAAGGGACGCTCGGTGCCGTGATCGAGCAGCACCCGGCGTTCTTCCTCAGAAAGATGCTCAGCCCGGGCTTCCACTTCTGCCCGGGTTAACGGTGTCAGGTCATAGCCTGCTGCAGATACAGACATCGGTGCCTCCTCAAGCCTGGTCCGGGTCGTCTTTGCTGAATTCAGGCTTCAGCTGTTCGGGCCAGGTGTTGACCAGCTTTTCCATCTTCGGTGCCGCTACCGCCATGATGTATGGTTGCCAGGGATTACGGGCGGCAAAGTTCTGGTGGTGCTCCTCAGCCGGATAAAAGGCTTCCAAGGGCTCCAGGGTGGTCACGATGCGATCCTGATACACGCCGGCGGCATCCAGCTGGCGGATATACGCCTCGGCTACATCGTGCTGCTCTGGGGTCTCATAGAATATCGCGGAGCGATACTGGCTGCCGACATCGTTACCCTGTCGGTTGAGCTGGGTGGGATCATGGGCCACCGAGAAGAACAGCTTCAACAGTTGGCCGAAGCTGACCCGTGCCGGATCATAATGCACCTCGATGACTTCGGCGTGCCCGGTTTTCCCGGTACAGACCGCCTCGTAATTCGCGGTACTGGCTTCACCGCCGGCATAACCAGAGGTCACACGTTGAACACCGTCAACCGCCAGAAAGACCGCTTCCACACACCAGAAACAGCCCCCCGCCAACACCAGCCGGGACTCACCGGCCGCTTCAGGCAGATCCTGTTCAGGGTCCGGGAAACGACTCCTGGGAACACTTAGGCCGGGCAGATTACATGCATCGGTCATGGGCCACTCCGTACACTATACATCGTCGAATGTATCACTGATTGTGGCGTCTCAATACTGAAAAGCCAAATCAGCACCTGTAATTTGCACTACCCAGGGCAACAACCATAATTAAGACAGGAACCACTGATAAGGTTCCGCTCGGCATCAGGGATAACAGCATGACCGCAAGGGTTCGCGTATCGGAAAATCAGGATGAGCTGCTCCACTACCGCCTGAGCCTGAGGCTCGGGCCCGTCCATGCCCGTCAACGCCTCGGCATTGAGCGGGAAACCGAAGCCCGGGTGTTCGGGCGGGACAAGCGCTCGTTCCATCTGGAAAACCTGACCAACGCTCCGGGACTGATTCGTTTCTGCCTGAAGGCCGTGGGCCTGCTACGCCGGGCTCAGGCCAACAGTTTGAAACTGACCACCGAGCACAACACCTTCGTGTTGCCCGATCTCCCATCGGCCTTCGAAGGCTTCCGCATCCTTCACCTGACCGACCTGCATGTCGATATGGACGAAGCGAACCTGCAGGCAGTTATACGGCAAATCGCCCCGCTGGATTACGATCTGTGCGTTCTGACCGGCGATTACCGCCAACGCACCTGGGGCCCTGTAGACGATGCTTTGGACGGTATGGCCAGACTGCGCCTGGCCATTCACGGCGACGCCTATGCCGTGCTGGGCAACCACGACAGTGTACGAATGGTGCCGGCTCTTGAAGACATGGGCTATCGCCTGCTGATGAATGAAATGGTGCCGCTGGAGCGCGGCGACAGCCGCCTGTACCTGGCCGGTGTGGACGATGCCCACTACTACAAGGTTCACAACCTGCACCGGGCCGGCGACGATATACCCGCAGGGGGAATCAGCCTGTTGCTCAGTCATACGCCGGAAATCTGGCGGGAAGCCGCCCATGCCGGTTACGACCTGTTTCTCTGCGGCCACACCCACGGTGGGCAACTCTGTTTGCCTGGCGGCATCCCGCTGACGCTCGACTCCGATTGCCCGAGGCGCCTTGGCCGCGGGCTCTGGCAGGTAAACGGCATGCAAGGCTACACCTCACCGGGAGCCGGCACTTCGGTCCTGAATGTGCGTCTGAACTGCCCTCCGGAAGTGACCATTCACACCCTCACTCGCGGGCCCTGAGTTCAGTGTGGCTGTTTACGTATACCGAGGCGGTAAAACAGCGGAGAGAACAACATATTGGACAATGCGAACAGAAGGGCAACGGCGACCGCCTCCCACAGTGGCAGCGGCAGCCAGTACCAGGCCATCACCATAGGTAACAGCGCCTCGGGCAGCTGATCCAACCAGACCGCCCTGGCGCTGGAAGCCAATCCCATACGGCGCTTGGTGAAACTGCTGAGCATATCGCCCCACAGCGACAGGAAAGCAAACAGCGCTCCGAACAACCAGCCCAGACCCACCCACAGGGCGAACAGCGCGCAGGTCAGAACGCCGGATACCAGCCCACGCCAGGTTTTGCTGGGCCCCAGCAGCGGTCGGCCATCGCGCCACAGCCGGCCACCATCGAGGGGCCAGCTGCCATGCCGATGAAACAACCGCGCCACAACCACCGGAGACCCGTTGGCCAGCACCAGCATGACAAACAACTCAAGCGACAACAGCACTCTGCTTTCCCCTGTTAACAGCCGGCCAGATCAGGTCAGTCCGCCTCGGGTCAGCTTGAGCGGGTCCATCAGTTCCTCAAGCCGTTTGCGGCTCAATCCGCTCCGCTCCTCGGCAACGTCGATAACCGGGCGCCCGCTACGGTATGCCTCTTTGGCAATATCCGCGGCCAGGGCGTAGCCGATTTCAGGGTTCAATGCCGTCACCAGAACCGGGTTTCGACCCACCCCCGCATTCAGGTTTTCGGTATTAACGGTGAACCCTTGCAGGGCCTTGTCTGCCAGCAGGTTCGAGGCATTGGTCAGCAATCCGCACATATCCAGCAGATTTGCGCCCACCAGTGGCAGCATCACATTCAACTGGAAGTTGCCGGACTGGCCCGCCATGGCGACAGCCGCATCCAGCCCGGTCACCTGGGCACTCACCATCGCCACCGATTCCGGTATCACCGGGTTCACCTTGCCAGGCATGATGCTGCTGCCCGGCTGCAAGGCCGGCAGGCTGATTTCAGCCAGACCATGGATCGGACCACTGTTCATCCAGCGCAGATCATTGGCGATCTTGGTGAAGACCACGGCCACACCGCGGAACTGGGCAGACAGTGCCACAGGCGCATCAACCGCACTCTGCCCCAGAAACTTGTGCTCCAGCGACCGGAACGGATAGCCCGTATTCTGCTTCAGAAACTTCACAAACTGGCCAGCAAACTCAGAGGCCGCATTCACCCCGGTACCTACCGCGGTACCGCCCTGGGGTAGTGCCGCCAGGTCCTCCATGGCCCGCTCAAGGCGAAGCTCGGTCGCCGCGACCTGCTCCCGCCAGGTTCTGAGCTCCTGGCCAAGTGTCACCGGCATGGCATCCATCAGATGGGTGCGCCCGGTCTTCACCTGCCCGGACAGTTCAGCCTCCCGGCCGTAGATCACTCCCCGGAGATGCGACAGCGCCGGCAGCAGCCGGCTTTTCACTGCCAGCACTGCGCTGACATGGATCGCAGTCGGGATCACGTCGTTGGAACTCTGGCTCATGTTGACGTGATCATTGGGATTTACCTCCACGCCCTGCTCGCGCGCCAGAGCCGAGATCACCTCGTTCACGTTCATGTTGGTGCTGGTACCGGAGCCGGTCTGGTAACGGTCCACCGGAAACTGATCCGCATGTTCCCCTTTCAGCAACCGGTCGCAGGCGTCACAAATGGCATCACGCAGCTCCGGCTCCAGCAAGCCCAGTGACGCGTTGGCCTGGGCCGCCGCACGTTTAACCTGAACCACAGAGGCAATGAATTCGGGCGGCATCGGCTGCCCGCTGACCGGAAAATTGTCCACCGCACGCTGGGTCTGCGCGCCCCAGAGCGCACTGTCCGGTACCCGGACCTCACCCAGGCTGTCTTTTTCAGTTCTGAACTCGGTCATCACATCCTCCTTACGTCACGCTCGATAGCTTCCCACAGCGGCCCTCAGGTGCCGTTACCATGGGATTTCAGGCGGACATGGTCGCAGATACCGGTCACCTGCTCAAAATTCAGAATCAGTGTGTGCACGGTATTGGTGTAGGTGTCGTGCAGGTGAAACTTGAAGCGGCTCTGCTTCTCGCCCTGCAGAAAGGCATCGTACTCGCGCACCAGCTCTCGTACATCACCGCCGGAGTCCTGGCTCCAAGTGGCATTGAACGGACCCAGCACGGCGCCACCGGCAAGGCAGATGGTGACTTCGTGGTTAGTGAGACTGTTATCTGATGAAGACATGGACGCTCTCCCTACTGGTTGGCCTGCCAGTAAGTGTAGACACTCCGAAGGCCCGAGCGTCTACAAATTACAGAGCATCGGGGGAGAGCGCCATTAACACCTATCGTCCCAGAGAGTAGAACTCGGGGTTTGCGCGCATACTGGTGACATTGGCCATGCGGTTGGACAGGCCGAAGAAGGCCGCGATGCCGGCAATATCCCAGGCATCCTCATCGGTGAAGCCATGCTCGTGCAGCGTTTGAAAATCGCTGTCGTTGACTTCGTACGCTGATTGGGAAACCTTCACGGCGAAATCCAGCATGGCCTTCTGACGCTCGGTGATATCGGCTTTGCGATAATTCACGGCCACCTGATCGGCCACCAGCGGGTTCTTTTCCCGGATCCGCAAAATCGCCCCGTGGGCCACCACACAATACTGGCACTGGTTCAGGTTGCTGGTAGCCACCACAATCATTTCACGCTCCCCCTTGGTGAGGTTGCTGTCTTTTTCCATCAAGGCATCGTGGTAATCGAAGAACGCCCGAAACTCCGCTGGCCGGTGCGCCAACGCCAGGAACACATTGGGGATGAAACCGGACTTCTCCTGAACCTTGAGAATGCGGCTGCGGATATCCTCCGGCAAAGCATCCAGCTCGGGCACCGGGAAGCGGCTGATGGGCAATTCGTTCTGTGCTGGCATGGTACGTCCTCTGTTTCTTTGTATCGTTAGGGAGACGGGCCGGAATTACCCGGCCACGGGAATCACAATCCGACCCCGGATCTTGCCGTCCATCAGCCGGCTGGCGGCGTCGATGACGTCGTCAAAGGCCACTTCGGTGATCATGCTGTCCAGCAACTCAGGGGACAGATCCTCAGACAGACGCTTCCAGGCGTGCAAACGGTCTGCTTTCGGCGCCATCACACTGTCGATGCCACACAAGGTCACGCCACGCAGAATGAAAGGCGCCACTGTCGCCGGGAAATCCATGCCCGCTGCCAGCCCGCAAGCCGCCACCACACCGTGGTATTTCATGCCGGCACAGACGTTTGCCAGCACCTGGCCACCGGCCACATCCACCGCCCCGGCCCAGGTTTCACGAGCCAGCGGCTTACCGGGCTCGCTCAGCTCGGCCCGATCCAGAATCTGTTTGGCACCCAGAGATTTCAGGTAGGCTTCTTCTTCGGGCCGGCCGGTCACTGCCGTTACCGAATAACCCAGCTTGGCCAGGATGGCGACGGCTACGCTGCCGACTCCGCCAGTGGCCCCGGTCACCAGAATGTCGCCGGAATCCGGTGTGACGCCGTGCTTCTCCAGCGCAATCACGCACAACATTGCGGTATACCCCGCGGTACCTATGGCCATGGCCTGACGGGCCGTGAATGGCGCCTGCAGCGGGATCAGCCAGTCCCCGGACAGTCGTGCTTTCTGGGCCAGACCACCCCAGTGCTTCTCGCCCACGCCCCAGCCATTAAGAACCACTTCGTCTCCGGCCTTGAACTCAGGGTTGGACGATTCCGTCACCACGCCAGCCAGGTCAATGCCCGGCACCATCGGATAGGTTTTCGCGATGGGCGCGCGGCCGGTAATGGCCAGTCCATCTTTGTAGTTCAGGGTGGTGTAGGCCACCTCAACGGTCACATCGCCTTCGGGCAACTGGGACTCATCAACGGATTTCAGCGCCACCTGCTGGTCGCCACGGCTGCCTTCTATCAGGATTGCTTTGAACATGTTGCCTCCACTGTTTCGTGAACGTGAGTAGATCGGTTGTCATCAGGAACCGCGCACCAGCGCCATAAAGCCCTGGGCAAATCGGTCAAGCGGTTCCGGGGATTGTTCCAGCTTGGCCCTTAGCACCGCACCTTCCCACCCTGTCCAGAAGAATTGTGCCATCTGGTCGCAGGACAGACTCTGGGACACTTCACCAAGCTTGCGAGCTTCTTCGAGAACCCGCTCAACCCGCGACTCCCAGTCCCGGAAAACGGCGCACAACAAACTCCGAAAGCTCTCTGGCAAAGCCGCCATTTCCTGACCGAGATTGCCAATCAGGCATCCCCGGCGATAATCGAACTTCTGCATGCCCGCTTTGGCGCCATCCACAAAGGCCTGAATCCGCGCCAGGGGGCTGAGGGACGCATCGGACAACGAGCGCTCCAGCTTCTTCGCAAAGAACTGGCCGTAAGCCTCAATCAGGGCCCTGCCGAAGGCTTCCTTGTTGTCGAAGTAATGATAGAAGGAGCCCTTGGGCACGCCCGCCTGGCGCAGGATTTCGTCTATGCCGGTGTAGGAGTAGCCCTTCTCTGTCAGCACCCCCAGGCCCACCTGAATCAAGGCATCCCGGGTGTTCTGATAACTCGCTGCCGAGAATTTGGGCGGTCTGCCCCGTCGGCGCTTTACTGGTAGCTGATTCATCCATCACCCTTAATTAGACCGATCGTCTAATTAACATCCCAAAAATTAGACCAGGTGTCTACAAAATATAAACCAGGTGTCTACAAAATATAAAGTTGGACGAACAAAGCGGCCACGGAAACCCGCGGCCGCGCACCTACTTTATTCAGAAGAACCCGAGAGGGTTGGTGTCGTAGCTGGTCAACATACACTTGGTCTGCTGGTAGTGCTCCAGCGCCATCTTGTGGTTTTCCCGGCCAATACCGGATTTCTTGTAACCACCGAACGCGGCGTGAGCCGGGTAAGCGTGGTAACAGTTCATCCAGACCCGGCCGGCCTGGATGTTGCGGCCCATGCGGTAGGCCAGGTTGGTATCGCGGGTCCACACGCCGGCACCCAGGCCGAACTCGGTGTCGTTGGCAATGGCCAGGGCTTCTTCCTCGGTCTTGAAGGTGGTGACACCCACCACCGGCCCAAAGATTTCTTCCTGGAACACACGCATCTTGTTGTCGCCCTTGAACAAGGTCGGCTGGATGTAGAAGCCGTTGTTGAACTCGCCTTCCAGATGCTCACGGTCACCGCCGGTCAGCACCACCGCGCCCTCCTGGCGACCGATTTCCATATACGACATGATTTTATCGAACTGCTCTTTGGAAGCCTGAGCCCCCACCTGAACGTCGGTATCCAGAGGGTTGCCGCGTTTGATGGATTTAGTGCGTTCAACCACTTTTTGCATGAACTCTTCGAACATATCCTCCTGAACCAGAGCTCGGGACGGACAGGTGCAGATCTCACCCTGGTTGAAGAAGGCCAACACCAGACCTTCAACACATTTGTCGACGAACTCCGGCTCCGCTTTCATAACGTCCGAGAAGTAAATATTCGGGGACTTACCGCCCAGCTCAACCGTCGAAGGAATGATGTTTTCCGCCGCGCACTTAAGAATGTGGGAACCCACTGGCGTTGACCCGGTAAAGGCGATTTTGGCAATGCGCTTGCTGGTCGCCAAAGCCTGTCCCGCTTCAATGCCGTAGCCGTTCACAATGTTGATCACACCCGGTGGCAGCAAATCACCGATAATGTCCATCAACACCAGAATACTGGCCGGTGTTTGCTCGGCTGGCTTAAGCACCGTGCAGTTACCGGAGGCCAGACACGGACCCAGTTTCCAGGCGGCCATCAGCAGCGGAAAGTTCCAGGGAATAATCTGACCGACAACACCCAGCGGCTCGTGGAAATGATAAGCAACGGTGTTGTGATCAATCTCACTCATGTGCCCTTCCTGCGCCCGGATACAACCAGCGAAATACCGTAAGTGGTCGGCCGCCAGCGGGACATCGGCATTCAATGTTTCACGAACCGCTTTGCCGTTGTCCCAGGTCTCCGCCACGGCCAGCTTTTCGAGATTGGCCTCGATGCGATCAGCAATTTTCAGCAGGATGTTGGATCGTTCTGTAGGGGATGTCTTGCCCCAGGCCGGTGCAGCCTTGTGGGCGGCGTCCAGTGCCAGGTCAATATCCTCGGCAGTCGAACGGGGTACTTCACAGAACACAGCGCCGGTGACCGGGGTGATGTTGTCGAAGTACTGGCCTTTTACAGGCGCCACCCACTCGCCGCCAATGTAGTTTTCATAACGGGATTTAAAGGAAACAACGGAGCCTTCTTGTCCGGGTTGTGCATAGATCATGACTTCTGCCTCTTTGTTGTGTTTGTCGCAGGGCAACGCAGCCTTTTGCGTTAACACAACAAAGGTAGACCCAATCCGGAAGGTTTGCAGACAGTCGCAGCAAGAATCGGCTAAGCCAATGGTCGTATGGTCAGTCCAGCTGATCCAGTTCCGCCAGGCAATCCTCCAGAAATGCCGCAGGATCCGCCATCACCGCCTCATCTGCAACCACACCAAACTGCACCTGCCCGGCATAGCTGACAATGCTCACACCCAGGCCGATATCCCCGGCCTGGGGTACCCAGAACATCTGCTCGGTAATGGGGCAACCGGCCAGGTAACGGGTTTCCGGGGTGCCCGGTACGTTGGAAACCACGGCCGAGGCCTTGCGGAAGAACAGGTCGGCCAGGGGTTTGCGGCCGACATCCGGCAGCAGGGAGGCGCAGGCAGTGAGGCCCCAGGCCAGGCCAGGCTGCCAGCTTTTCTTCAGTTTCCGGGTTTCATGCTTGATCCGGAACAACCGCTCCAGGGCACTCTCTCCATCCACCGGCAAAGGCACGAACACCGTGCCGAAGCAGTTACCGGGCTCGCCCTCTTCCGGCCGCACGCCGTCGGGCAGGCGAGCCCGGATGTCGACCGGCACGGCCGCGTGCATCACCGTCTCATCCAGTTGCTCCGGGGTCATACCCAGTCGGGGCTTGACTGCCGCCGCCACGCAGGCGAGCAGGACATCGTTGATGGTTGTACTGGTTGCCCGGGCAATGGTGCGGAAGCGGGACAGAGGTATCGGGGAGGACCAGCGGCAGCTGCGTCGGCCGAGTAGCGAGCGTTTCAACTCAGATGGAGAGTCCTCTGGGGTCACCAGAAACTCACTGAATTCGTGCACCAAGCGCAGACTGTTTTCCAGAGCACGGCCTGCCATGCTCTTGCCAGTGCCTGGCGTTGATGGCGCATCGACAGAACCTGAGACAGCCGGAAGCGCCTCTGCCATCCGGGCTTCCAGCCAGCTTTGGGCAGCCGCCATCCAGGCTCCTGCGCGGGGCTCCTCCGTTGATCCATAAACGGCCGGGTACTGGCGCGGCGATGCCGGGCACAGGCGGTCAAAAATACCCAGCAGGGACAAACCATCGGCGTAACAGTGATGCAGTCTCAAGACTAACGCGGCACCACCCTGTGCGTTGGGGGCCAACCAGAATTTCCAGCGTGGACGATACAGCGGTAAGGGCTCGTTCAGGCGCTCCGAGACCCAGTCCTGCAACTGTTCCGGCTCGAACCGGTCCAGCGCCACGTCAAGATGCTGGGGCGCGGAGAAGGTCAGGTCTTTTTCCCAATACCAGGCGGGGGCACGCCATACCGGGCGACAACGGAACCGCTCCCAGGCCAGCCAGTATACCTCCAGAAACTCCCGGAAACGGGTCGGCGTCAGCCCGTCGACCCTCAGCATGATGGTGATGGTCATCGGGTTTTCGGGCCGTTCCAGAGCCAGCCAGGCTGAATCCGAAGGCAGCATGAGATGCGATTGCTCCTGGCTCAAACCCGATTATCCCCGATCAATAGCGTGCCTGTATGAAAGAAAACCAATCCGGCATTGTGCCAGAGTCCGGATAGCGGCTCCATCCTCGGACGCCCCGCGCGCAGTTACAAAAAATTACACGTGAGTAACTGTTCGGTCCTATACTGGTTATATGGCCCAGTGCCATGGTTATAAAACCGTGTCCCGGATCGGCCAATTGGCCCCAACACACCATTTTTTAAGGCACTGGCGCCACTAAACCCGTTCGGCATTCACGGTACAAATGTCATACCGGCTCAGCAAAACCAATAACACAACGAAAAGCGGCCGGAGGGAGAAGAATCATGAAAGCCAGTCATGTTCGCAAGCTGATCAAACCGATCGAAAGCGCCTATTCCGAAATGTTTTCCGGCCGGGTTTACCGCGTGGGCCGGGGTGCGGTGTCTGTTCGAAATCACAGTGGCACAGCAGCGCACACCGTGATTGGCGTACATGGTTTTCTAGAAAATCACTGTTACTTCACCCAGGCCTACGATGGCCCCACCACCGAACTGATTCTGCTCACCTGCAGCAACTATCACATCCCGGTGAACGGTGTGACACCTGAGAATCCGGCCTGGGAAGTGCCCATCAAGCACCTGGAAGGCACCATCGAATACGATGCCTGTATCCTGAATCAGTCGTTGCAGAACCTGCCCAGCACCGAGAATATCCGGATCCATGGCCACTCCCGGGGTGGTGCGGTTATTCTGGAGGCCATCCGGCAGTGGCCGGAGCTTTACGAAAACGTGGAAGTGGTACTGGAAGCGCCGGTTTTACCCCAGGGCAAACTGCATGCGCTGGTAACCACATTGCTGGAGCCGGTCAGCCATGGCATGTGGCCCTGGTTGATTCGTCTGATCAACAGCGCCCCCCAGTCGGCCTATGGTCAGACCTTCTTTGGCAAGATGAATCCGCGCAAACGCCAATTGTTGAGCAAACTGTTCTACGCCACCAAAGACCACCTGACCATTGTTCGCAACATAGAGAACATCATGGAGTGGATGGCGCGTACCGACACCTCGGTGTATCGCCATGTACGCCATGGGACTTTCCTGATACCGGCCACCGACCGAATACTGGATCGCCAGGCCATGCTGGCCAGCGCTCGCACCAGCCCCACCACCATGCGCATTGTCGAAACCGAAGCCCCCAGCCACTTCATCACGCTGGACAGCAAGGAATGGGTGCCAGGCCTGGAAACCCTCGAGGCTGCGGCCCAAGGCTGAATTCAACGCAAACGGGCAGGTGCGTCACACCCAAGGCTTCGTTAAACTGGCGCTTTTCTGCCCGGTTGATTGGAGCCTTTAATGTATCGTGAGCGGCTGGTTGCCACGGATGTGCACACGGAGAACGCCCACCGCCTGAAACGCCTGCTGCTGGAATACCACGATTTCCGCCAACACAAGGCCGGGCACCCCCTGCGGGACGAGGCCCACCAGGTGGCAGACTGGCAGGCAGAGCGGCTGAAAAACACGCACCAGGATTTATACCGTCACCCGGGCTACCACACCGGCCTGGAATTTCTGCTGACCGACCTCTATGCCCCTGCCGGCATGACCCGCCGTGATGACAACATCGACCGGGTGTTCCCGAAAATGGTGAAATGGCTTCCCGACCACCTGCTGGCCACCTTTGCCGGCCTGGTCGAGCTCAACCTGATTACCCAGAGCCTCGATCTTGAGCTGGCAGAGATACTTGCGCAGCAGGGCTTTTCGGCAACAGGTCTTGATGATGAGCGTTACTGCGAGGCTTATCGCGCCAGCAAACAGCTTGCAATTCGCGAGCGACAACTGGCTCTGGTAGCGGAAACCGGACAGGAACTGGATCGCTACGTTCGCAACCGCACCCTCGGTTGGCTACTGTCCATGACCCGCGGTCCGGCCGAGATGGCCGACCTGGGTGATCTGCACAGCTTTCTGCACCGGGGCTACAGCGCCTTTCGGAAAATGAATCGGGTCGATCGGCTGATTGATCGCCTGCTCAGCCGGGAACAACGAGTGATGGACAACATTCTGGCGGGCCACCCGACCCCTTTCTCCCTGCCGGATGACCTGTAGCGGGATTCAGGCCTGGATGAGCTGGTCCAGCTGGGAGTGAATCTCCTGCTCAATGCGGGATTTGAAGGGCCGAAGCATCAACCCCAGCTCCAGTCGGATATGCAGGTCGTTCTCGGAAATATCCAGTTGCCCTTTGACACCGCTGCGTTTGAACTTCAGCAGATCGCCTTCCCACTGGTAATTGACATCGAATTGTTTGGACAAGTCCTTGGCCAGGGTTTCGGCCGCCTCGCGGGCGTGCTCCTTGTCCAGGGAATGGGCGCGATGGATATCGATAACAGACATGAATCAGTTTTCTCAGTGATTTGGAAACGGTTTTACAGTGTAAGCCGGCAATAAACTTGTAGCCAACCCCTCAAAGGTTAGAATACAGGGCTTAGATTCTGACAGGACCAACTTCCATGAGCGAGCAGCAAGCACCGGGCACCCAAGGCAACGGCCAGGACGACGTTACCCACTTCGGCTTTCGCAATGTGCCGAAAAGCCAGAAGGCCGGTCAGGTGGCCCAGGTTTTCCACAGTGTCGCCGGCAAGTACGACCTCATGAACGACCTGATGTCCATGGGCATTCACCGCCTGTGGAAGCGCTTTACTATTGAATTGAGCGGCGTACGCCCGGGCCATCAGGTGTTGGACATTGCCGGCGGTACCGGCGACCTGACCATGAAGTTTTCCGATCTGGTGGGCCCGTCCGGCAAAGTGGTGCTGGCCGATATCAACGCCTCCATGCTGCAGGTGGGTCGCAGCCGCCTGACCGACCGGGGTTACGCCGGCAACATCGAATACGTACAGGCCGATGCCGAACACCTGCCGTTCCCGGACAACAGTTTCCAGGCGGTGTCTATTGCTTTCGGCCTGCGCAATGTGACCGACAAGGATCAGGCCCTGCGGGATATGGCCCGGGTACTTAAGCCGGGCGGCAAGCTGATGGTGCTGGAATTCTCCAAGCCCACCAACCCGCTGCTGAGCAAGGCCTACGACACCTATTCTTTCACCGCCCTGCCCCTGATGGGCCAGCTGATTGCCGGGGACAGCGAGAGCTATAAGTACCTGGCCGAGTCCATCCGCATGCATCCGGATCAGGAAACCCTGAAGGGCATGATGGAAACCGCCGGCCTGGTGAACTGCAAGTACTACAACATGACCGGCGGCATCGTGGCCCTGCACGTGGGAATCAAGCCCTGATGTTCCCCGGCCCGACCCTGCTGTCTGCGACAGGCGCCATTATAGAGGGCGCCCTGAACCGGGCGCTGACACTGGACCCGGCGGGCCAGCGCGCCTTGCTGGGTGCCTTGGGCGGGCCGGTTCAGTTCACCGTTACGGCCCCGGTCACCATGCACTGGACCCTGAATCGCGTTGGCGAACGGGTGCAGGTTCGCAGCCAGCCGGATCCGCAACCGGTGTTAATCATCACCGGGCGACCGGTCGCCTTTGCCGCCCTGGCACTGGGCGATGACCGGGTATTTGCCGACGAACGCCTGACGGTGGAGGGCGACACCGCCCTGGCCCACCAGCTACAGCGCGCCCTGAACCAGCTGCAACCGGATTGGGAAGCGGCCATGGCAAACCACCTGGGCGATGTGCCGGCCCATTTCATCGGCAAACGCATCCGCCAGGCGGTCAAATGGAGCCGCCAGGCGTTCAGCACCATGAACGCCAATGTGGAGGAATATGTCCACGAAGAGAGCCGCACTCTGCCCGGCCGGCGGGAGCTGGAGGCCA
The DNA here is from genome assembly GCF_000475315.1 of Marinobacter sp. EN3. Taxonomy (NCBI): domain Bacteria; kingdom Pseudomonadati; phylum Pseudomonadota; class Gammaproteobacteria; order Pseudomonadales; family Marinobacteraceae; genus Marinobacter; species Marinobacter sp. EN3. The sequence continues at coordinate 21,326 of NZ_AXCC01000024.1, forward strand.
CCTTTCAGGATATCGATGAGCTGAGCCTGCGCACCGAACGCCTGGAGGCTCGGCTGAAGCAACTGCAAGCACCCGGCAGCGATAACAATACGGAGACCCTGTGACCCGCCTGCAACGCCTGTTCCGAATTGCCTGGGTATTCTGCCGCTACCGGCTGGACACGTTTCTGCCCTTGTCTGAACTGCCCACACCGCTGAAAATCTTTTTTCTGCTGGCACCCTGGCACCTGTTCCCGCAGCCAAAACTGAGCCGGGGCGACCGCCTGCGCCTGGCCCTGGAAGAGCTGGGCCCGGTTTTCGTCAAGTTCGGACAGATTCTCTCCACGCGCCGGGATCTATTGCCGGATGACATGGCCGAATCCCTGAAACAGCTACAGGATCGGGTTCCACCGTTCCCCAGTGAACAGGCCCGAGGCATTATCGAGAAATCGTTGGGTGCGCCCGTCTCGGAACTGTTTGCCGAGTTCAGTCCAGACCCCATGGCCTCGGCGTCGGTGGCTCAAGTGCACGCCGCAACCCTACCCAACGGCCAGAAGGTGGTGGTCAAGGTTTTGCGCCCCGGCATCGAAAAAGTCATCCGCCAGGATCTGGGCCTGATGTACCTGATGGCCGGCCTGCTCGAAAAGTACTGGTCTGAGGGTAAGCGCCTGCACCCCGTGGAGGTGGTGGCAGACTATGACTCCACCATCCACGACGAACTGGATCTGCAACGGGAAGCCGCCAACGCCAGCCAGTTGCGCCGGAATTTTGAGAACTCCCCGCTGATCTACATCCCCTTTATCGACTGGGACTACACCCGCAAATCGGTGCTGGTGATGGAACGCATTCATGGCATTCCCATTGCCGATGTACCCGCCCTTGAAAAGGCGGGCGTCAACATGAGGGTGCTGGCGGAAAAAGGGGTGGAGATCTTCTTTACCCAGGTATTCCGTGACAGCTTTTTCCATGCTGACATGCATCCGGGCAATATCTTTGTCGATGTCAGCAATCCCGCCGACCCGAAGTACATTGCCATCGACTTCGGTATCGTCGGCACTCTGGCCCCCGACGACCAGAGCTATCTCGCCCGTAACCTGTTGGCCTTCTTCCGCCGGGATTACCGCCAGGTAGCGCAACTGCACATCCAGTCTGGCTGGGTTCCGCCGGAAACCCGCGTCAACGAGTTTGAGGCCGCCATTCGGACGGTGTGCGAACCCATCTTCGAGCGCCCCCTGAAGGATATTTCCTTTGGTCACTTCCTGTTACGCCTGTTCCAGACCGCTCGGCGCTTCAACATGGAAGTGCAGCCACAACTTGTGCTGTTACAGAAAACCCTGCTCAATGTCGAAGGCCTTGGCCGCCAGCTCTATCCGGACCTGGATCTGTGGAGTACCGCCCAGCCGTTTCTGGAAGACTGGATGCGTAAACGCATCGGTCCGTCCGGCCTGATCAAGTCTCTGCAGAACCACCTGCCATCATGGCTCGAGCAATCGCCAGAGATGCCCCAGTTGGTTCACGACGCACTACTACAGATACGCTCCAGCGGCCCCATCGAAGCGCAAAACCGGGCAACCCTGGCGCTGATGAAAGAGCAGCAAATGCGCAGCGAACGCCGTTGGCGCCGGGGCTTCATCGCCCTGGTTCTGGCAGGCGCGGCCCTGGTGGGCAGCCAGCCCCACGCCGGGCAGTGGCTGGCCGATCTGCCGTTCTGGAGCTGGGTCTTGCTTGCCGGAGCGGCAGGCGTCATGCTCCGGGGCAGTCGCTGAACCATCAAAGATTCAGGATTCATAAAAATGCAAGATTCTCCCGCTAACGTCGTACAGCCTGACTGGCTCGACGAGATCCAATGGACAGAAGACGGTCTGGTGCCGGCCATTGCCCAGGACGCCAATAATGGCGATATCCTGATGATGGCCTGGATGAACCGGGAATCTCTCCGGCTCACGGTTGAGGAAGGTCAGGCGGTTTACTGGTCCCGTTCCCGTGGCAAACTCTGGCGCAAGGGCGAGAGCTCCGGGCACCAGCAGGTGCTCCGGGATATCAGGCTCGATTGCGATGCCGATGTGGTGCTGCTGAAAGTGGAACAAAAAGGCGGCATTGCCTGCCATACTGGCCGGCGAAGCTGTTTTTACCGAACCCTGAAAGATGGTCAGTGGGTGAGCGCCGATCCGGTTCTCAAAGACCCGAATACCATCTACGGCAGCAACTGAGGAGCAGACACCGTGAGTGATGTACTGGAACGACTGGCACAGGTACTGGAAGCCCGCAAAGACGCGGATCCCGACACGTCCTACGTCGCCAGCCTGCATGCCAAGGGGCTGAACAAGATACTGGAGAAGGTGGGCGAAGAGTGCACCGAGACGCTGCTGGCCGCCAAGGATGCAGAGCATTCCGGCGAAACCCGGGACCTGGTGTACGAGACGGCCGACCTCTGGTTTCACAGCCTGGTGATGCTGTCACGGTTAGGCCTGGGGCCGAAGGATGTTCTGGATGAACTGGCCAGTCGCTTCGACCTGTCAGGCCTGGAAGAAAAAGCCTCCCGGAATCCGTAAAGGAGTACCCCCAAGGGGTATTTCCGCAAGGGGTAGCGGTTGGCGTACAATGTCATGCAACAGCAACATTTGAACGAGGAACCCTCATGGGTATCAGCATCTGGCAACTTCTTATCGTACTTGGCATCGTCATCCTGTTATTCGGAACCAAGAAACTCCGGAACATCGGCAGCGATCTCGGCGGCGCCATCCGTGGATTCAAAAAATCCATGAGCGACGAGGAAGAGAAGAACGCCGAACAGCAACCGCTGGAAAAACAGAACGCCGAGCAACAAGCCCAGGCGGAAGACAAGCCCAAAGAAAAGCAAGGCTGAGCACCCCCTGAATGTTCGACATCGGCTTTCTAGAGCTGCTGATCTGCGGCGTGATTGCATTGCTCGTGCTGGGCCCGGAGCGTTTGCCGACAGCGGCGCGGGCGGCTGGCCGCTGGATCGGTGGCGCCCGGCGCATGGTCAGCCAGTTCACCAGTGAACTGGACCGGCAGTTGAAGGCCGAAGAACTCCGGGAGGAGCTGCGCAAGGCGGGTGATGTGGGCCTGGACGATGTGGAGAAGACCGTGCGCGGCGCCCTGGATGAGGCGAAAAAGTACGAGCACATGATCCTGCCGGACGATCAGACCCGCAAGCCCAGGCCGGCACCGGCAACCCGGCGGGTTACGCCCCCCTCTCCGGAGGCGGGCGAACAGCCCGAACCTCCGCATGAACCCGTCAGGGATGAGACGGCGGCCAGCGATCAACCCAGTGAATCCTCACCGACCAGCCCCTCGGACAAGCATTCATGAGCGCCACCCAAGACGGCCAGCAGACATCGTCTGAACAGCAGGAAATGCCCCTGATCGAGCATTTGCTCGAGCTACGCAACCGGCTACTGAAAATGGTGTTGGCGGTGATTATCTGTTTCGCCGTCATCTATCCATTTGCCAACGAGCTCTACCTGCTGTTATCCCAGCCGTTGCGCGAACTTTTGCCGGTCGGCCAGACCATGATCGCCACCGACATCACCTCGCCTTTCTTTGCGCCCCTGAAGCTGGCGCTGGTTCTGGCGGTATTTGTCGCCATTCCGATCATTCTCTACCAGCTCTGGAGTTTTGTGGCGCCCGGGCTCTATGCCCATGAAAAGCGCCTGGCCTTCCCGCTGTTGTTTACTTCCGTGCTGTTGTTCTACGCTGGCGCGGCTTTCGCCTATTTCGTGGTCTTTCCGCTGGTGTTCGGTTTCTTTACCGCCATCGGCCCGGAGGGCATTGTCGAACTGCCTGACATCAGCAGTTATCTGAACTTCGTGCTCAAGATGTTTTTTGCCTTCGGTATTGCGTTTGAAATCCCCATTGCGACGGTACTGCTGATTCTGACCGGCGCCACCACGCCGCAAGACCTGGCCGCCAAGCGCCCCTATGTGGTCGTGGCCTGTTTCATCATCGGCATGCTGCTGACCCCACCAGATATCATCTCCCAGACGCTCCTGGCCGTGCCCATGTGGATTCTGTTCGAGTTCGGCATCATCTTTGGTCGCCTTGCCTACCGGGAACGGGAAGAGGCCGACGGAGAAGAGCCCGAAGCCTGATGAATCTGGCCCTGCTGTTTGAGGAAGACTTCGTCGCCCCGGACCGGGTGCGTCTCCGCGGCCGTCGGCTGGAGCACCTGAAAACGGTGCTTAAAGCCGGCACCGGCCATCGCATACCGGCTGGCCGGGTAAACGGCCTGATGGGCCATGGTGAAGTGCTGTCAATGACAGAGACCGAGGCCGAATTGCTGGTAACCCTGGATCAGCAACCCCCTGCCCCCTTACCGCTCACGCTGATACTGGCTATGCCCCGGCCCAAGATGTTCCGGCGGGTACTGCAGACCTGCGCTTCTCTGGGTGTGAAGGATCTTTGGCTGATCAACAGCTACAAGGTGGAAAAGAGTTTCTGGCAAACGCCCTGGCTCACCGAGGATCATCTGAGAGAGAACCTGACCCTGGGCTTGGAACAGGCCAAAGACACGTTGATGCCTCAGGTCCATATCCGCAAGCTGTTTAAACCCTTTGTCGAGGATGAACTACCGACACTGCTAGAGGGCAAACGGGCACTGGTGGCGCATCCGGGCATGGCGGCGCCGTGCCCCACCCACCTCAATGAGCCGGCCGCCCTGTGCATTGGTCCGGAAGGGGGCTTTACCGATTACGAAGTCGGCAAGCTGGAGGAAGCCGGCTGCCAGAGCGTGCATCTGGGCCCGAGGATTCTTCGGGTTGAAACCGCAGTACCAGTGCTGATCAGCCGGCTGTTTGACGCCTGCCTGTGAACAGGCCGGCCCCGCCACGGATTACGCCGCCCGGCGCTCCCAAAGCTTCGCAACGGGCGTAATAACAAGAACCAGAATAGCACCGGCCAGCAGGCCAAACAGGCCATCCCCGACCGTGGTGACCAGCACTTCCGGCACTGAAGAAATCATTCCGGCCGCATGGTGAATGGCCCCGTACACCGCCGGTATACCATGGGTCAGAATACCTCCGCCCACCAGGAACATTGCAATGGTGCCCAGTACCGACAGAGTTTTCATCATCCAGGGCGCCAGCCACAGAATGCCCTGCCCCAGCTTCTGAGCGAAGGCACTGGCTTTCTGGCTAAGGTAAAGGCCGGCGTCGTCCAGCTTCACAATACCCGCCACCAGCCCATACACACCGACGGTCACCATCAACGCCACGACGGTCAGCACCGCAAACTGCATTCCGAAGCTCTTGTCTGCCACGGTTCCTAACGTGATGGCGATGATTTCGGCGGAGAGAATAAAGTCGGTCCTGACAGCGCCCTTGATCTTGTCTTTCTCAACCGCTTTAAGGTCCACCTCCGGCTTTTTCAGAGCCTCCCGCAGCTCTTGCCGGTGCTTTTCTTCCTGCTCTTTGTGCAGGAACTTGTGAACCAGCTTCTCGGCCCCCTCAAAGCAAAGGAAGGCACCACCGAGCATCAACAGCGGGGTAATGAGCCAGGGTACAAAAAAGCTGATGGCCAGTGCCGCCGGCACCAGAATGGCCTTGTTAATAAGCGAACCCTTGGCGACCGCCCACACCACCGGGATTTCCCGGGCAGGTCGAACACCGGTGACCTGCTGCGCATTCAACGCCAGGTCATCGCCCAGCACACCGGCGGTTTTCTTGGTAGCAGCTTTGGTCATCACCGCCACGTCATCCAGTACGGCAGCAATGTCATCAAGTAATACGAGCAGGCTGGAGCCGGCCATAGACAGTTCCTTTGCAAATTGAACACGAAGGCGAGGAGTTTACGAAAACAGGCCGCCGGAAAACAGTTCCGGCGACTCAGAATGGACAACCGTTAGCGTTTTATACCCATAGCCTCGGCGGCAATGCGGTTCTTCAGCGGCGCCAGGTTGTCCAGCCAGCGCATACCGGTATTGCGCAACCACCGGATGGCCAGCTCATCCCTGGCAAACAACTGCTTGAAGCCCTCCATGGCCGCCATCATCGCCAGGTTCTCGCCTTTACGGCGGCGCTGATAACGAGCCAATACGGTCTGGTCTGCCGGCGAAAGTGCCAGTTCTTTGGCCCGTCCCAGCTCGTCCAGGAGGGCCGACACATCGCCATAGCCGAGGTTTGCACCCTGGCCGGCGAGCGGGTGAATGGTGTGGGCAGCATCGCCCACCAGTGCCAGGCCGTCGGCAACATACTCCTTGGCATGACGCTGACGCAGCGGAAACGCAAAGCGGCGCGAAACGGATTCGATAACCCCGAGCTGCTGCTCAATCGCCCGCTCCAGCTCCAACCGGAATTGCTCGGTCTCCAACGCCATCAGGCGGCGGGCTTCCGCCGTATCCTGTGACCAGACGATAGAGCAATAGTGCTCGTCTCCAGACTCCGTCAACAACGGCAAAAACGCCAGCGGCCCGGTGGGCGAAAAACGCTGCCACGCAGTGTACTGGTGCGGCTGCCGGGTACGGACGGTGCACACAATGGCTTGCTGATCGTAATCCCATTCCCGGGTAGCCAGTCCCGACCACTGGCGCAGCCGCGACTGGGCACCATCGGCCCCGACCACCAGTTTGGCGGACAGCGTTCGGCCATCGTCCAACTGGATGCCGGCTCCGGCACTCCAGCCCTGCACACGCACACCATCCATCACCGTAACGTTACTGTCCGCCAGCTCGGTAAACAAAGCGCGGACAATCGACCGGTTCTCAACAATGGTACCCAGGGTATCAGCATGAAGTTCAGCCGCATCGAAGTGAATGCGACCGGTGCCGTCGGCATCCCAGACCGTCATGCCACGATAGCCGCAATGCCTGCCAGCGTGGACATGACGCCAGGCCCCTAGACGATCCAGCAGCTGCTCACTGGCCAGGGAGATGGCGCTGACCCGGGGCTCGAAGTCATCGGTATGACTGGCGGTCTCTCCCGGGGCCAACAGATCCTGAACCCGGGCTCCTTCCACCAGCCCGGTATTCCAGCCTTGCCGAGACAACCCCAGAGCCAGGGCCGAGCCGACCATTCCGCCACCAACCACCAGAATGTCAAAACACGCCGCACCCACCGACTCACCTGTCATGTTTTTCCGCCTCGAAAGATGACAATCCGGAGCCTACCAGCGGCTTGCGCCCACCGGTGCCCATGGCTTTGCGGGCGAACCAGCGCTTGGCCCCCGGCAACAAATCCAGCCCCACCAGCCCTGCATCCCGGGCCGCGGCAACGGGCGCCAGCGGCTGCCCAAATATCCGGATCAGGGAATCGGAGAACTGCACTGTCTGCTGCCAGTCCTGCCGATGCAGTTGCTGGTAACGCCCCAGTACCGAAAGTTCACCAATGGAAATCCCTTCATCAACCGCCCGACGAAACTGTTCCACCAGGGTCATCAATCCTCTGAGTGCCAGGTTAAAGCCCTGGCCAGCCACCGGGTGCAGGGCATGAGCGGCATTACCAACCAGCACAACCCCCGGGCGGGCGGGTTCATCTATCGTGGTCAGATTCAGGGGATAATGATGGCACTGGCCAATGTGGGTAAAACGCCCAAGGCGCCAACCGAACCGTTCCTGTAGTTTCTGGCATTTCTTTTCATCCGACAGTGACAGGGTCTCGGCCAGTGCCTCGTCTTTCAGGGTCCAGACCAGGGCCGATTGATGCCCCGCCCGCTCCGGTGAACCATGGGGCAACAGCGCCATGGGGCCGGCCTCGGTAAAACGTTCATAAGCCGTAAACTGGTGGCTGTCGCTGGTGGAGACATTGGCAATCAGCGCGTTCTGACCATAGGCTTCGGTGCGGGCAACGAAGCCCAGCTTCTCCCGCAGCCCGGAACGCCCGCCATCGGCGATCACCAGACAACGAGCGGTCAGTTCCTTCTGAGCGCCATCCTTACGGATGGCCACCCGGACACCGCCAGCCACGGGCTTCATGCCTTCCACCTGAGCCGGCGCCTGCCAGCTTACTCTGGTATCAAGCAAAGCCCGCATCAGGCACAGGCCCATCCAGCGGTTGTCTGCCACATAACCCAGGGCATCCTGGCCGTGTTCGTTGGCATGCAGACGGGTAGCGCCAAAACGACCCCGGTCAGAGACATGAATGTGGCGGATCGGGGTGGCGTGCTCAGACAACTGTGGCCACAGCCCCAAGTGATCAAAGATCAGGCGCGAGCCCCAGGCCAGTGCCGTCGACCGGCTGTCATAGCTGGGCTGGTAATCCTCCGGCAACGCCTCTGGCGACAGCGGAAACGCCTCAACTACCGTTACCTTCAGTTCCGGCACCAGGCGCGACAGGGCCAGGGCCAGAGTTGCCCCGGCCAGGCCGCCACCGGCAATGATCAGGTCAGTATCCACGCGCTCGGTATTCACTGAATCAGTCCGCCATCAGAGCTTCAATATCGGCAATGGTCTTCGGCACGCCCTCGGTCAGGTTTCGGCAACCCTCTTTGGTGACCACCACATCGTCTTCAATACGGATGCCAATACCCCGCCAGCGCGGCTCGACGTCGGCATTGTCGGGCGCAATATACAGCCCTGGCTCAACGGTCAACGCCATCCCCGGCTCCAGTACCCGCCAGGCATCGCCGACCTTGTAATCACCAACATCATGGACATCCAGCCCCAGCCAGTGACCAGTGCGGTGCATAAAGAAAGGTTTGTAGGATTCGTTGGCCAGAGCATCGTCCAGGGTGCCTGCGAGCAGGCCCAGATCGATCAGGCCCTGGGTCAGCACCCTCAGCGCCGCTTCATGGGGCTGGTTCCAGTGATTGTCCGGCTTCACCGCATCGATCGCCGCGTACTGGGCCGCCAACACCACTTCGTAAAGCGCCTTCTGTTCCGGGCTGAACTTGCCGCTGACCGGGAAGGTGCGGGTGATGTCCGAGGCGTAGCATTCCAGCTCACAACCCGCGTCTATCAGTACCAGGTCGCCGTCTTTCAGCGGTGCCGCATTTTCGATGTAGTGCAGGATGCAGCCGTTGGCACCACCACCTACGATGGAGGGATAAGCGGTAGAGCGCGCACCATGCTCCATAAAGGTATGAATCAGTTCAGCTTCAAGATTGTACTCATACCCGCCCTGACGAGCCCGCTTCATGGCCCGGCAGTGGGCCTCGGCACTGATCTGGCCGGCCTTTGCCATCACTTTGATTTCGGCAGCACTCTTGTACAGCCGCATATCATGCAGCAGGTGCTCCAGCGCCACCAGTTCCCCAGGGGGGTGCGCTCCGGAACGAACCTTGCTGCGAATCACCTTGAGCCAGTCCATCACCCGGTTATCGAATGCCGGATCCTTGCCCAGCGGATAGTAGACCCGGCTGCGGCCTTCAATCATGCCGGGCAGAATATCGTCGATATCCGCAATGGGGAAAGCATCGTCGAAGCCGTAACGTTCGATGGCGCCCTCAGGGCCCACCAGAAAACCATCCCAGAGCTCTTTCTCCGGATTCCGCTCCTTGCAGAACAGAACCGCTTCACCATGCTCGCGGCCTGGAATCAGGGCCAACACCGCTTCGGGCTCGCCGAAGCCGGTCAGATACTGGAAATCGCTGTCCTGGCGAAACGGGTGTAACACATCGCGGTTACGCACCCGCTCCGGCGCCGCAGGCAGAATGGCGATGCTGTCCGGGGCCATCCGGTCCATCAACTTGCGACGGCGCTCGGCAAACTCTTTCACGGGAATGGTCACAGCCATGATAGCTCCTGATCAGTGCAGGGTGGGCGAATCGCCTGCCGGCTTCTCCGGCTCATTGAACTCGGTGAACACCGCCAGCGCGCCAAGGCGCACGTACTCGGTAATTTCAAGCAGTTGCTGTTCACTTTCGTCGTCGGGTTCTTCGTCCTCCGACAGCTGGCTGATGGCCACCATATCCTCGATCAGCTCCCGGATCTCATCCGGAGCCTGGCCAAGGGAAGCGCCGGCCGCCAGCGCCATGCCTTCCAGAAATCCTCGAACCCAGGCCACCAGGGCTTCCAGTCGTTGTTCGATGGCATAGTCGTCATCTGGCAACAACGGCTGAAAACTCATGTCGGTGGACTGCAATTGCTTGAGCGTTTTACCGTAGGCGCTGTTCATAAAGGGGGCGAGGTCATCCGACTCTTCAGCCGCTTCATCAGCCAGCCCCATGTGTTCGCAAACCATAGCCAGCCACTCGGGCTCGTCAATACGGGAGCCTGCCGCCAGCCGGCCACAGAGCACGCCATGCAGCTCAGAGGGGTGGCTGAACGCCTTGTGCGCGGTAAACACGTTGGCCCAGCGTTCAAATTCAGCCGCACGGGCGGCGGAGGTATCGGTTTCGGACATGAAGCTGCCGTTTCCTTAAATCGGTGGTGTACGTTCAGATACGCGCTGGGGCGGTGCCCCGACGAATACCGTATCCTAGCATTCTGGGGAAATCCTGGCACGAATACCCGGGCACACGGGGTTGCTTTTATCTTCACACCAGACAAAAATGTTATAACATATCAAATATGGACAGGATGACCCGATGCGCAGAAACGTTATGCCTCTCATGACCGTGGCACTGGCAAGCGCCGTACTGGCTCCGCTGACCGCGGGCGCGGCCAACAACCCCAGCGCCCATCAACATGGCCACGCGGAACTCCAGGTAGCCATAGACGCCAACACCGCCGATGTCTTTGTTCGCTCACCCGCATACAATCTGCTTGGCTTCGAGCACGAGCCACGCACAGAGCAACAGCATCAGCAACTGGCGGATCTGGAGCAGTGGCTGATGTCGACCCCTCTGATTAACACTGAGGATGGCAACTGCAACGTGGAAGATGCCAGCTTTCACAGCTCGTGGCCCGAGGCGACCCGTCATCACAGTGACCATGCGCACGAACACCATGACCACGATCACGATCACGGGCAAGCAAACAACCACAGCGATATCGAGATTACCCAATCACTGACCTGCGACGGACTTGCCGAACACCAGACACTGACCACACCGCTGGTGAAGCACTTTCCGGCACTGGAACACCTGGATGTTCAGTGGATCGGCCCTGAAGGCCAGGGCGCCACAAGACTGGAAGCCGGCGACCAGCAATTCCGGGTTGGCCGCTGACCCGTTACTCGGTGTAAGGTTCTACCGACTGCGCCACCATGGAATAGGAGGAGGTGCCGAGATCATTCTCGGTTCGCTCAATCACCAGCTCCCCCTCGATCCAGACAGGGTCGTATAGAGCCTCCAGGGTAAACCCTTCATGGTATTTTACGTGGATGATCTGGTTTGGGGGTGGTGGTGGCACATGGATGCAGGCGCCGTAGTAGGGCACCAGGAAGAACTCGAGAATGCGCATATCCTCCGTGGTTTTCAGCGGTACCACGAAGCCCGGAATCCGGCCCTCGACGTTGCCCATTTCCGGAACCACCCGCCCGGTCATGATTTCGTCCGGCAACAGGGGCGGGCCATCGCCCTCATGTTCGATTTCCGGCATAGTCTCGAGCAGCGCCAGATCTTCCGCAGGCATTAACTCAAGCCAGTCGATCTCCCGGGGCTCGGCACGGACCGCCAGGGAAACCAATAACAACAAGCCCAGTCCAAGGCAGGCAAGCGACTTGCGGAACAGAACATCAGTGAACATCAACACGGATTCTCCAAAAAACCAGATCAGCAACCGGCGCCATCATACAACGGCGAGCACGATACGGATATGAACAGCGAGACACGACAACCGCCGGACAGTTCCCGCCCGGACACTCTGGCCATCCGAACCCGGAATCTGCACTTCCGATGGCAAAACCAGGCTCGGGAACTGGCCTTCCCCGATATTCAGCTGACACGCGGTGAACACCTGTTCCTGCACGGCCCCAGTGGTACTGGTAAAAGTACGCTGTTGGGACTGCTCGCAGGCATGCACACGCCCAGCCGTGGCAGCCTTCAGCTGCTGAATCAGGAACTGACCACCATGAAGGCCGGCGCCCGGGATCGACTGCGCGCCGATCATATGGGCGTCATCTTCCAGCAGTTCAACCTGGTGCCCTATCTGAGCGCTATGGCCAATGCACTTTTGCCTTGCCGGCTATCAAATCTGCGCCATTCGCGCGCGTTACCCTCCGCCACCGAAGCTGCCCAACACCTGCTGACACAACTGGGCATTCCGCAAAGCCACTGGCACCAGGGAGTGACCCGGCTATCGATCGGCCAGCAGCAGAGGGTGGCTGCCGCCCGCGCGCTGATCGGTGCTCCGGAGATCATTCTTGCAGATGAGCCCACGTCCGCGCTGGATAGCGACAACCGGGACCGCTTTCTTGAACTACTGCTAACGCTGGCCGAGTGCAGTAACAGCTCGGTTGTATTTGTCAGCCATGATCAGTCACTGGCCGGGCACTTTCATCATCGCATGGCCCTGGAGGTGGCGCCATGAACAAGCTCAAGCTCACCATCTTCCTGTCCGCCGCCAGCCTGTGGTACCGGCGCCGTGTACTGGCCCTCGTTTGCCTGACCCTGACCCTGAGCGTAACCCTGCTGCTTGGCATCCAGTACCTGCGCACAGAAATCCGACAGTCATTCACCAGCACCATCAGCGGCACCGACCTTATCGTAGGGGCCCGCAGTGGCCAACTGAATCTGCTGCTTTACACGGTGTTCCACATCGGTGATGCCACCAACAACATTCGCTGGTCCACCTATCAGTCCATGACTGAGGACAGCCGCATCGACTGGCTGATACCTATTTCCCTGGGCGACAGCTACCGCGGCTTTCGGGTTGTCAGCACCAACGAGCAGTTCCTGGCCCGCTTCCGCTATGGCAACGACCAACCGCTGACACTGGCGAGCGGAGACTGGTTTTCTGACCTGTTTGACGTGGTGATCGGCGCCGGCGTGGCACGGCAGCTTGACCATAAACTGAACGACGACCTGGTCCTTTCCCATGGCGGTGGCCGCACCAGCTTCTCGAATCACAAGGACCTGCCATTCAGGGTATCCGGCATTCTCGCGCCAACCGGCACGCCCGTCGACCAGGCGGTTTACATCAGCCTTGAAGCCATGGAAGCCATGCATGTGGGCTGGGAATCCGGCGTGGCCATCCCGGGCCGGACCCTGTCGGCCGACCAGGCACGCAACCGGGACTACACACCGGACACCATCACCGCCGTGTTCATTGGCCTGGACCGCCCGATCCTCACCTTCCAGGTTCAACGGGAGCTGAACCAGGCCCGCGAGGAACCTCTGTCGGCCATCCTGCCGGGTGTGGCCCTGAGCGAGCTCTGGCGGATGATGGGGCAATTTGAAAAAGCCCTGCTGGGCATCAGCGGCTTTGTCGTGATCACCAGCCTGGTGGGACTGATTGCGGTTTTGCTCACCCTGCAAGCCCAGCGGCAACGGGAGATTGCCGTTTTGCGAGCGACCGGAGCTTCACCGGGGCTGATTGCCGGCCTGTACAGCCTGGAGTGCGTCGGGCTTGCCCTGGCCAGTTGCCTGTTCGCCCTGCTGCTCGGCGCTGCCGCCATCGCCGGCCTCAGCCCCTGGCTACTGGAACACTACGGACTGCAAATCCGGCTTCGGCCGCTGGCCCGGGAGGAGTGGCTGTTACTGATGGCAGTGCCGCTCTCTGCGTTGGCAGTGTCCGCCCTGCCCGCACTGAACACCTGGCGAGCAGGCCGACAACAGGGGTTCGGGGCACAGGATTCCAGCTGAACTGACGCAAAAGGTGACAGGCCTCACGGCGGGCACGCCATGACAATGCGGTAAATTGACCGGTCTGGCGCGCGCACTTATAGTAACTCTCATCAAAATCACCGATGTTGGGCAGGTCATGGAACAGTCCGAAGTACAGGCATTAGCGGACAAGCTGGACAAGCTGATCGAGCGCTGCGACAAGCTGGAGAAAGACAACGCCCTGCTAAGGGAGCTGCAGGACGACTGGAACCGGGAACGGGCCCAGCTAATGCACAAAAACGATCTTGCCAAAAACAAGATTGAAGCCATGATCGGCCGTCTTCGGGCACTGGAGCACCACTGATGTCACAGACCCCAACCACCGTGGAAGTCAGGATTCTCGACAAGGAATACCTGGTGGCCTGTCCGCAGGAAGAGCAGGAAGCCCTGCTGCGTGCGGCCCGGCATCTGGACACCAAAATGCGTGAAATCCGCTCCAGCGGCAAGGTATTCGGTACCGAGCGCATTGCCGTAATGGCCGCCCTGAACATCACCCATGAACTGCTGGAGCGCGACACCATGTCGGACGCCACCAGCAGCATCCTGCGTGCCATGGATAACCGGCTTGATGAAGCACTGGGAGAGCCTTCGGGCAACTGATCCGGAAAGAATCCGGAAACGGGGTTGCAATCCTCCCCGGCCCTGCCCGTATAATGGAACCAACTTCCTGGGCTGTTCGCTGGTCGGGTACGTCCTCGAGCCGATGCGCATTACCCAGGTGGCTACTTCAGGGCATTGTGAGCATGTCCCCCAAGGGGGAAAGCCTAATATGTCACAGCGGCCACCGACCTTGAACTTCTGGGTTCAAGGGCTACATCCGATAACGGCAGCCCGGGAAGCTTTTCACCGTTACTCCGATTGCGACTTCCTGAATCTCAAGTGCAGCAAAGCGTCCTGAACCTCCTGGTTACCGAACCGCTCATCGAACAACAGTCCAGACCACACTGAGTCGTCCGACCTGGCCTGATCCTTTCGTTGCTGATACAGCGAATCCCAGCGTTCCAGGTACTGATAGGCCAGCTCATCATCCGGGGCCACCTGCTCACCCCGGTAGTACATCAGCCCGAGGTACGCCAGGGCGGCCATGTTCTCCTCCTCCGCCGCCCTCTCCAGAAGCTGTCGAACTTCTTCTGCATGAACATCAGCCTGACCGGCGTAATACATTGCCTGTCTATAGCGCGCATTTGAGACAGCTTGACGCAGATTATTCGGCACATCGGCAACCGGCATAAATACAAACCGCTCGCGAGCTTTCGCAGCGCTCTCATCCCGGCCATCCTGCTGCAACTCTCGCGCCAAAAGCAGCTGTGCGGGCAGGTGGCCCTTATCAGCGGCGCGCCTCAACCAACCTACAGCATCCACCAGACTGGGCGGAATACTGGCCAGCCCCTGACTGTAGATCGCACCAAGTTTGTAGGCCGCCTCCGCATCCCGGTAAGCCATGCTTTCCAACAGATCCAAGGCTCGGCGATGCTGTTCTTCGGCCATACCCGGCAGGCTCGAGAGATAGATATCGGCCAGCAAGTGCTTGGCCCGATCGTCTTCTCGCTCTATCTGTTCAAGACGCGCAACGGCCAGACCCACCTGCATCGAGCGCCCGTCTTCGGGATTCAGATACAGGTGAGCCAACCAGAGATTCGCCTCTTTCTCGCCCCGGTCGGCCGCACGCTCCAGTTGATCCAGCGCCTCAAGATAATCAGCCTCGGAACGCTGCTGTCCGCGAGCCAGTGCCACACCTCGGGCCAGCAGTGCTTTCGGGTAGTTCTGATCGGCCGACCGTTGCAGCCATTGCTCTGCTTCGGCAGGGTTAAACCAAGGTGAATCTGGCGCTCCGTATATTTGGGCTATCATGTACTGGGCGCGGGCGCTGCCTTTATCTCCGGCATACCGGTACCACGCTACCCGGCGTTGCGCACTGGGATCCACCAGGGCCGGATACAATGTAGCCAGGAAGCGCATGGTGCCTGCATCGTTGTCCGGACGACTTGCACGCCATACCTCGTCTGCACTCTGGAGAATAAACTCGGCCTCCTCATCCAGACAGGCCCAGGCAGGCACCCTGTCCCGGGTGTCGGGGCCGCAGTATTCAGCCAGAGCCCGGTGATGAAACAGATTCGAAGCATTATCTACCTCACCGATTTCGGGAATCAGTGCCACCGCCTGTTTGCGATCCTGCTCGGCCAGCTCCCCGGACCAATAGATCATCGCGAGATCAATCAAGGCTCGCGGATAGTCCGCCGCACGGAGAAGCACTAACGACCTGGACACATCACGGTTCTCTGCCTGCCCTCGCCGATAGATCTCGGCCAACAAATGCCGCGCTTCGCGCTCGTAGACCGAAAACGGTTTCTGAAGCTCTCGCTCCAGCAACTCGGCAGCTACCCGCTCATCCGCTGGCCCGCCCAGGCCAAGATACGTCAAGCGAGCCAGTTCATAGCGCGCCCGACTGCTTTCATAACTCTCGGTCTCAGCGTCAAGGTAACTCTGGAGATGGTGGCGGGCACCGGAATATTCAGCAGAAGCCAACGCACGAACACCCACTTGGTAAACCTCGGGGGATCCGGTCGCGCAACCAGACAAAGCAACAATCAAAACCGCAGGAAGCAACAGGCGAGCGTATCGGGGGAAATCCATGGCAGAATACAGCCTCTGAAAAACAACGGACTGCAGACTAGCAGAATTTTAACGGGGCGTTATTGATGTGATACAACATAGGCCAAATTCACGACGCAGCAGCAGGTAATCGCCATCTTGAATCCGCATCATCAAGCAAGGACGTTTGACGCCGGCAATGATCGGGCCTCACGCCGCCAGCTCCGCCAAACTCTTCGCCAGAAACGGAGAAGCCTGTCGTTTGAAGAACAGCGGCAAGCTTCCGAACGTCTCGCCCTTAACCTGCTGAGGCACCCCGACCTGCACCGAGCCCGCCACATTGGCATCTACCTGGCCAACGACGGCGAAATTGACCCGTCCCTGTACATTGATCTGGCTCGCAAAAAAGGCATCCGGTTCTACCTGCCCATTCTGCACCCGATCTACCCGGGCAAGCTGGTTTTCAGCCCCTATTATGATGGAGTGCAACTGACGGCAAACCGCTTCGGCATTCCAGAACCCCCGTTCCCGCGCTCAAGACGCAAGCCGGCCTGGGCACTGGATGCAGTGCTGTTTCCATTGGTAGGGTTTGACGAAACCGGAGGGCGACTGGGTATGGGCGGCGGCTTCTACGACCGAACCTTCGCGTTCAGCCGAATCAGGCCCTGCATGGCACCAAAGCTGGTTGGCCTGGCCCACGATTTTCAGCGCGTGGAACAGTTGCCAATTGAGCCCTGGGATGTGCCTTTACACGGTGTGGTAACGGATAAGCGTTGTTACCGTTTCAGACCCTGATTGGCAGACAGAACATAGCCTACTGCAGATGCTTCGCGGTCGGCACGCTTGTCCTCAGACGCCTGAATGGACGTAAAACCCGTAATCACAAGGCCGACAGCAAAGATGAGCACAATGGCACGAATGATGTCAGGCTTGCTCCCCATTTCTTGGATTCCCGTTATTCTTTCATTCAATTGGCAGGAAAATCAGACAACTATTACTGATTCGCAGAATTAGACGAAAGACTAACACGTAACTTGATTTTTACAATTTTTGACAGATTACCGTTATGTAAGAGTTGTAGCGTTCCACCCTCAGGTGGAACGCCCGTTGCCTGCTCCCAAAAACAGCCGATAGGCCTCGTTGTCAGTCATGTTTTCATAACGAAAACCGACCTTGTCGAGCATGCCCTCAAAGTCCGCCACCTCATTGTCCTCAACCTGCGCGCCCAATAGCACCCGGCTGTAGGCCGCACCATGATTGCGGTAGTGGAACATGGAAATATTCCAGCGCGTTCCCAGCGACATCAGGAACTTCAGCAAAGCTCCCGGGCGCTCGGGAAATTCAAACTGGAACACCTTTTCATTGGTAATCGTCGGTGCATGGCCCCCGACCATATGACGAATATGCTGCTTGGCCAGGTCGCTGTCGGTAAGGTCAACCACCGAGTACCCGCTTTCCCGAAGATCCTGCACCAGTTCTTCCCGGCCATGTCCGCCAGCGGCAATCTGGATTCCCACGAAAATGGTGGCGTTCTGAGCATCCGCATAGCGGTAATTAAACTCGGTGATGCTACGCTTGTGCAGCGCATTGATGAACGTTTTGAACGCGCCCGGCTTCTCCGGGATCGTTACCGCCAGAATCGCCTCGCGCTTCTCTCCCACTTCGGTGCGCTCGGACACATAGCGCAGTCGGTCGAAGTTCATGTTGGCACCACTGAGGGTGGCAATCAGGTTTTCATCCTCGATCTTTTCCCTCGCGATGTACTTCTTGATACCCGCTACACCCAGAGCACCTGCCGGTTCGGCAATGGAGCGAGTATCTTCAAACACATCCTTGATGGCCGCACAGATCTCATCCGTGGACACTGTGATCACTTCATCCACGTGATCCTTGCAGATTTCCCAGGGATACTCACCGATCTGTTTGACCGCCACGCCATCGGCGAAGATGCCCACCTCATCCAGCACCACACGCTCACCGGCCTTCATGGCCGCCTGCAGACAGTTGGAGTCTTCCGGCTCCACACCAATCACTTTGATTTCCGGGCGCAGATACTTGATATAGGCCGCCATGCCGGCAATCAGCCCGCCGCCACCGACACAGATGAAGATGGCATGAATCGGCTTGCTGAACTGCCACATGATTTCCATGGCTACAGTGCCCTGACCGGCGATCACATCCGGGTCGTCGTAGGGAGGGATGTAGGTGTAGCCGTGTTTCTGGATCAGCTCCTGTGCGTGGGCTGCCGCCTCATCAAAAGCATCGCCCTTGAGAACCACTCTGGCGCCGTGGTCACGAACTGAGCGTACCTTGATCTCCGGCGTCGTCTGAGGCATCACAATAACGGCTTTGATGCCCAGCTTCTTTGCGGCCAGAGCCACGCCCTGGGCATGATTGCCGGCAGAAGCGCAGATAACCCCCTTGGCCTTTTGTTCTTCCGACAACTGAGCAATCCGGTTGTAGGCGCCGCGAATCTTGAAGGAAAACACCGGCTGAAGGTCTTCACGCTTGAGCATAATATTGTTGCCAAAGCGCTTGGAAAGACTACGGGCTTCAGTCAGGGGTGTTTCGATGGCCACGTCGTAGACGCGCGCATCGAGTATCTTCTTGATATAGCGTTGCGGCATGATGGTTCCGGTTGCTGGTGAGTGATCAGGAAAAACCCACAGTGTAGAAAGTTTGCACGCTTGCCGTCTATAAGCAGAGTTGCTGCAGGCGTATAATAGCGCCCAAATTCAACGCAAACCTCCGGGAGCCCCCCATGACCCAGGACGAACTGAAACAAGCCGTTGCCAAAGCTGCAGTGGATCACATCGCCCCTCACCTGGAACCGAGCAGCATTGTCGGGGTGGGCACCGGCAGCACCGCCAACTTTTTCATCGACTACCTGGCGGAATACCGCAACGACTTCGACGGCGCCGTCGCAAGCTCCGAGGCAACCGCCGAACGACTGAAAAAGCACGGCATCCCGGTATACGACCTCAACGCCGTTAACGAAATCGAGTTTTACGTCGACGGTGCCGACGAAACCAACGAGAGCCTGGAACTGATCAAGGGCGGTGGCGGTGCCCTGACCCGGGAAAAGATTGTGGCCGCCGTCGCCAAGACCTTTATCTGCATCGCCGATGAGTCCAAGCAAGTCGGCATCCTGGGCGAATTCCCGCTGCCCGTGGAAGTTATCCCCATGGCCCGCAGCCATGTCGGCCGCGAGATTGTAAAACTCGGGGGCGATCCGGTTTACCGGGATGGCTTTGTCACCGACAACGGCAACATCATCATCGACATCCACAACATGGATATCTCCCGCCCGCTGGTGGTGGAAGAAAAGCTCAATAACATTGTCGGCGTGGTCACCAACGGACTGTTCGCCCGCCGCCCGGCCGACCTGCTGCTACTCGGCACACGTGACGGGGTGAAAAGCATTGCCCGCGGTGCATAAACCCCTGTAAGGCACTCCGCCTGACAAGCTGGCCATTCGGGCCAGCTTTTTTATTGCCGGAACAAACCCAAACCAAGCGCTTGCTTGGTGGCCGGGATTGCGCGACACTCACCTCATCGCAAAACAAGAACACAGGGAGCCAATCCGTGTCTGACTACTTCAACGAAACCCATGAACAGGTGCGCCAAACCGCCCGGAAATTCATCGAGACCCACGTGCGGCCCCATATTGACGACTGGGAAGAAGCCGGTGAATTCCCCCGTGAAATCTATAAACTCGCCGGCGACGCCGGACTCCTGGGCATCGGCTTCCCTGAAACTCTGGGCGGCATCGGTGAAGGCGATATCTTTATGAAAGTCGCAGTTTCCGAGGAACTGATGCGATCCACCTCTGGCGGCTTCGTGGCCAGTATCGGCTCCCTGGATATCGGCCTGCCGCCGGTGGCCAAGTGGGCAAAACAAGACATTCGCGAACAGATCGTGCCGCCCGTCCTACGCGGCGACAAAATCGCCGCCCTGGCCGTGACCGAACCCGGTGGCGGCTCCGACGTCGCCAACCTGAAAACCCGTGCCGTAAAAGACGGCGACCACTACATCGTCAACGGGAGCAAAACCTTCATCACCAGCGGCATCCGCGCCGACCATTACACCGTCGCCGTGCGCACCGGGGGCGAAGGCCACGGCGGCATCAGCCTGTTGCTGATCGACAAAGGCACACCAGGCTTCACCACCGGCAACAAACTCCGGAAAATGGGCTGGTGGGCCAGCGACACCGCCGAGCTCTTCTTCGAGGACTGCCGGGTACCGGCCGACCGCCTGATCGGCGCCGAAAACGCCGGCTTTATCGCCATCATGAGCAACTTCCTGGCTGAACGCCTGAGCCTGTCCGTCATGGCCTACATGACCGCCCAGATCGCCTACGAAGCCGCTCTGGATTACACCAGACAACGCCAGGCCTTCGGCCGCCCCGTTGCCGGCTTTCAGGTCACCCGCCACAAACTCGTTGACATGGCCACCCAGATCGACATCGCCCGGGAATACACCTACCGCTGTGCCGCACTGATGCAGGCCGGGAAAAACCCCATTAAACAGGTGGCTATGGCCAAGAACTTCGCCGTGGACGTGTGCGAAAAAGTCACCCGCGAGGCGGTACAGCTGTTTGGTGGTATGGGCTATATGCGGGAGTCGGTGGTGGAGCGGCTGTACCGGGATGCCAAGATTCTGTCCATTGGCGGCGGCACCACGGAAATCATGAAGGAGCTGATTGCCAAACAGATCAGGCTGTGACCAAGGTTTAGTTTCGAATGGCAAGAGACTTCCGTATAATTGCGCCCACTTTTTAAACGCAGTTAAACGAACCCTAACGTACCAGGAAGGATCGCACATGCAATTCGACAACATCCCCGCTGGCAAGAACCCGCCAGAAGACATCTACGTTGCCATCGAAATCCCGGCCAACAGCTCTCCGGTCAAGTACGAACTGGACAAGGACATGGGCGCCCTGCTGGTTGACCGTTTCATGGCCACTCCGATGTTCTACCCGGCCAACTACGGCTTCATCCCCCACACCCTGGCCGACGACGGCGACCCACTGGACGTCCTGGTGGTCACCCCGTACCCGGTGCAGGCTGGCTCGGTTATTCGTTGCCGCCCGGTAGGCGTACTGAACATGGAAGACGAAGCCGGTGGTGATGCCAAACTGGTGGCCGTGCCCCACGACAAGCTGACCCAGACCTACCACAACGTTCGTGAAATCGAAGACCTGCCGGAACTGCTGCGTGATCAGATCCGTCACTTCTTCGAGAACTACAAGACTCTGGAGCCCGGCAAGTGGGTGAAAGTGCAGGGCTGGGACAACGCTGCAGCCGCCAAGAAAGCTATCGAAGACGCCATCAACGCCTACAAGGGCTGATTGCGCCTCGACCATAAAAAAGCCGGGCCAGTCTAACGACTGCCCGGCTTTTTTTGTGCCTGTGCCAAAGCTCAGCCGAGGGCGCTTATCAGCCCCGCGACAACAGGTCCCGCATATCACTGATTGCGGCATTGGCCCGTGACAGATAAGCCGCCATGGTCAACGAATGGTTGGCCAGCACACCGAAACCACTGCCATTGAGAATCACCGGACTCCACATGGAGGCCTGAGTGCCCTCCAGTTCGATAAT
The DNA here is from genome assembly GCF_000475315.1 of Marinobacter sp. EN3. NCBI lineage: Bacteria > Pseudomonadati > Pseudomonadota > Gammaproteobacteria > Pseudomonadales > Marinobacteraceae > Marinobacter > Marinobacter sp. EN3. Next base: position 43,155 of record NZ_AXCC01000024.1, read on the forward strand.
GATCTGCTTGACGCTCGCCATGGCGTTCTTGTCCTGCAACACTTTCCGGAAATCCACTTCCACCGCCCGGAAAATATGCAGCAACGCCCAGGCACTGCCTCGCGCCTCGTAAAAGACATCATCAATTTTGGTCCACGAGGTTTTGACATCCTCGCCACCGGTCTCTTCCGCCAGAGGATCATCCGGATTCAGATTAGCGACGGCATCCGACACCGACGCCTTGCCCACGCTTTCGCTGAGCGTGCGGGACAGGCTACCCAACCGGGTTTCCAGATCCGCCAGCCAGTTGTTCAGGTTATCCGCCCGGGCAAAAAACTGGGCGTCCGCCTGGGCCGGATCGGACAGGCGATTCAGATAGCGCTTGAGCGCATTGATACCACGCCGGTACTCGTTCTCGGTCGATGGAATGGCCCAGCTTTCACTGTCGAAGTGGAACTGGGGCTCGGCAATGGTCAGATCCGGGTCTTCCGCTGACTGGCTCTGGGAACGACTGATATCCTTACGCATCGCCCGGGAAAGATCCCGCAACTGGACCAGCACGCCATATTCCCAGTTCGGCATATTGTCCATCCACAGACCGGGAGGCGCGATATCGTTGGAAATATAACCGCCGGGCTTATCCAGCAGGGTCTCGGCAATACGGATCATGGTGGCGGTGGTGGCAAAACCGGTCACCGGCTCCCTATCCATGGTGCTTGCCAGCGTACGGGTGTGATCACGTACAGAAAAGGTATCTGGCTCACTGCTCCAGTAGATACCCAGAACCATCGCAATCAGCAGGTAGACCACCAGCAAGGCAACCACCAACTTGCCAATAACACCGCTACCGCCGGTGTAATCCTGCACATCGTCTTTCTTGTCCCTGAAGTACTGTCTGATCTTGCCAGGCATAAGACTCCTGATCTCCTGTTGATTACGTGTCTGCGGCAAATGGTCTGCCAAGATGGTAGCCCATGGCGCCGTCAATACCCAGTCTACAGAGTACCGAGTATTCCGCCGCGGTTTCTACTCCCGTAGCGTACACCTTCACCCCCCGACTATGGGCAATACCCACAACCGACTCCAGCCAGAACCGGTTTTCATCATGACGGTCCAGGTTGTGGATGAAGCTGTGATCAATCCGAACGGCCCTGAACGGCAGCCGCTTGAGATAACTGAATGGCACGCCGCCCACTCCGAACCGGTCAACCAGCACCGGTACACCAAGCCGCGACAACTCTCTTACCAGAGAGCTGACGGCTTTGCGGTGATGCTGAATGGTCACTTCGGCAATACCGACCCACAAGCGCCCGGCTGTGCGCCCCGCCCGGGTAACCATGTTCAGCAGATCGTCACGGAAGCTATCAGACGCGATCGAATTACTACCCAGTGATACCGCCAGCCGTCGTTCCGGGTGGCGTTCAAGACACTCCAGCGCCCGGGTAAGCAGCATACGGTCGATATCGCTCACCAGCCCCAATCGCTCGGCCATGGGCACAAACAAACCGGCTTTCAGCGGCCCTTCTGCAGACTCAATACGGGAGAACACCTGATAATGGACCAGTGTCTGCCCCTCACCATGCACCATGGGCTGGAGCCAGAGAGACAGCTTATCTTCCCGAATCGCCTGGGTAATGATCGTGCGCCAGGTCTCCATATTGTGATGGCTCTCAACACCGGAATCGGGTAGCAGCAGGCTGCAGGAGTCCCCCCTTTGCTGAGCTGCCCTGAGAGCTTCATCGGCGGCGGCCAACAAGACCCTGATGCCATCACCGGGTCTGGCCACAGCCAGGCCAGCATGAACATGAGCGTCCATCGGGGCGGAGAGGTCAGAGTAGATGCCATCCAGCTCCCGCACCAGCTGCTCGGCCCAGATTCGCACGTCCGCTGCCGAGGCACCGGGCACAAACACCGCAAATTCTGCACCGGTTCTGCGCCCGGCAAAGGATTCGGCATGTCGGGCGACAAACGCCCGGATGCCGCCGGCCACCTGGCGCAACAACCGGTCCCCCTCGTCCCGGCCATAGGCCAGGTTATAATCTGCAAAATAGGCCAGCTGCAGCATGACCAGAACGCCAGGCGCCGACTTCTCTTCCGATTCCACTTCCACCTTCATGCGTTGGTCAAACGCGCTGCGGCTCGCCAGCCCCGTCACCGGATCTTCATTGTTCACGCGCCGCAAGTGCTGGATAAGCTTGCCCTGCCCCTCGAACAACTGACCCAGGTCATCCGCCATCTGGTTCATAGCCTCTGTCACCCGGTTCAGCTCCCGGGTGGAGCGAATACTCACTCGCTTCCGGAAATCCCGCTGGCCAAGCGCCCGGGCCTGGGCCTCGACCTCTTTCAGGGGCCTCAAAGTCCTCCGGAGTAACAGAAACAGCCCCAGCAAGCCACCAGTGGCGATCACCAGGGCGGATAGCAGCAGCCCCAGGGAAATATGCCAGAGGTCGTCGTAGGCCCGCCCGGGATGACTCACCACCCGCACCTTGCCCAACCGGCTCCAGCCCCTGACCACCTCCGCCTCCGCCACCGGCAGGGGCAATGCCGCCAGGGAAACAAACCACTCTGGCGCGCGGTTAGCCTGCAGCGGCATGCGCCGACCGGCAATCATCTCGCCATCGTGCCCCAGATACTCAACAGCCAGGTAACGACCACTGTCGAATACCGCATCAATCAGTGACGCCGAGGCCACCGGATCAGAACCGTCAATGGCATTGGACAGCGAAAGCCCGGTTGCGGTGGCACCATCGCGGGCGTGAGCGGCCAGTTGATCGGCAACATAGTCCCGGAAATAGCCATAGCTGGTCACGAACGCAACCACCAGCGTGAGCGTCAGCAGAGTTCCGGCGAATAGCAACAGCAAGGTCTGCAAGGTAATTTCCCCTCGCTGCCTGCGGTTATAAGAGTTGTCGAGCATCCCTGCCATCACATCGGGGCTCCATCAGAGAAACGAGTATCAGGTTACCTGTGACCCGGGCCGCAGAGTTGACAAACATTTACATAGCGCAACCTACGCCCACAACATTAAACACTATAGACTCTACACAAGGACCATAAAGCCTCTGTATAACTCATAAATGGCAAAAATTCGCGCAGACGGATATCGCGATCAACAATTGGACAGACAGGCCGGAGCACCATGAACGACGAGAGCCAGAAAGAGAAACTCAGGCAGCATTTCGCCCGCCGTGTCACCACCCAGGCCCGGGTGGTGCTTGATACCTGGCAGAAAATCCGCGACGACCGCAGTCAGGCGCCAGCCCATCGGGACGATCTGATTGCCGCAGCCGACAAACTCGTTCGTTATGCCCGGCGTTTCGAGATGGACAGCCACGCGGCTGCCGGCGAGCTGATCCTGTCCCTGTTGACGGACTGGCATCAGGACACCCCCCTGGACGATGCCAAAGCCAAGGCACTGGAAGATGCCACCGAGAATCTGCGCCTATCCACCCAGCGTCGCACCGACCAGGACACCTCCAGCGCGCCCCAGCAGTATCGTCGAACACCAGTTTATATTGCCCTGTCGAACGAAGAGATGGCCTCACGACTGATCCGGCAACTGGAATTTTTCGGTTTTCGCGCTTCCGCCTTCAGCGCATCAGCAGACCTGATTGAGGCCTGTGCGCTCAGCAAACCGGAAACCATCCTGATGGACGTGAACTTCAGCGGCAAAGATAAAGATAATGCCGGCATAGCCACCGTTGAACAGCTGCAAGAACAACACGACACGCCGATTCCCATCATTTTCGTCAGCGACGAGGACGGCAGCATCGAAACCCGGCTGCGCGCCTCCCGCTGCGGCGGGGAGGAGTTCTTCTACCCGGCGGTGGACCCCGGCCAACTGATAGAAAAGATCGAAACCTATACCCACGGCAACACTGTCGAGCCCTACAAGGTGCTGGTCCTGGACGATTCCCGGGCCCAGGCCAAATACATGGAAACGGTATTGAAAAAGGCGGGAATGACCGCTCACATCATCACCGACCCGATGCAAATCATTCATGCCCTGGAGGAGTTCTCGCCGGAAATCATCATCCTGGACATGTACATGCCCGGCTGCACCGGCATGGAGATTGCCCGTGTCATCCGCCAGCAGGATCGTTTCCACAGTGTTCCCATCATTTACCTGTCGGCGGAAGAGGACGTCAGCAAACAGCTGCACGCCATGAGCCTGGGCGGTGACGACTTCCTGACCAAGCCCATCGATCCCAAGCACCTGATTGCGACCCTGCACAACCGGGGTCGGCGGGCCCGCTCACTGCTGGCACTGATGATCCGCGACAGCCTGACCGGCCTGTTTAATCACACCCACACCCTGCACCTGCTGGAGCAGGAAATCGTGCGTGCGCGCCAGAAAGATCAGCCCATGTGCTTTGCCATGATCGATATCGACTTCTTCAAGAAGGTAAACGACACCTTTGGCCACCCGATTGGCGACCGGATTCTGCGCAGCCTGTCCATGTTCCTGAAGCAACGTCTGCGCAAGACCGATCATATTGGCCGCTACGGTGGAGAAGAGTTCGCCATCATCCTGCCGAACACCCGCCCGGGCGATGCCCGCAATGTCCTCAACGAAATTCGTGAGCGCTTCTCCGAGCTGACCCAGCAGGCCGGCGACCGGGAATTCAATGTCACCTTCAGTTGCGGTATTGCCGACTGGCAGGGTGAAACCGCCCAGGCCCTGTGCGAGCGCGCAGACCGCGCCCTGTATACCTCCAAGGAGCACGGCCGCAACTGCGTGACCCTGGCCGAGACCTGATCTTCCGGGCCGGGCAATCGCCCGGCCCATGAAACCAATGTCGAATACCGACATTCACCGCCATGATCAACAATGATTGTCATCAACGAAATGTCATCGCGTGACAGCAGGTTGCTGTGTAACCTTTTCAGAGCAATGGACAACCGGCAGGATTGTCAAAAAGTGTTGATCTGGGGATAACAAGCACGCACCATTGGGGTAACGTGCCGTCATCTTCGGCGATCCTGTTCAAAAACCATCAAGGCAGACAGAACCATGTCGACCATTCTTGTGCTCCACGGCCCGAACCTGAATATGCTCGGAACCCGAGAGCCCGAGGTCTATGGCCACGAGACCCTGGCCGATATAGACGACCGCCTGCGCAGCAAGGCAGCTGAGAAAGGCCATCATCTGTTACACCTGCAGTCAAACGCGGAATATGAATTGATAGAAAGAGTGCATGAAGCCAGGGCTGAAGGGGTGGATTTCATCATCATCAATCCCGCCGCCTTCACCCACACCAGCGTGGCCCTTCGGGATGCCATGCTGGCGTCGGGCATTCCCTTTATTGAAGTGCATCTTTCAAACGTGCATGCGCGGGAACCTTTCCGCCATCACTCTTATTTTTCAGATATCGCCGAAGGCGTTATCTGCGGGCTGGGCAGCCAGGGCTACGATCTCGCCCTGAAAGCGGCCCTGCAAAGAATTCACCGATAGAACACAGAAACGGGACTGGAATAGTTATGGATATTCGCAAAATCAAGAAACTCATTGAGCTCCTTGAGGAATCAGACGTCGAAGAACTGGAGATCCAGGAAGGCGACGATTCGGTTCGCATTTCCCGCCGTCGCGAGCCCGCCGCCGGTGGACATTACGTCAGCCATTACGCGGCACCAGCCCCCCAGGCCGCTGCGCCGGCTCCGGCCCCCGCGGCCGATGCCGCCCCGTCTGCGGAATCCTCGGCTCCGGCTGCCCCCTCGGGGCACGCCGTGAAATCCCCGATGGTTGGCACCTTCTACCGTGCGCCGTCCCCCACCGCCAGCTCCTTTGTTGAAGTGGGCCAGAAAGTGAACGTGGGTGACGTGATCTGTATTGTTGAAGCCATGAAGATGATGAACCAGATCGAAGCCGACAAGGCCGGTACCGTTACCGAAATCCTGGTCGAAAATGGCCAGCCGGTTGAGTTTGACCAGCCCCTGGTCGTCATTTCCTGAATTCGGTGATTGCTAACCATGGCCATGTTAGAAAAAGTTCTGATCGCAAACCGCGGTGAAATCGCCCTGCGTATTCTCCGCGCGTGCAAGGAGCTGGGCATCAAGACCGTTGCGGTACATTCCCAGGTAGACCGCGACCTGATGCACGTTCGCCTTGCCGACGAATCTGTCTGCATTGGCCCAAACAGTGCCACAGACAGCTACCTCAATATCCCGACCATCATCAGCGCCGCTGAAGTGACCGATTCGGTGGGTATCCACCCGGGTTACGGTTTCCTGGCCGAGAATGCCGACTTCGCTGAGCAGGTCGAGAAAAGCGGTTTCCGCTTTATCGGCCCCCGGGCAGAGACCATTCGCCTGATGGGTAACAAGGTGTCCGCCATCGAAGCCATGAAAAAGGCCGGGGTACCCACCGTTCCCGGCTCAGACGGCCCGCTGACGGACGACGACGAACGCACCCTCAAGCTGGCGAAGCAGATTGGCTACCCGGTGATGATCAAGGCGGCCTCTGGTGGTGGTGGCCGAGGCATGCAGGTGGTGCACTCTGAAGCCGCCCTGCTGAAAGCAGTACAGATCACCCAGAGCGAAGCCAAGAATGCCTTCGGCGATCCCACCGTGTATCTGGAGAAGTTCCTGGAAACCCCACGCCACGTGGAAGTCCAGGTTCTGGCCGACATGCACGGCAACGTCATCCATCTGGGTGACCGGGACTGCTCCATGCAGCGCCGCAACCAGAAGGTCATTGAAGAAGCACCGGCACCGAACATCAACCAGGAATCCCGCGAGCGAACGCTTAAGGCGTGCGTGGATGCCTGCAAGGAAATCGGCTACGTCGGCGCCGGCACCTTCGAATTCCTGTATCAGGACGGCGAGTTCTACTTCATTGAAATGAACACCCGGGTGCAGGTTGAGCATCCAGTCTCTGAGATGGTCACTGGTGTGGACATTGTGCGCGAGCAGCTGCGTATTGCCAGCGGTCTGCCACTGCAATACAGCCAGGACCAGATCCACATTTCCGGCCATGCCATTGAATGCCGGATCAACGCCGAAGACCCGAAAACCTTCGTGCCCAGCCCTGGCAAGATCAGTCATTTCCACGCTCCGGGCGGCAACGGCATCCGCGTGGATTCCCACCTGTACAGCGGCTACACCGTACCGCCGTACTACGATTCCCTGGTGGCCAAACTGATTACCTGGGGCGACGACCGGGAGATCGCCCGCCGGCGCATGAAGAATGCGCTGGACGAAATGCTGGTCGAGGGCATCAAGACCAACCAACCCCTGCATCGAAAACTGGTGCGCGATGGTGGCTTTAAACAGGTAGACTTCACCATCCACTACCTTGAGAAACTGATGCGGGATTAACCATGCCCTGGATACAACTCCAGATTCCAGCTGATCCGGACACTGCGGATCAGCTGGAAGATCTGTTAATGGAAATGGGCGCCGATGCCGTTTCCATGGAAGACGCCGCCGACCAGCCGCTGTACGAGCCCGACCCGGGCACCACCCCCCTCTGGAGCCAGACCACCGTCACTGGCCTGTTCCAGTCTGATCGCAATATCGAACAGTTACTGGCGGAGATTCGCGACGCCTGGCACCAGCAGACCCAACAGTCTTTGGCCGACATTGACGTTACCCTGGTGGAAGACAAGGACTGGGAGCGGGCCTGGATGGACGACTTCCACCCGCTGCAGTTCGGTGAACGCCTGTGGATTGTGCCCAGCTGGCACGAGGCGCCAGACCCGGACGCCGCCAACCTGTTGCTCGACCCCGGCCTGGCTTTCGGCACCGGCACCCACCCGACCACCGCGCTGTGCCTGGAATGGCTTGACGGCCAGGATGTCGCGGGCAAGCAAGTGACCGACTACGGTTGTGGCTCCGGCATTCTGGGCCTGGCCGCCCTGTTACTGGGGGCAGAACATGTCGTTGGCGTCGATACCGATCCCCAAGCCCTGGAAGCCAGCCGTGACAACGCCCGCCGGAATGGCGTTGAAGATAACCGCCTGGATTTGTACCTGCCCGGCAACGATCCGGACACCCGAGCCGATATCATGTTGGCCAATATCCTTGCCCAGCCGCTGATCGGCCTGGCACCGAGACTGGCCGAACTGACCAAGCCCGGCGGGGATCTGGTACTGTCCGGCATCCTGTTCAATCAGGCCCGTGACGTGATGGAAGCCTATGAGCCCTGGTTCATCATGGACGAACCGGAACAGAAAGAAGACTGGATACGCCTCACAGGACGGCGCAAGGACGGATGACGACACAGGCGTTTATGTCTAAACTGCCTCCATCGTAGTGATCGACCAGAGATCGAGCTTTCAGGAACGAAGCATGACCCAGAGCAGCCTGCAGACCCAATGCCCCAACTGTGAGACCCGTTTTCGGGTAACAGACGAACAGCTGAGCGTCGCCAGGGGCAAGGTACGCTGCGGGAACTGCATGAAGATTTTCAATGCGGTCGAACACCAGGTGGTCTCTGGCAAAGATAATGCCGGGGCCCGCCCGTCGCCCTCATCATCTGGCTCTGAAACCGGAGCACCCAGGCCCGGCCGGTTCGACGATGAAGAGGAACTGATCTTTGCGGACAACCCCGAGGAAGATGCCACCGAAGGCCGCTATGCCGGCAGCAAACTGACGTTCTCAGATGATGAGCTCAGCGACAGCTTCCGCAATTTCGACGAGCCCGAGGAATCCAGCTTCAGCGACGACGACCTGACGCCGGAAAACCAGAATATCGACGAGAGCTGGGCCGAAGCCATGCTCAACGACGACGAGCCCGCGAAGCCATCGGCTCAGCCAGAATCAGCGAAGCCTCAGCGCCCTGCCCCGGCGCAGCCCGAACCGGAACAGGAATCGCCTCAGACGTCCCCTGCTGCCGAAACACGGCCGGAGCCGCTCCGCCGTGAGGACAGCGAGTCCGATGAAACAACCCTACCCGCCAAGGAGACCTCTTCAGCGGAGCCGTCCACGGAACCGGATATCACGGACCTCAGCCTGGCGGATGACGATCGCGTGGGCGACCCGATTGTCAGCCGTACCCGCAAGCAAGCGGCGCCAGACACCCTCTACCATGACCTGCGACGGGATCCTGTATCCGTCGGTAACGGCAGAGGCCGGCTCAGAACCGTATTCTGGGCACTGGCGGTGCTGTCCCTGTTGGGCGTACTGATTGCCCAGGTTACCTGGTACCAGTTTGACCGGCTTTCTGCCATCCCCCAGCTCCGACCGTTCTACGAGAAGGGCTGCGAGATTGCCGGATGCGAGCTCAAACCCCTGGTGAATGTCGAGGCTATCCAGAGCCGTAAACTGGTGGTGCGTACCGACCCGGAGAACCGGGATCAACTCATTGTCGATGCCGTGATTCTCAACCGCGCCGGCTTTGAGCAGCCGTTCCCGGCGATAGCTCTGACCTTCTCCAACCTCAATGGCGATGTGGTGGCCCAAAGCACCTTTTCGCCAGAAGAGTACCTGGCCGGTGAGGCCGCAGAACTTGCCAGCATGCCGGTAGAGACGCCGGTGCGGATCGCCATCCGGATACGCGACCCCGGACGGGATGCCGTCAACTACAACCTGAGCTTTCGTCCCTGGGCGCCTTGATGCGAATCAATAGCCTTCGGGCCGACAGTTGACAGCGCAAAAGTCAACCAGAAAGCGCGAAAAATAATCAATTTTTTAACGCTTTCGCCCCTTCAATCAGCTTGCCCCCGGCGGTATCATTACCGCCCTTCGGAGACCGGAGCGGTCAGAAATTAAACAACCGCTCCAGCCGAATTTTGCTTAACCCGCTGTGACACGGACTCAGATCATGCTGCCAACGGCAAAAATCGGGCCGTACACCCTGCCCAACCCGCTGATTGTTGCACCCATGGCCGGTGTAACCGATCGCCCTTTCCGGCTTTTATGCCGGCGAATGGGGGCCGGGCTGGCGGTATCGGAAATGGTCATAGCGGACAGCAAGCTCTGGCATACGCGTAAATCCCGGACTCGCCTGAATCACGAAGGCGAACCGGAACCCAGATCGGTCCAGATCGCCGGCGGCGACCCCGAGATGCTGGCCGATGCAGCCCGGCAAAACGCTGAATTCGGCGCTCAGATCATCGACATCAACATGGGGTGTCCGGCCAAGAAAGTCTGCAACAAGGCCGCCGGTTCGGCCCTGATGAAAGACGAGAAGCTGGTGCGGGAAATTCTGGAAGCCGTGGTGAAGGCGGTGGATGTGCCGGTGACCCTGAAAATGCGAACCGGCTGGGACAGAGACAACCGCAATGCTCCGGTCATCGCCAGGATGGCGGAAGATGCCGGCATTCAGGCTCTGGCCGTACACGGCCGTACCCGCGCAGACAAATACAACGGCGACGCGGAGTACGACACCATCGCAGAGGTCAAGGCCAGCGTTGGCATTCCGGTATTCGCCAACGGCGACATTACCACGCCGGAGAAGGCCCGGCAGGTACTCAGCCATACCGGTGCCGACGGCTTGCTGATTGGCCGGGGTGCCCAGGGCCGGCCCTGGATTTTCCGGGAGATTCTTCATTATCTGGAAACCGGAGAGCACCTGCCACAACCGCCCATGGATGAAGTGGAGCGGATTCTGGCCGGGCACCTGGAAGAACTGCACCGTTTCTACGGCGAATTGATGGGCGTGCGTATCGCCAGAAAACACGTGGGCTGGTATCTGCAGTCCCATGATGACAGCAAACAGTTCCGACAACGCTTCAACGCCATCGATGATGCGCTGGAGCAGAAAGACAGCATCGCACAGTATTTTGCAGGCTTACGAAATGGAGAGGTATTCGCAGCATGACCGCTGAGACTTTGGCAAATCAATCCCTAAGCACCCCGGCCAACGATGATCTGCATCAGTTGCACACGGTAAACCACAGCGGCAACAGCGTCACTCTGCGTGACAGCGTAGAAGTTGCCCTGAAGAACTACTTTGAGCAACTCGATGGCGCGCCGGTTACCGACGTGTACCAACTGGTACTGTCAGAAGTGGAAGCCCCGCTGCTGGAGCAGGTGATGAAATACACCCGCAACAACCAGACCAAGGCCTCCACCATGCTCGGGCTGAATCGCGGCACCCTGCGCAAGAAACTCAAGCAATACGGTCTGCTATAATCAGACCTGACCCCACAAGGGCCTCCCGGATGCGTTCGCGAGGCCCTTGTTATTTGCACCCAGGCTTACAATCCGGCTTATCTGACCAGCGAAGAAAGTGACCCATGGCAAACCAGGCAAACACCCCCGTCCGTCGCGCCCTGATCAGCGTGAGTGATAAAACCGGCATCGTCGATTTCGGCCGTGCCCTCACCGAACGCGGCGTCGAGCTGCTCTCCACCGGCGGAACCTTCCGCCTGCTCAAGGAAAACAACGTACCGGTCACCGAAGTGTCCGATTACACCGGTTTCCCGGAAATGATGGATGGCCGGGTCAAAACCCTGCACCCGAAAATCCACGGCGGCATTCTGGGCCGGCGTGGCACCGACGATGCCGTCATGGCTAAGCACGGAATCAATCCCATCGACATGGTGGTGGTGAACCTGTACCCGTTCGAGGACACCGTGGCCAACCCGGACTGCGACCTGGCCACCGCCATTGAAAACATCGACATCGGCGGCCCCACCATGGTTCGTTCCGCCGCCAAGAACCACAACGATGTTGCTATTGTCGTGAACGCCTCCGACTACAACCGCGTTCTGAAAGAACTGGCGGACAACGACGGCGAGCTGACCTACAGCACCCGCTTCGACCTGGCCGTGAAGGCCTTCGAGCACACCGCCGGCTACGACGGTGCCATTGCCAACTATCTGGGCGGGCGTACCCCGGATAACGACAACGCCGACTTCCCCCGCACCTTCAACGCCCAGTTCGTGAAGGTTCAGGATATGCGCTATGGCGAAAACCCGCATCAGCGCGCTGCCTTCTACGCCGAGCGCTACCCGAAGGAAGCCTGTATCGCCACCGCCAAACAGCTTCAGGGCAAGGAACTGAGCTACAACAACGTCGCCGACACCGATGCGGCGCTGGAATGTGTGAAACCCTTCGCAGACCCGGCCTGTGTCATCGTCAAGCACGCCAACCCCTGTGGCGTGGCCATCGGTACCGACATACTGCAGGCCTATGACCTGGCCTTTGCCACCGACCCGACGTCGGCCTTTGGCGGCATCATCGCCTTCAACCGGGAACTGGATGCGGCGACCGCCAAGGCCATTGTGGATCGCCAGTTCGTGGAAGTGATTATCGCCCCGAGCGTTGCGCCGGAAGCAGTCGAGATTGTTGCCGCCAAGAAGAACGTACGCCTGCTGGCCTGCGGCGAATTCGACGGTGAACGCGCCCAGACCATGGACTACAAGCGCGTCACCGGCGGCCTGCTGGTGCAGGATCGCGACCTGGGCATGGTGGCCATGGAAGACGTGAAAGTGGTCACCGAACGCCAGCCCACCGAGCAGGAACTAAACGACCTGCTGTTCGCCTGGGAAGTGGCCAAGTACGTTAAATCCAACGCTATCGTCTATGCCAAAGCCGGCCGCACCATCGGCGTCGGCGCCGGCCAGATGAGCCGCGTCTACAGCGCCAAGATTGCAGGCATCAAAGCCGCCGACGAAAACCTGGAAGTGAAGGGTTCCGTCATGGCCTCGGATGCGTTCTTCCCGTTCCGTGACGGCATCGACGCCGCGGCCGAAGCCGGCATTACCGCCGTGATTCAGCCCGGCGGCTCCATGCGCGACCAGGAAGTGATCGATGCCGCCAACGAGCATGGCATCGCCATGGTCTTCACCGGCATGCGCCATTTCCGTCACTGATCAAAGAACTCAGGAGTAACACATGAACATTCTGGTTATTGGCAGTGGCGGACGTGAGCACGCCCTGGCGTGGAAAGCCGCCCAGTCACCGCAAGCGGATAAAGTGTTTGTCGCCCCGGGTAACGCCGGCACCGCCCGGGAACCGAATCTGGAAAACGTCAACCTGGACGTGATGGACCTGGACGGCCTGGCCAACTTCGCCGAGCAGAACAACGTCGGCCTGACCATCGTTGGCCCGGAAGCCCCGCTGGTGGCCGGCGTGGTGGACAAATTTGAAGCCCGCGGCCTGCGCATCTTCGGTCCCAGCGCTGGCGCCGCCCAGCTGGAAGGCTCCAAGGCCTTCACCAAGGACTTCCTGGCCCGCCAGAAGATTCCCACCGCCGACTACGCCAATTTCACCGATGTCGACGAGGCCCTCGCCTACGTGCGTGAAAAAGGCGCACCCATCGTGGTCAAAGCCGACGGCCTGGCCGCCGGTAAAGGTGTAATCGTCGCCATGACGCTGGCAGAAGCCGAAGATGCCATCCGCGACATGCTCGCAGGCAACGCCTTTGGCGATGCCGGCAGCCGCGTGGTGGTGGAAGAGTTTCTGGACGGCGAAGAAGCCTCCTTCATCGTGATGGTCGACGGCAAGAACGTACTGGCCATGGCCACGTCCCAGGACCACAAGCGCGTAGGCGACGGCGACACCGGCCCCAACACCGGTGGCATGGGAGCTTATTCTCCCGCCCCGGTGGTCACTGCCGATGTGCACCAGCGGATCATGGACGAGGTGATCTACCCCACGGTCAAAGGCATGGCGGCGGAAGGCCACCCGTACAAGGGTTTCCTGTACGCCGGCCTGATGATCGATACCAGCGGTGCACCCAAGGTCATTGAGTTCAACTGCCGCTTTGGCGATCCGGAAACCCAGCCGATCATGCTGCGCATGAAGTCCGACCTGGTGGAACTGTGCCAGGCCGCCGTGGATGGCAAGCTGGACGCGTGCGATTCCGAGTGGGATGAACGCGCCTCTGTCGGCATCGTACTCGCTGCCGGTGGCTATCCCGGCAGCTACGACAAGGGCGATGCCATCTCCGGCCTGCCGGACGGTGAAACAGAAGGTGAGAAGGTCTTCCACGCCGGCACCAAACTCAACGGCGACGATGTCGTCACTGCCGGGGGCCGCGTGCTCTGCGCTACCGCTCTGGGCAACACCGTCACCGAAGCCCAGCAACGGGCCTATGAGCTGGCAAAGAAAATCAGCTGGAACGGCATGTTCTACCGCAACGACATTGCCTACCGGGCCATTGCCCGGGAGCAGAGCTGAGGCTCCGGCTCGCCGAGTAACAGCGTCAGCCCGGTCATTGACCGGGCTTTTTTATGGGTTAGTGTTGGCATTCAATAATAGCCATAACGAAAAGGAGTTCCCTGTGCGCCGCACTCACCTGAAGCTGTTCCTGCTGCTGACCGTTACCCTGCTGGTCAGCGCCTGCTCCCGCCAGAGCATCTACGAAAACGCCATAGGCTGGGAACGCTCAAGCGCCGGTCTGGAGGCCGCGCAAGTCACCGTTGGCGATCTGGACATTGCCTACCTTCGCAGTGAAGAACCGGTCGATGGCGACACCCTGGTGCTGATTCACGGCTTCGGCGCCAACAAGGATAACTGGACCCGTCTGGCCAAAGAGTTCCAGGGTGAGTTCAACATCTATGCCCTCGATCTGCCAGGCCATGGCGACAGCAGTAAACCCCTGGACATCGGCTACCGTTTTGAGGATCAGGTAGATTACGTCCACCAGATACTGAAGGAGCTCGGGGTGGAACGCTTCCACATGATGGGCAACTCCATGGGCGGCGCCATCACTGCCCTCTACGCTGCCACCCATCCAGAACAGGTTCACACAGCCGTACTGTTCGACCCTGCCGGTATCTTCGAATATGAAAGTGAGCTGGTGGAACTGGTCATGGATGGCGACAACCCGCTCATCCCGAAACGGGAAGGCGATTTCGACCGCCTGCTGGACTTCGCTCTGGAAAAACGCCCTTTCGTGCCCTGGCCGATCTTTGACGTGATGGAAGAAAAGGCCATCGCCAACCGGGAAGTCAACGAAGTCATTTTCCGGGCCATCCGAGACACCGGCTTCGAGCCGGATTTCCGCAACGCCATCACCAACATCCAGGCGCCGGTTCTGGTGGTCTGGGGCAAACTCGACCGGGTAATTGACTATCGCAATGCCGATGTCTTTGTTGAGGCTATCCCGAACGCGCGCAAGGCCATTCTCGATGATATCGGCCACGCGCCGATGGTGGAGGCGCCGGAGGAATCGGCAGCCCTGTTCCGGGACTTTCTTGCCGACCGGCAACCCTGAAACCAATCGCCACTACAGCTAGGCCCGAAAAAAAGGTAGGCTTCAGAGCTTTGGATTCCGTCGTCAGAAGATTCGCCCATGCCTGAAGCCATCTGGATAAGTTTTGCCTTTGTTATCGGCCTTCTCGTCAAGGGAATCGGTTTGCCTCCGCTGGTGGGCTATCTGGCCGCCGGCTTTGTGCTCAGCGGCCTCAGCGCAACTACCAGCATCACTGCAGAGCCCACCGATGTACTGGCCCACATTGCTCATCTTGGCGTTTTGCTGCTCTTGTTTACAGTCGGCCTGAAGCTGAAGCTACGCTCCATTGTCAGCCCGGAAGTCATCGGCGGCAGTCTGCTCCACTTTGCGATTACCTGTGTGGTGTTTGCCCCCGGCCTCTACCTGCTTTTTGACCTGGACTGGACAACGGCCCTGATGCTGGCGATCGCCCTGTCCTTTTCCAGCACCGTACTGGCCGCCAAGGTACTGGAAAGCAAACGGGAACTCAGAGCCTTCCACGGCCGGGTCGCTATTGGCATATTGATTATGCAGGATCTGATTGCACTGGTGGTGATGAGTCTCGCGGCCGGCAAAACACCCTCAGAATGGGCCGTCATTGTATTCGGCCTTCCGTTGCTCCGGCCGCTGCTTTACAGGCTGCTGGATGCCAGCGGGCACGACGAACTGCTGGTACTGCTCGGGCTTCTGCTGGCCCTGGTGGTTGGTGGCCTTGGGTTTGAGGCCGTGGGTCTGAGCTCGGAATTGGGTGCATTGGTGTTCGGTGCCATGCTGGCCAACCATCCCCGTTCCCAGGAACTGGCCAAGTCCCTTTGGAGCGTGAAAGAAATCTTCCT
The DNA here is from genome assembly GCF_000475315.1 of Marinobacter sp. EN3. Classification (NCBI taxonomy): domain Bacteria; kingdom Pseudomonadati; phylum Pseudomonadota; class Gammaproteobacteria; order Pseudomonadales; family Marinobacteraceae; genus Marinobacter; species Marinobacter sp. EN3. The sequence goes on from NZ_AXCC01000024.1 coordinate 59,076, forward strand.
GGTCGGTTTTTTCCTGCAGATCGGCATTGACGGCCTGCCAGACCAGCAGGCTCTGATCTTTGCGGCAGTAGCAGCCTTGCTCTTGCCACTCAAAGGCATCCTGTTCTACTTCCTGCTGCTGGCTTTCCGCCTGCGGGCTCGCAGTAGCTTCCTCACCTCGCTGTCACTCACAAACTACAGTGAATTCGGGCTCATTGTCGCCAGTGTTGCCCTGCCAGAATGGCTGGTTCCGCTGGCGATATCGGTTTCCCTGTCGTTTGTATTTTCGGCGCCGCTCAACCGGTTTTCCCACAGTATTTACGAGCATGTTGCCCACAAGCTGGTTCGTTTCGAGAGTCAGAAACGTCATCCTGATGAGCAACCTATCTCGCTGGGTACTACACAGGTTCTGGTGATGGGCATGGGGCGAACAGGCACAGCGGCTTACGATTGGCTTGCACCCCATGAAACGCGAATCATGGGGATCGACTCAGACCCTGCCAAAACCGAGAAACACCAGAAAGATGGGCGCAATGTCGTCTTTGCAGACGCCGAAGACACCACCTTTTGGGAAGGTCTGCACATGCCGGAACTCAACTCGGTGGTGCTGGCAATGAGTGACATCGAAGGCAAGCTTATCGCCGCGCGGATGCTGCGCAAGCTCGGCTTCGAGGGCTATATCGTGGCGCACACCATGTATGCCGATGAAGCCGTAAAAATTCGCGAAGCCGGCGCCAATGATGCCTACCTCACGATGAGTGAGACCGGTGTGGCCCTGGCAAGTCACCTTATGGACAAATCAGGAATTCAGGCGGCGCAGGTGCGGAACCCGGTGTAAACATCACTGCGAAACGGCAGATACGCCTGCCGGTAGGTGCCACGGATCAGGTTGGATGAGGTGGCACAGCTGCCGCCCTTGGTGACTTTGTGCGTGGCAAACTGCAGGGTCGACATGAATGGGTACATATCTACCTTGAAGCCGTCATAGGGCAGGAACTCGTTGCTGGTCCATTCCCACACCGAGCCAACCATCTGCCGGCAGCCAAACGGGCTATCGCCGGCCGGGTAATCCGACACCGGGTTACGAGCCATGGTCCGGGCATTCATATCCGCCCGCACAGCATCCGGTGACTCATTACCCCACGGAAAACGCCGAAAAGGGCTACCGGGTTTATTGCCCAGCGCCGCCACTTCCCATTCATACTCGGTCGGCAACCGCCGCCCGGCCCAGGTACAGAAGGCTTCCGCCTCCCAGTAGCTGACATGGTTAACCGGGGCGTCTGGCTGCAACGGCTGCCAGCGATCAAACACCCGCTCCTGCCACTGTTCATCATGCCAGCGCCAGTACAGCGGATGCCGGGGCAACCGCATCATTGGCTCGTTTACCCCATGGACCAGACTGACGTCCTGCTCGGTTTCCAGCCACTTGCGGCCGCCGAACGACCAGAGTTCGGGACGCCTGTAACCATCATCGTCTACAAACGCCTGGAATTCCCGGTTGCTCACCAACGTGCGACTGATGGCAAACGCCGGCAGCTCGACCTCAAAACGGGGCTTCTCGGCATCAAAGGCAAAGTCTTCGGTCGCGTACTGTTGCGGCTCACCGGGCATGCCAATAACCCAGCGACCGGCCGGGATCTGAGCATCACCGCTGATCGACTCGCCCGGAGCAGGCCGATCACCTTTGTAATCCAAAGGCGCCGGATAGCCGACTGTCTGCCGACACCAGATGAGCGACTCGATGTGCATGTTCTGGTGGTAGATGGCGTAGCGGTAAAGGTACAGCTCCCGGTCGGTGAGCCCCCGGGACTGAATCCGCTCCGCGACCCGGTCGTAGATGGTATTGAAAAACTGAAGCGTGGCCTCCCGGCCGGGAAACAGATCACGGCGCCAGCGATCCTTGTGATCGACATGGAATGAATCCCAAAGGTCATCCATGGAGGGATCGTAGCTCGGTGTTCCGTCCAACAGGTTGAAGACAAAGACCTCGTAGAAAAACGCTGAGTGGCCCATTTCCCAGAGTGGCGGATTCACACCCGGATGATACGGGACCTCAAGTTTGTCTTCCGGTAACGACACAATCAGGCTCTCGGTGCGGACGCGAGCCTGTTCCAGTTCATCCAGAAGCTCTTTTTTGTTCATGGTTAGACCTTATCTCTCTCAGCCTGAAACCTCGGTGCAGGAGCAAGTTCCGAGAGGCTTTCCAAAAAGCGCTCCTGCCGGCACATCCATGTGTCGCTTATGTTCCGCCATCCATGGCTCCACAAATTTTTGGAAAGCCTCTCGGAACTTGCTCTTCATACGCCTTAGATAGACGAGAGTATCAAACAAAAAACCGCCGCCGGTAGTCACCGACGACGGTTATCTCTTTATGACGACGATAGCCTGCCCCGATTCAGCTCACTCGCAGTTGGCAAGCAGGGCGCAAAAACTGCGATCAGGCGGCTTTGCGTTTGCGCCGCCAGTCCGCCAGGTCTTCGATCAGCTTGTAGAACAAGGGCACGAAGAACAGGGCCAGGGTACTGGCCACCAGCATGCCGCCAACCACCACGGTACCGATTTCCTGCCGGCTCACGGCACCCGCGCCGGTACTGAATGCCAGCGGCAAAGAACCCACGATGAACGTCAGCGCGGTCATCATGATCGCCCGGAAGCGCTGGCGGGCTGCGGTGCTGGCGGCCTCGAACGAGCTCATGCCCGTTTGCCGGTTCTGGGCGGCGAACTCAACGATCAGAATCGCGTTTTTGGCCGCCAGGCCAATCAGCACCAGCAACCCTACCTGGAAGTAGATGTCATTGGGGAAGCCACGCAACAGCGAGGCCAGTGCCGCCCCGAATACCCCGAAGGGCACCGCGGTAGCCACTGCCACCGGCAGACCCCAGCGCTCGTATTGGGCGGCGAGGATCAGAAACACCAGCAGCAGCCCCATGCCAAAGGCGAGGGTGCCGGAGTCCGCAGAGTCCTGCAGCTGATAGGCTTCACCGGTCCAGCCCAGCAACGTGTTTCGGTCAAACCGCTGATTGGCAACTTCCTGCAGCGCGGTAAGGGCTTCGCCCGTGGTGTGGCCCGGCGTCGGGTCCGCAAGCAATTTGGCCGCGGGGTAGACGTTAAAGCGGTTCAGGATGTCCGGTCCGCTCACCCGCTCCAGCTCCACGAGTGAGCTCAGGGGAATCATCTCCCCGTAGGAGGAACGCACAAACACCTTGCGCAGGTCATCCGGGTGGCTTCGGAATTCGCCTTCAGACTGCAGCGTCACCTGCCAGTTTCGCCCCTGCAGGGTAAAGTCGTTTACATACAGGCCGCCAAACGTGCTCTGCATGGTGGTGAAAATCTGATCCACCGGCACACCTGCCGCCTGGGCCTTCTCCCGGTCAACAATCGCCTGATAGCGGGGAATACCGGTATCCAGGGTCACCCGGACGTTGGTCAGTTCCGGGCGCTGGTTGGCAGCCTGGGTGAACCGGTCCGCCATCGCCTTGATCTCGGAAGGTGTGCGGCCACCACGGGCCTGGATGTAACCTTCCACACCGCCGGTGGTCGACAGCCCCTGGATCGGTGGCGGGGTAAAGGCAATGACAAAGGCTTCGGGCATACCAAACCCGATACCCATAATCTTGTTGGCAATATCGGCCGCGCCCTGGCCTTCGCCTTCCCGCTCAGCCCAGTCCTCCAGCGTTACGAACGCGACACCGCTGTTGGTGCGCAAGGCACTGGAAATAATGTCAAAACCGGCAAAGGCGACAACGTCTTTCACCTCAGGCAGCTGCAGCATGTTCTGCGCCAGCTCGTCCCGGGTGGCTTCGGTGCGGCTGAGAGATGAGGTGGCCGGCAATGAATAAGCCGTCAGCACAAAGCCCTGGTCCTCCTGGGGGACCAGCCCGGACGGCATCTTGTTGAGCAGGAAAACGGTGCCACCGATCATGGCTGCGAACAGCAGTACGCCGATCACGGCGTGGCGCAGTAGCCAGTCCACAACCGCCGAAAAACCGTTGGTGAGCTTGTCGAAACCGGCATCGAACCAGCGGAATACGGTGAGCTGTTTGCCTTCATGGCCGAGCAACAGGGCGCACATGGCAGGCGTCAGCGTCAGGGCGACGACACCGGAGATCACCACAGATACCGCAATGGTGATAGCAAACTGCCGATAGAGTTCACCACTGAGCCCACCCAGGAACGCAACCGGTGCAAACACCGCCACCAGCACCAGCGTGGACGCCACCACGGCCCCGGATACCTGGCTAACCGTCGTCACGGCGGCATTGTAAGGCGACATGCCCTCTTCCTTGATCAGCCGTTCTGCGTTTTCCATGATGATAATGGCGTTATCCACCACCACACCGATGGCCAGTATCAAGCCAAACAGGGTCAGCAGGTTGACCGAGAACCCCATGGCCTGCATGCCGGCAAAGGTGCCCACCAGGGACACCGGAATGGCGATCAACGGAATCAGCGTGGCGTTGAAATGCTGCAGGAACAGGAAGGTCACCACAACCACCAGCAGCACCGCCACGATGAAGGTGGAGATCACCTCCTGAATGGAGATATCAATGAAGCGGGTGGTGTCGTAGGGTACATTGTATTCGAGGCCTTCCGGGAAACGGTCGGCAATTTCCTTCATGGCTTCGTTCACCGCTTCCGCAGCATCCAGTGCATTGGCGCCCGGCTGCAGATACACACCCATCGGCACCGTGGCTCCGCCGTTATAGATGGCGGCGAAATCATAGTTCTGGGCGCCCAGCTCTATCCGTGCCACATCTTTCAGGCGCAACGACGCGCCCTGATCATCACTGCGAAGAATCACTTCGCCAAATTCTTCCGGGCTGGTGAGCCGGCCCGGAGCGGACACGCTGAAGGTGAACGCCTGGCCTTCCGGCGCCGGCTCTGCCCCGATCCGGCCAGCTGCAAACTGGGCATTCTGGGCCCGAAGGGCGCCAGCCACATCCGCGGGTGTCAGCTCGAACTGGGCCAGTTTGTCCGGGCGCAGCCAGATACGCATGGAGTAATCCTGGGCGCCAAACAAAGAGGCGTCCCCGATGCCGGGCAGGCGCACCAGCTCATCCAGCACGTTCAGCAACGCGTAGTTGGAAATCTCCACCACATCCATGGAGTTGTCCGGTGAGGACAGGGTAATCACCTGCAGGATTGAGGTGGAACGGGATTCCACCTTCAGACCCTGGTCCCGGACGGTCTGAGGCAACCGGGCCAAAGCCTGCTGCACACGGTTGTTGACGTTGATCGTAGCCTGGTCCGGATCGGTGCCGATTTCAAACGACACCGTCACCCGAAAGCTGCCGGAGTCGGTCGCACTGGATTCCATGTAGATCATGTCGTCCACGCCGTTGATTTCCTGCTCAAGCGGCGCCACCACCGAATCGGAAATCACATCGGCACTGGCTCCCGGGAAGCGGCCGTCCACCACCACCTGAGGCGGCACCACGTTGGGGTACTGTTCTACCGGCAAACCCAGCAGGGCCAGCGCACCACCAAGGGTAATGATGATCGAGATAACCGAGGCGAAAATCGGCCGGTCGATGAATGTTCGCAGCATCAGTTGGCCTCCTGCGGGCTATCCGGATTCGTGACGTTAACGGCGGCGCCATCACGGAGGTTCACCAGACCACTGACAATATAACGATCGCCCGCATCCAGGCCGCTCAGGAGGATCTGCCGGCCATCACTCACCGGCCCAAGCTCCACCTCCCGGACCCGGGCTTTGCTGTCGTCATCAACCACATAGACCACAGGGCCATGCTGCCCCTGGGTTACCGCCCTCTCGGGCACGGTTATCACATCGTCAAAACTCTGCAGTTCCACCCGCACCCGGACAAACTGCCCCGGTACAATCACTTGCTCCGGATTCGGGAACACAGCTCGGGCGGACACCGTGCCGGTGCGGGGGTCGAGGGTTGAAGCGGTAAAGTCGATGCGTCCATCCAGGTCGTATTCGCTGCCGTCCGCCAGAACCAGGCGCGCCGAGACATTCTGTTCCTGATCTGCTCTTACCATGCCCTCACGGGCAGCACGGCGAATGTTGGCGTCGTTTTCCGGAAGCGCAAAGCGAACGTGAACGGGATCGAGCTGAACAATGGTGGTCAGCAAGGTGCCGGTATCGATCAGGCTACCCTCCGGAAAATCCTCCAGACTGGTCACGCCGCTGATCGGCGCCGTGACATCGGTGTAGCCGAGATCCAGTTCAGCCTGGGCCACGCCGGCGTTGGCCACCGCCAGGTTGGCCCGGGCCAGTTCCAATGCAGACTGCGCCGAGTCCCGATCCCGTTCACTGACGGCGTTACGCTCAAACAAGGAGGAAATACGGTTCCATTCCCGCTCCGCTTGCTGAACATCCGCCTCGGCAACCTGGCGCTGGGCCCGGGCTCGCTGCAGTGCCGCCGCTGCGGGCTTGCGATCTATGCGGAACAAGGCATCACCTTCCCGCACCATCTGGCCTTCTTCGTATAGCCGCTGTTCCAGAATGCCACTGATGCGAGCCCGGACCTCCACCTCCCGGGCACCCCGGGCACGGCCGGCGTAATCCTGCCTCACCGTGACATCGGCCAGCGTCGCCTGTTGCACCACAACCGCCGCCGGAGGCATGCCGCCCGCGCCGGCCTGCTGGCCCTCACCATCCTGACCGCTGCACCCCGTTAGCATCAGCAGTGTCGACAAACCAGCAAAAAGCAGTCCCTTGCGGGCGTTAGGGTGATGAGACATTTCAACGGGCATGGCGCGGTCTACTGGCACTTCCGCAACAAGCAGGACATCCTGGATGCCATGCTGGAGCGGGTTCGCGCGCCGCTCGGCGAAATGCTGGATGAAGCGGCCATCAGCCAGGACAGCCTGACCAACCTGAAGCATCTCTGCGTTATCGCTCTCAGCAAGCTGGCCGAAGACGAACAGTACTTCCGGGTGTACTACATCCTCTTCCACCGCAACGAATCTGATCAGGCGCTGAACAAACACCGGGAGCTTGCAGAGGAGGGAATTGCCTTTGTAACCGACATTTTCCGCAGCCCTGAAAACGCGAAAAAACTGCGACCGGGCCTGAGCCCGGAACTGGCGGGCTATCTGGTGCATACCCAGATGCTGGGACTGTTTTTCGACTGGCTGGCCAAACCTGAGCGCCTTCCGCTGGCCGAGGTTGCACCGATACTGGTGGAAACCGTTTTCAGTGGTCTGCTGGGTGAGCCGGAAGCCTGAGCTCCAGTCAGCCCCATACCCAGAGAATAACCGGCACCGCCGTGGCGGTGACCACCACAGACAGTGGCAACCCCAGGCGCCAATAATCGCCGAACCGGTAACCCGCGGGTTCCATGACCAGCGCATTGGATTGATGCCCTATCGGGGTCAGAAACGCGCAGGATGCGCCAATGGCGACGGCCATCAGCGTTGCGTCCGAAGACAGCCCCAACTGTCCAGCAACGCCCAGGGCAATAGGTGCGACCAGAATGGCCGCCGCGGCATTGTTCACCACATTGGATAACAACATGGTGCCAATCAGAATAATCGACAGCACCAGCCAGGGCGCCTGTCCCTCACCGATGACCAGAATCTGACGGGCGATAAGATCGGCGCCGCCGGTGGTCTCCAGGGCCTGCCCCACCGGAATCATCGCCGCCAGTAATACCACCACCGACCAGTCGATGGCCTTGTAGGCATCACTGGCTTCCAGCAGTCCGGCCAGCACCATGGCGACCGCACACGCCACCAGCGCAACGGGAGGCGTCACCCAGCCGGCGACAATAACGAGGATAGCAACGGCAAACAGCCCTCCGGCCAGTCCGAGACGTTTCTCCCGGCCAAACGCCAGCCCCCGTTCAGCCAGCGGCAGGCAGCCCAGCGTCCTCAGATTAGCCGGGAGCGTCTCCTCGAAGCCCTGCACCAGCAGGATATCACCGGAACGAAAACGGATATCCGCCAGCCGCTGTTTGAGACGGTGGCCCTGCCGGGCGACGGCCACGACGTTGACACTGTAGCGCTCCCGAAGATTCAGACGGTTTGCGGTACGGCCTACCAGTTGTGAACCGGGCGTCACAACCGCCTCGATCAAGCGGGCATCGCCGGCAACCAGCTCATCCTCCGCCTGTTGCCGACGCCCTTTGCCTTCGGTGCCATCCTTCTCTACTTCCTCGTTCGGCGCGCCCGAAGCCAACGTCAGACCGGTGATCTCCAGAAACTCGCCCAGACTCTCAGTATCGGCTTCCACCAGCAGGACATCATTTTCACGCAGAATGGTAAAGGTTGAGGGTGCCGGCGTTGTTTTGTCATCGCGGATCAACGACAAGACCACCAGATTGTTCTGGCTGTCTCCGGCCGTCAGCAGGTTGTGCAGGGTGCTACCGGCATAGTCAGAACCTTCGGTCAGTTTCAGCTCCGTCAGGTAATCACCCACGCTGAACAGTTTCTCGCCGGCGGCCGGGTCCTCCCGTTTCGGTGTCAGGCGCCAGCCGATCAATCCGATAAAGACGATACCCGCCAGGGTAATTGCCAGCCCCACGGGCGCAAAGTCAAATAGCCCGAAGGTGCCCGCCTCTCGATAGCTGGCAATGATGATGTTGGGCGGGGTACCGATCAGCGTAATGGTGCCTCCCAGCAGCGACCCGAACGCCAGAGGCATGAGCAGCAGTGAAGGCGACCGTCCGGCTTCCCGGGACATCCAGATGGCGACCGGCATCAGAAGCGCCAGTGCCCCCACATTGTTGATAAATGCCGAGCACACGGCCACCACGAGGGTCAGGGTCAGCACCTGAATCACGGCATTGTTCCCTACCCGGGCCAGCAGCCGCGCCACCTCGTCTACCACACCACCGTTAACCAGCCCCTGGCTGATAACCAGCACCGCCGCCACGGTAATCACGGCCGGGTGTCCGAAACCGGCGAATACGCTGTCAACTGGCACCAGTCCCGCAATGGCCACCGCCAGCAGCGCCAGCATGGCGACAACATCAAACCGCAACCGGTTCCAGATAAACGCTGCCAGGGTAACAAGCAGAACGGTAAACACAATCCATTGGTCAGCCACCATAATATCTCCAGGTTCCCTGCACCACCTTGCACAAGTCTCCCAGATCGCCTTGGTACTAGCCAGACTGATGACCTGCCATTGGAAAAACAAAACCCCGCAGGGCGATAGCCATGCGGGGTTTCTGGTAGCTGGCAGGCACCTGCGGGTGCCTGCCGGACAACCTGAACCAGTCGATTAACCGAACTGGTTCATGGTGTTGTCTTTACCACCGGCCTTCAGAGCCGCTTCACCAGCGAAGAACTCTTTGTGGTCATCACCGATGTTGGAACCGGCCATGTCCTGGTGCTTCACGGTAGCGATGCCCTGACGGATTTCCTGACGCTGTACGCCAGCAACGTAGGCCAGCATGCCTTCGTCACCGAAGTAGCCTTTGGCCAGGTTGTCGGTAGACAGAGCCGCAGTGTGGTACGTCGGCAGAGTGATCAGGTGATGGAATACACCAGCTTCACGGGACGCATCACGCTGGAAGTTACGGCACCACTCGTCAGCCAGCTGACCCAGCTCAGTGTTGTCGTACTCGGCGCTCATCAGCTTGGCACGGTCGTAGGCAGATACGTCTTTGCCTTCTTCCTGCATGGCATCGAATACCTGCTGACGGAAGTTCAGAGTCCAGTTGAAGGACGGGCTGTTGTTGTAAACCAGCTTGGCGTCGGGCACCACTTCCTTGATGCGGTTAACCATGCCAGCGATCTGGCCAACGTGCGGCTTCTCGGTTTCGATCCACAGCATGTCAGCGCCGTTCTGCAGGCTGGTGATGCAGTCCAGAACAACACGGTCTTCGCCAGAACCCGGCTTGAAGCAGAACAGGCCAGAGGCCAGACGCTTCGGCTTCAGCAGCTTGCCGTTGGACTTGATCACAACGTCGCCGTTCTCGATCTGGGAAGCGTCGTCGATGTACTCGCCGTCCAGGAAGCTGTTGTACTGGTCGCCCAGGTCGCCCGGCTCGTTGGTAACAGCGATCTGCTTGGTCAGGCCAGCACCCAGGGAGTCAGTACGGGCAACGATAACACCGTCGTCCACACCCAGTTCCAGGAACGCCAGGCGAACCGCGTTGATCTTGGACAGGAAGTCAGCGTGCGGAACGGTTACTTTACCGTCCTGGTGGCCACACTGCTTCTCGTCAGACACCTGGTTTTCGATCTGGATACAGCAAGCACCGGCTTCGATCATCTGCTTGGCCAGCAGGTAGGTGGCTTCGGCGTTACCGAAACCAGCGTCGATGTCCGCAATGATGGGCACAACGTGGGTTTCGTGGTTGTCGATCTGCTGCTCGATTTCCTTGGCCTTAGCGGTGTCACCAGCTTTCTCGGCCTCATCCAGAGCGCGGAACAGGTGGTTCAGTTCCCAGGCATCGGCCTGACGCAGGAAGGTGTAAAGCTCTTCGATCAGGCCAGAAACCGCAGTCTTCTCGTGCATGGACTGGTCAGGCAGCGGGCCGAACTCGGAACGCAGGGCAGCAACCATCCAGCCAGACAGGTACAGGTAACGACGCTTGGTGGTACCGAAGTGCTTCTTGATGGAGATCATCTTCTGCTGACCGATGAAACCGTGCCAGCAACCCAGGGACTGGGTGTACTTGGAAGAATCGGCATCGTAAGCAGCCATGTCTTCACGCATGATCTTGGCGGTGTACTTGGCGATGTCCAGACCAGTCTTGAACTTGTTCTGGGCGCGCATGCGGGCCGCGTGCTTCGGGTTGATGGCGTTCCAGGTGGGGTTCTGCTTCACGAGGGAAGCGATTTGGTCGACGTCTTGTGCGTAAGGCATGGTCTCTATCCTTTCTACGTTTGTGTTCAAAAGGTTCGGAGTGCTGCTGCCAGCAGCCTCCGGAGTCAGCCACCGGCCGGATTAACCGGGCTGGTGGTGACGTTGGGCGTAACTTTAGTGCTTTCGAATTTATAATTGAAATTTATATGGTGTATTTTCAGCATTTTTTAAATGAATACACATAATCCCTGCCGACAGGCTGAAGGCCTATTATTGAGGCGGGTCATTTCGGACAGACTACAGCGTGCTATGATTCAGGCACTTGACCCAGATCAGCAACCTCCCTCACCCACGGGCTACAGGGGCATTCTGTGTTCTACGTCCGCGCCTTCAATCATTCACTCCTGCACGCACTGAAGAACCTGCTTCCCATTGTGATCGTGGTGGCGTTCTTTCAGATCGCCATTCTCCAGCAGGTGCCAGAGAACCTGTTCAGCATGGTTGCCGGCCTGTTTGTGGTTGCCATCGGTGTTGCCCTGTTTCTGCAAGGGCTCGAGCTTAGCATCTTCCCGCTCGGAAAGAGCCTGTCGAATCAGTTTGCCCGGCGCGGTTCCCTGGTCATTCTCCTGGCCTTCGGCTTTGCTATGGGCTTCTCTGCGGTGATCGCCGAGCCAGCCCTGATTGCGGTGGCCGAGCAGGCGCAAACCATCAGCGAGGGGCGCATCGACAGCCTGACACTCCGGGTGCTGGTGGCGTTGTCCGTGGGTTTCGTGGTGGCCCTCGGCATTTTCCGGACCATCTTCGGCTACCCGTTACACTGGTTCATGATTACCGGTTACGTCATCGTGGTGATCGTCACCTGGTTTGCACCGGAGGAAATCGTCGGTCTGGCGTACGATTCCGGCGGTGTCACCACCAATGTCGTGACCGTGCCACTGATTGCCGCACTGGGTATCGGACTGGCGGCCTCCATACGTGGCCGGAACCCGTTGATAGATGGCTTCGGGCTGGTGGCGTTGGCGGTGATGGTACCGATGATCACCGTGCAGGTTTACGGCATGCTGGTGTACTCCGGTTCTGCCGAAGCCGAAGGTATTTCGCTCTCAGCCGATACCGGAGAAACCAAACCGTCCGGCGTGGTCGGCGCCCTGCTGGACCTGGTCACCATGATTCGGGATGTTCTGCCCATCATCATCACTGTGCTGTTCTTTCAGTATCTGGTACTGCGTCGCAAACTTCCCAATCCACGCAAGGTCATCTTTGGTTTTACCTTGGTGATTCTGGGGCTTTATGCCTTTGTGATCGGTCTCAAGATGGGGTTGTTTCCGATTGGCACCAGCATGGCCGAACAACTGACGGCCAGGGACAATTATCTCTACGTGTACCTCTTTGCCCTGATGATCGGCTTTGCCACGACCATGGCGGAACCGGCGCTGATCGCCATCGGCGGACAGGCGGAAGAAGCCGCCGGGGGAACCCTGAACGGCAATGTCATTCGCATACTGGTGGCGGTCGGGGTAGCCGTCGGCATCACTATCGGCGTTCACCGGATCATCACCGGCGACTCCATTCACTACTACATCATGGGCGGTTACATCCTGGTGATCGGGCTGACGCTGATTGCGCCCCGCTACATCGTTGCGCTGGCCTATGATCTGGGCGGCGTCACCACCTCGGAGGTCACGGTTCCCCTGGTTACCGCCCTGGGCATTGGTCTGGCCAGCAGTATTGACGGACGCAGCGTTCTTATCGACGGCTTCGGGCTGATTGCCTTTGCGTCAATCTTTCCTATCGTAACGGTGATGGCCTATGCCATCGTATCCCAGTATCTTGCAGAACCACGTAAGGAGACACCATGAAATTCTCGGCACTGGTGGCCATCGTTCCTGAAGACCTGGAGCAGAAGTGTATTGATGCTGCCCGGGATTGCGGTGCCGGAGGAATCACTGTGATGTCCGGCCGGGGCATCAGCAATACCGCGAAAAAAACGTTCTTCGGCCTGACCTACGACGGCAGCCAGAGCGTGCTGCTGATGGTCCTGGAGAAGGGGCTGTCGCTGGATGTGCTGAAAGCCATCCAGAAAGTCATCATGCCGGATGGCAAAGATTCCCAGGGTATGATCTTTACCGTACCACTGGAACACCTGGGCGGCATCGACATGGCCCAGGTGGAAAAATTTGAACAACACGTGAAAGACTCTCTGTAAGCGGAGCGCAGATAATGAAACTGGTCAAAGACGTGATGGTGACCGACATCATCAGGATTTCGCCCTTCGCCACCATTCGCGAGGCGCTTTCCCTGATGAAGCGCCACAATGTCAAATCCCTGGTGGTCGAACGCCAGAATGAGCACGATGCCTGGGGGCTGATTACCTATACCAATATTCTCAAGTCAGTTATCTCGGAGGACGGCGACATCGATTTGCTGAACGTCTACGATGTGTGTGCCAAACCGGTGATCAGCGTAGGTGAGAACCTGGCTCTGAAATACGCGGCCAGACTGATGACCGAATACAGGGTCAAGCGCCTGCTGGTGCTATGTGACAACGACATTTCCGGGTTCGTGGTCATGGACGACATCATGCAGGCACTGCTGGAGACCGTCGACTAGAGACGCCGGCTCAACGTTCAGCCCCCAGACAAAGCACCAACAGCTGATCGCCATCGCGCAGATCCAGGTACTGGTTCCGGGGCGGATTCAGTTGCAAATGGCGCCCGCGTTCATCCGCTTCGGCCCGATAAACGCCCAGGGCAATTTCCCCGCGCTCCGCCACAATCTTCTCCAACACCTGGAAATCCGCGCTGGCCGGCAACGGGTAGTCGTGAGGCCTCCGGAACTGGATTTCTGCCCCACCCTCCGTGAACAATTCATCCAGCACCACCCTCAGTTCCCGCCGTAACGCCACCTGAGCCAACACATGACTGAGAATCATCGGGCTGATCAGCATCTCGCTCTTGTGGCCATACAACAGATGGCGGTTATCCGGGTCACTCAGTTCCATTATGACCTGCGGTCGCCTGGGGGCGGCCGACAGAACATCTTCCAACTGGAGATAGCCCACCATGGCACGGGCATCGGCTTCCTCTCCGGAGCCAACTCGATCGCTGCTGAGCAACATCACTGTGTCGTATCCGGCTGGATCAAGGCGCCGAAGGTCCTCTTCCACCATGTAGTCGGCTTCCAGCAGGCGACCGTTTACTTTCGACAGGTCAACGCCGTAACGCTGCATTTCCCGATTCCGGTCATCCAACGGAATCGCCGACACCAGATCGAGTTCAAAAACCCGACTGCCATAGCTGGCAAACTCGGCCGCCATGGTCGGCACCCTACGGTTCCAGCCCAGTACCAGCACCCGGTGGACACCCGGAACCGGCTCTGGCAGGGCCTGGTTTTGTCTTCGCTCCAGCTTCGGCAACGTCGCTGCCTTTGGCACGGCCACGGTATGCTGGTAATCCCGGGCCAGAAGCACAACCCGGTCTTCGTTGCGGATGACCGTGCCTGAATCTGCCAACAGATTGACCTGCCAGCCCCCGCTCGGGTTTGGATGCAACAAACCCAGGACAATCGCATTGGGCCGCTGGCTTGCCAGCTCTGCCAAGGTCAGGCCTTCAGCGGTTTCTCCCCCACGCACGAAAATCTCGTTGCCTTCACCGGCGGTCAGCAACTCGTTGTATACCTCGGAAAGGTTCGGGTGGATGACGTTCTGAACCATCAACCTGCTGATGGTGGCATCACCGGCCACCACTTCCACGGCCCCGGGGTAGGCCCGCTCGATAACGGGCAGTTTACGCATGTCCTGAATTTCAGCCACCACAAAGGGCAGCCGGGCGTTGTAGTGCCTGGCCTGGGCGGCGATGGACAACAGCGCCTTCACGGTTTCAACATCGGAGGTTATCAGCGAGCCGCCCTCGTGCACCTGGCTGGGCACAATCACCGCCGCCGCATCCAGACAGGCAACCCGATGCAACGCTTCCGGCTGAATGGCAGAACCGCTGCGCAGAATCACTTCCCGGGCTCGCCGGCCAATACCAGGCTCCCTGATCAGTTCGTGCAAATGCTCGACACTGGCCTCTTCCGCCAAAAGAACCAGCCGCAGTTTCTGGGCGTCATGCTTCTCCAGAAACCGGGCCATACGCCCAGACGAACCAAATAACTCCGCTACCAGCGGCGGCGTCTGGGCGGTCCAGCCCAGCACGACGATATGGTTCTTCAATGTCACCGGGGTAAGGCCACGCTCCAGATCTTCCATCTTGGCAATCAGCCAACGGGTGAGAATGGCCACCAGGGTACCCATGAACACCACGTAGCCCATTATCGTCAGCAGGGTGGAGACAATGCGTTGCCAGGTGCCCACGTCGTCTCCCAGGTAACCCGGATCGGTCAGGCGCAAAAATGCCCACCAGATGGCGTGCCCGGCACTTTCAAACTCGCCGGCCTGGGGCAGCACCACCAGCAGACCGCCAATCAGCGATATCAGCGCAATAAAGCAACCGACCACCAGCAACTGAAAGCCGGCCCCTTTGACCAGTTGGCGCTCCACGATGAACTTGATCCGATCAACAATTCGAAATGGCAGCATTCGATCCCTTATAGCGTCGTTCCCGCGGCAAACGGTTTGCCGGTTTCTGATTCTGTCGCCTAGGATAGTTCAAACAGTCCCGGAAGGTGAGCCCTGACATGATGCGGCCTTCAGGCATTCTTGTGTTGATCACTGGCGTGTTATGCCAACTGCCTGTTTTTTTTAGGTCTGCCAGTCCATCTCTGACAACTCAGCCAGCGCCGCCTCCAGAGTCGGGTAGAAATAGCTCACGCCGGGCTCCGGTTTTACGCCGGCCCGGGCCAGGGTTCTCAATGGCTGGAACTGCAAGTCAGCAAATACAAGGCGGGTACCGGTTTTCCGGCAACTGGCGATCAGTTTGTTCAGCGCCGCCAGGCCGCCAGCGTCGAGGATGGTCACTCCGTCCATGTACAACACCAGGCCCTTAGCCTGCTGGGACAAGTCGGCCAGCTCGCCGAAGATGCGGTCAGCGGCCGCGAAAAAAAGCGGACCATTGATCTTGAACACCTGCCAGCCCTCCGGCACTCCAACCTGCTGCACCCGTTTGTTGCCGGTAATGTCAGTTACCCTGGTCATTTGTGCCATTTCCCGCATGAACAGCACCGCAGCCAGCAACACCCCGGTGGTGATGGCAATTACCATATCCAGGGCCACCGTCAGCCCGAAACAGGTCAAAAACACCAGAATATCGCTGCGGGGCGCGGTCTTGAGCAGGTGCACGGCTTTGGGTGCCTCACTCATGTTCCAGGCGACCATCACCAGCAACGCGGCCATGGCCGGCATGGGCAGATAGGCAAGAATGCCGGCCAGGGAGACCAGCGCCAGCAGCACCACCAGCGCATGAATCATCGCAGCCACCGGCGATTCAGCGCCGGCCCGGTAATTGGCGGCGGACCGGGCAATAGCGGCGGTGGCCGTGATACCGCCAAAGAATGGCACCACCATATTGCCAATGCCCTGCCCCATCAGCTCGCTGTTGGCACTGTGGCGTTTACCGGTCATGCCATCCAGCACCACGGCACAGAGCAGGGATTCGATGGCCCCCAGCATGGCGATGGCGAAGGCGGCCGGAATCAGCTCCCGGAACAGGTCCCAGGACAGGCCGAGGGGTCGCCCATCGGCCCCGGCCTGCTGCCAGGGCCAGGCGAATTCCGGTAAAAACGGCGGTATGCCGGCGCCGGTACTGCCATCGGGAAGCAGGTAGCTGAAGCGTGACCCCACGGTCTCAATCGCCGCGCCACCAGCGTTCAACCACAATGCCAGAAGACTGCCGACAATCACTGCTGGCAGATGAGGCGGCACCGGGGTTCTCAGCCTTGGCCAGAGCAGCATCACCGCCAGGGTAACCACCGCCACCAGCGTACTCAGTTCATCCAGCGCCGGCAGTTGCTGACCCAGGACCGCCAGCTTGTCCCAGTAATGCTCTGGCATAGTGTCTACGGAGAGCCCGAAGAAGTCCTTCACCTGCAAGGTGGCAATCACCACGGCAATACCACCGGTGAATCCCAGAGTGACGGATTCGGGGATATACTCAATAAAGCGGCCCAGGCGCATCACCGCCATAATCACCAGCAACACACCGGACATCAGCGTAGCCAGCAGCAAGCCACCCAGGCCATAGCTCTGGGCAATGGGATAGAGAATCACGACAAAAGCGGCCGTTGGTCCGGAAATGCTGTAGCGGCTGCCGCCAAACAGGGCAATCAGAAAACCGGCTATGATAGCGGTATACAGGCCATACTGCGGCGCAACCCCGGAGGCAATCGCCAGCGCCATCGCCAGCGGAATGGCAATGATGCCAACGGTGGCGCCAGCCATCAGGTCCTTGAAAAAGCGCCCGCTGCTGTAGGGTTCATCAACGCAGGCCTCGCGAACGGCGTGAGCGGTACGAAGAGAAAACAGATGGGCGCGATGGGGCATGAACAGACTCTCTCAGGCCAGGCATTTGGTTACATTATATGCTCATCATCTGTACACTCAATGTTAATATGATTAACATGCCATCTGTAACCATCTTCGCTGAACCTGTTGAGAACCAGAAACACCATGGAAAACCGAACTGCCCGGCTGACCCTGTTGATTGACCCTGAAAAGAAGAAAATTTTCGAGGCCCTTTGCAAGCAGGAGGACGTGACTCCCTCCCAGAAGGTTCGTCAGTTCATTCGTGAATATGTGGAAGAGCGGCTCGGGCCAGACTGGCGCGAGAGCAGCGCCCAGAAAACCGACTGACTCCGGCAACGTATAATCGGACATGAATCTTTACGCCACCCGCCTTGCCCTGACACTTGCAACCATCGTCGCCTTCACAGGATGCACCGCCATGCGCGCAGAAAACCTGCCCGAGCCTGTCAGCCAGTACGATGCAGTCATCGTCAATGCCGGTACCGGCGAGATCATCACCGTGACAGAACTGGCCCGGCAACTGGCAGACACCGATGTGGTGGTGACGGGGGAATACCACGGCCACCATGCCTCGCACCTGTTACAGGCCCGCCTTCAACAGGCGCTGTACCGGCACAACCCCCGGCAGATCCTGTCCATGGAGCAGTTCAACCTGAACCACCAGGACGCCCTGGATGCCTACCTGGCCGGACAAACCGGTGAAACGGAAATGATCGAAGACGCGGACGCCTGGGAGAACTACAAAGCCTCCTACCGGCCCCTGGTGGAGTTTGCCCGAGAACACCAGCTGCCGGTTGTCGCGGCTAACGCCCCGGCGGATATCGTGCGCTGTGTCGGCCGTGAGGGTAAGGACTATCTGAAGCGCCTGCCAGACGCGCAACGCGCCGCCCTGCCCGCACAGGCCTTCCTGGATACCCCGGACTACCGTGACAAATTCGTCGACGCCATTGCCGGCAGCCACGGTGCAGAACAGACAGAACTGGCCGGGCGCCTGCTGAGCACCTATCAGGCCCAGCTGTTGCGGGACAACACCATGGCCGAGCGGATACTGACTGCACTGAATGAACACCCCGGACATCAGGTTTTGCACACCACCGGCACCTTCCACAGCGAACAGCGGCTCGGTACCGTTGCGGTCCTTGAGCAACGGGCACCAGAGCTGAGCATTGCAGTGCTCTCACCGGTTGAATGGTCGCCCCCGGAACAGGCGATGCCGGTGGCAGCAAACCGTCACAAGGGTGACTACCTTTACTTTATTCTGCCCCTGCCTCCGGAATACCGGGATGCGGAACGCCAGCGCAGCGCCATGCAGAAACGCTTCAGCCGCCATTCAGACACCCGCTGCGAGTGACCAAAGTGGCGCGTAAGGCGCGCCTTCCCAGCAGCCCCGGTTCCCGTTAACCTGCGCAGACATCAGGACGTTTTCCGAACCGCAAGGAGTAAGCCATGAAAGTTGTCTCTGCCCTGATTATCGGCCTGTGCGCCATTGTTGCTGCTTCCCTGTTGAGCCAGGGCTTGATGGGGCTTCGCACGGCCGATCGCTACGTAACGGTCAAGGGCATGGCCGAACGGGAAGTGCAGGCAGACCTGGCGCTCTGGCCCATACGCTTTGTTGCCACCGGTAGCACGCTGGACGAAGCACAGAACAAAGCCCGAAGCAGCCGGGAAGCCATCATGGCGTTCCTGAAACTGCAGGCCATTGACCAGTCAGCGGTTGAGCTCCAACGTCTGGACGTGACCGACACTCGCGCCAATCCATACGCCGGCAATATCAGCGAGCAACAGTACATCATCAATCAGACCCTGATGGTGCGCAGCACCGATATCGATCGCATCCGACAGGCGGCACAGAACGTCAGCGAGCTAGTGGATTCCGGCGTAGTGTTGTCCTCAGACTACGGCCCGAGCGGCCCCACTTACCTGTTCAACGGCCTGAACGATATCAAACCGGCCATGATCGCCGAGGCCACCGCGGCGGCCCGTGAATCCGCCCAACAGTTCGCTCGGGATGCCGAGGCCAAACTTGGCAGCCTGCGCCGGGCCAATCAGGGTGTGTTCCAGATTCTGGCAAGGGATCAGGCACCAGGCGTGTCGGAGCAACAACAGCCTGTGAAAACCGTGCGGGTGGTCTCCACCTTCGATTACTACCTGGAGTAACCGAAAACAGGTGCCTACTGGGTGGCCACCATTTCGTCGGTCACCTGATAGTCGCCGGCCAGCCAGCGCAGGATCTCGTGAGCCGCGGGGTGATCAAACGCGTCGTAGGTGTGAATCAATGCCTGCTTTTTCTCATCGCTGATTCGTGCCAGCCCGGTGTCCTGCAGGGTCAGCAAATCCCTGTGCAACTGCCCCGCAAGCTCCAACCCCAGCACTTCCCGCGCTGCATGCAAAAACGCCTGGCCATACTGGTAGTCCGGCCCCTGGCGGTAGCATTCCGCCAGTGTGATCGCCGGGATCGTGGTCAGCACCGGCTGCAGTGCCGGATTGATGGCGTGGCCGGAAAGGTAGGCGGCATTCCCGGCAGGGCGGCCGGTAAAGCCACGAAGATGCAGATGCCGGGACATGCGATCGCCATCATTCACCGGGTAATTATCCCAGAGCAGTGGCTTGCGCCCCAGCAACTTGCTGACACGTTTGAGATGGCCCGGAGAAACTTCACGGGAACAGACCTCTTCCCCGGTCCAGAAAACTCTCACTTCACGGTCCAGTTCCGCCCCCAGGGTTTCCAGATAGTCCGCCGGCCGCTGCCCGAACACCCGGTCCAGCACCGGGTCATCGGAGTAGTAGGTGGGGCATACGCTAAGTTTGCCGGCACTGGTGTTGGCTTTTACCCAGTCCACGATCCGAGCCTGGGTGCGGGCCAGGTCCGGGGTGTCCGGGTGCATGTCATCAAACAGGATAGCCAGCTCCTGGATACCGAGGCGATCCAGCATTTTCAGTTTCTTCGCCAGGGCCTCCCGGGCCGCCTCATCGAAGTTATTGAAGATTTCGAACGGGCTCAGCCCAATACCAAACCGCACACCTTCACGCCGGCAGAATCTGGCAAAGTCCGCCATTGCCTCAGCCTGCTCCGGAGGGTGCGGCTCCTGCCAGCGACGACGCAGGTAAGGATCGGCCTTGGGGGCATACAGATAGAAGCCGTAACCATGGGCAAGCAGGGTATTGACCAGTTGGCGCCGTTCGGACCAGCTCCACAGGGGGCCGTAAAATCCTTCAATAATTCCCAGTTCCACCGTCATAAACCTGTTGCTCCCTGTCTGCCACCCAAGCGAGTACTATACCGGACCAGCCGCCTTGATGACGGGATCGTCAGATCTCAGCAAGCATACCGTATGATTAGATCCTAGCCGCTACTGTCACAACCTGCCTAGAATAAACGATCCGGTAATATGTTGAGTTTTCAGGAGCACAACTTTCATGCCCAATGGTCAAGACCGACTGCCCGCACTGGACGCGCTTCGAGGCATAGCGGCCCTGGGTGTGGTGCTGTTCCACTACCTCCCCTACTACGACAAACTCTACGGCCACAGTTTCAGCACGCCGGACACCCTCGGTTTCGGGCGCTACGGGGTTCACCTGTTCTTCATCCTCAGCGGCTTTGTCATCTTCATGACCCTGGAGCGCACCCGCAGCGCCAGCTGGTTCGGACTGGCCCGGGCCTTCCGCCTGCTACCTGCACTCTGGGCCGGCATTATATTGACCTGGATTGCCGTTCAACTGATGGGGCCAGCTGACCGCATGGTGAGCCCGGGCTCGGCGCTACTGAACATCACTCTGCTGCACGAATACCTGGGCCATCCCCATGTCGATGGCGCCTACTGGAGCCTGGTGATTGAAGCCACGTTCTACGTCTGGATTGCCTTGCTGTTCTACGGGCTGGGGAGCTGGCAGCGCATGCGGCCAGTGCTCTGGGCCTGGACTCTGGCCAGCTACGCGGCGGTGATCTGGTGGAAGGCCATTCCCGATGGGCTGGAGTTCCTGATCAAGGACCTGTTGTTTACCCGCTACGCGCCCCTGTTCATCAGCGGCATGCTGATCTACCGCTGGCACCGCCACAATCGTTTGCCGGTCGCGGATCTTGCGCTATTGACACTAACCATCAGCCACTGCCTGCTCGCTTACAAGGCACCGTTCAACCTCTTTGTGCTCGGCTGTTATGGCGTTTTCGGGCTGGCCGTAGCCGGCTACCTCAACGTTCTGGCACGGCCGGGACTGCTCTGGCTGGGCAGCATTTCATACACCCTGTACCTGGTGCACCAGAACATTGGTTATGGCGTGATTGATCTGGCTTACAAATCCGGTCTACCCGGCCAACTTGGTGTGATGATGGCCCTGGCCGTCGCCATTGGTCTGGCGGCAGCCCTGCATTACGGTATCGAAAAACCCGCTCTGCGCTGGTTCCGGCAGTGGCGCAAACGTGCCGTACCGGATACGGGTCTGACGTTGATCAACGCCCCGGTACCGAAAAAAGCGGAAAATCTTGACTAGACTGAACACAACAAAAGACCTGAAACCCATTGCCTGACAAGAGTAAGACGCCATGGAAATCAAAACCTTCGCAGACCTGATTGACTGGACACGCCAGCTCCACGCCCACCTTGCCCGGTGCCTGCACGAATCCGCCCAGAAAAATCAGAACGAACGCGCCAGCGCCTTGCTCGATTACATCAGTTCCCACGAGGCACTGCTGGAAAAGGCTGTTGCCGAGTACGAGAAACAGGCCGATCCGAAAGCCATGACCACCCGCCTGTACGATTATGGCGTGCATAAACCCATCGAGAAGAACCGCACCTGCGATACCCGCTATAACGAACTGGATTTTGACGGTATTGCCCGGGAGATCTTTGATTTCCACGACCAGGTGATGGACCTGTACGACTCCCTGATCGGCAAAGCCGAGATTCCCGAGGCCAAATCCCTGCTGGAGGATCTGAAATCCCTGGAGGAGCACGAGGCCATGCTCCTGGCCAGCCAGATCGGTCGAATGAACGACATCTAACGTTAGAGCAATGTCGTAGTCCGGCAATTTTTTGCTGCAGCCCACCCGCCATAGTTGCTAATCTGAACTACAATCTTGAGTTCCGGACCCCACGAGGGGCCGGGCTCTACTACAACAATGACAAGAGGTTAGAAGAGCAATGAAGATCCGTTCTGTTCTTTCCGCGGCTGTGCTGGCTGTGGCAACTACCTTTGCCGCCACCCAGGCGCTTGCCCAAGACAAGTTCACCCTGCGACTGGCAGAAACCTGGGGGCCGAACTTCCCCATTTTTGGTGACACCACCAAACGCTTCGCCGAAACCGTTAACAAGATGTCTGATGGCCGACTGACCGTCCGCATCGACTCAGCCAACAAGCACAAGGCCCCGCTGGGCGTATTCGACATGGTCAAGGCCGGTCAGTACGACATGGGCCACTCCGCCTCCTATTACTGGAAGGGCAAGGTGCCGGAAACCCTGTTCTTCACCAGCATGCCATTTGGCATGAATGCCATGGAACAGTACGCGTGGTTCTACCACGGTGGCGGCATGGAGCTGATGCAGGAAGTGTATGAGCCCCACAACATGCTGTCGTTCCCTGGCGGCAACACCGGCGTACAGATGGGCGGCTGGTTCCGCAAGGAAATCAAGTCCCTGGATGACCTCAAGGGTCTGAAAATGCGTATTCCCGGTTTTGCCGGTGAAGTCTTCGCAGAAGTGGGTGTTAACCCCACCAACATCGCCCCGGGCGAGCTCTACACCGCTCTGGAGCGTAATACGATTGATGCCGTTGAGTGGGTAGGCCCGGCGCTGGATTTGCGTCTTGGTTTCCAGCAGATTGCTGACTACTACTACACCGGCTGGCACGAACCGGCAACCGAGCTGCAGTTCCTGATCAACAAACGCGTTTGGGATCGCCTGCCGGCAGACCTTCAGGAAATCATGCGGGTAGCCATGCGCACCGCTTCCTATGACATGCTGGTTCACTCCCAGCACGCCAACGCCGAAGCCTGGGCAAACATCAAGGAAGAGTATCCGAACGTACAGATCAAGCGTTTCCCGGATGACATTTTCCAGGCCATGTACGAGGCCAACGAGAAGCTGTTGAAAGAAGCCGCGGCAGAAAGTGAGATGGCTGCGAAGATCATTGAATCCCAGCACAATTATCTGGAGCAGAGCCGCGCTTACACCGACATTTCGGAGCGGGCTTACCTCAACACCATGGCCGAAGTCGAGTAAACTATTCGTTTATGACGAATCAGAGCCGGGATCGCTCTTCCAAGTGATCCCGGCTTTTTCATTTCCAACATTCAGAAATTCCGCGATGCGGAGGAAGAAGTTCGATGCGCTGGATTATCCGACTGGACGAGGGCCTGGCCTGGCTCTCCAAACTTTGCGGCTGGATCGCCTGTGTGGCCATGATCCTGATGGCTGCCAACGTCTTCTATGACGTCGTCGCACGCTATGCTTTCAACGATGTGTCCATCGCCATGCAGGAAATGGAATGGCACCTTTATTCAGTCGTCTTCCTGCTTGGCATTCCCTATGCCCTGCGCACTGATGGTCATGTACGTGTGGACGTTTTCTATACCAACTGGAGCCAGAAGCGCAAAGCCTGGATTAACCTGATTGGCGCCGTTCTTTTTGTTATTCCGTTCGCCTACCTGATTGCCACCTATGGCTACAGCTACGCCATGGATGCCTACCAGATGGGCGAAGGCAGCGGCGACCCCGGCGGCTTACCGCACCGCTGGGTGATCAAATCCGTGATTCCGGTCAGCGCTTTCTTTATGGGAACGGCCGGTTTGAACATGGTGACCTACGCCATCCGTGTGATGGCCGGTGACAAGCGGTACGAAGGCGAGCACAGCGCAGGAGGTCTGGCATGATCGGTATGATTATGTTCGGCGTGGCGCTGGTCATGCTGATGTTCGGTTTCCCGGTAGCCTTCACCTTCGGCGGCGTCGCACTGTTTTTCGGTATCTACGCCGAAGGCATGGATCTGTTTGCCTTCATGCCCTTCCGGATCATGAGCGTGATGCAGAACACCGTGTTGATGGCAGTGCCTCTGTTCATCTTCATGGGTGTGGTACTGCAGCGCACCAGACTGGCTGAACAGTTGCTGACCTCCATGGGACGGCTGTTTGGCGGGTTGCCCGGCGGCCTTGCTATTTCCACCATTCTGGTCGGTGCTCTGCTGGCTGCCTCCACCGGCGTTGTCGGCGCCAGCGTGGTTGCCATGGGCCTGATTTCGCTTCCGGTCATGCTCGCGCACAAGTACGACAAGCGCCTGGCCACCGGCACCATCTGCGCCTCGGGCACCCTGGGCCAGATTGTGCCGCCATCGATCATCCTGATCATTCTGGGTGACGTCCTTGGCCTGCCCGTGGGCGATCTGTTCAAGGCTGCGGTCATGCCCGGCGTGGTACTGATTGGCCTGTACATTGTCTACATTCTGATCCTGACACGTTTCAAGCCGGAAACCGCACCGGCCATGCCGGCCCAGGATGAATCGGCCAGCCGGGGCAAGGAAATCCGGGATGCCCTGCTCGCGATTATTCCGCCACTGGCGTTGATCGTGATTGTGCTGGGCTCCATCTTCACCGGCATCGCCACTCCGACGGAATCCTCCGCACTGGGCGGTGTTGGTGCCGTGGTTCTCGCGATCATCTACCGCCAGTTCTCGTTCAAAATGGTCTGGGATGCCGCCAAAGACACCGTCAGCGTGACCGCCATGGTGTTCGCTATCCTGATCGGCGCGACCGCCTTCTCCATGGTCTTCAGCTATACCGGTGGCGATTATCTGCTGGAAGAGTGGCTGATGATGCTGCCCGGCGAACAATGGGGCTTCATTATCCTGGCCATGGTGGTCATTCTGGTGCTGGGCTTCTTCATCGATTTCGTGGAGATTTCCTTCATCATCGTGCCCATTCTGGCACCGGTGGCCGAGGCCATGGGCATCAACATGCTCTGGTTCGCCATCCTGATTGCCATGAACCTGCAAACCAGCTTCCTGACACCACCATTCGGGTTTTCGCTGTTCTACCTCAAAGGGGTGGCACCACCGGAAGTCCGAACCACGGATATCTACAAGGGTATTATTCCGTTCATTCTGATCCAGATCCTGGTGCTGGCGCTGATCGTCATCTTCCCGGAATGGTTCGGCATGAGCGCCACCTACTGACCCCGAATAACCCTGCAACCCTGGCGGAGCCGGCCAACCCCGGCTCCGCCCATCCCCCCGCTCTGCCCCTCCGTCTTCAGTCCGCCGACCTGACAAAACCTGATCATTTTCTATACTGAGTCAAAAAGCCGCGACTCTCAGTTCAGTTTTCGGGATTGCACGGACCATAACGAACCAGAGGAGAGAGCATTCCATGGCACAGAGTACCGCTCATAAACCGGAGTTCCCGGACAAGGAAGAACACCGGGCCCACGTCCTCAGCCTGCCCCTGGAGCGCGGTCAATCCGATCGCGAACCCCACAGTTATGAACGCTGGCTGATCCATAAACTGATGCGTATGGCCGGCTCTCCCCCCATTCGTTTCCGGCTCTGGAACGGCGATGTCATAGAACCGGAAGTTCAGGACGCCCGCTTCACCCTGCACCTGACCGACCACAAGGCTCTCTACTCCCTGGTGGCCAACCCCAATCTGGCCTTTGGTGACCTGTATGCCGCCGGTCGACTGGAAATCGACGGCGATCTTCCAGATCTGATGGAGAGCCTGTACCGGGCCGTCCATGCCGCCCGCCAGAAGTGGCCACGCTGGCTGGACGCCCTGTGGCGCAACCACAACCCGCGTGCCACCGGCATCTCCGAGGCCAAGGAGAACATTCACCACCACTACGACCTGGGCAACGAGTTTTACCAACTGTGGCTGGATGAGGCCGAAATGCAGTACACCTGCGCCTATTACGAGCAGGCCGACAACACCCTGGAACAGGCGCAACTGGCCAAACTGGAACACGTTTGCCGCAAACTTAGGCTGAAACCGGGCATGACCGTGGTCGAAGCCGGCTGCGGCTGGGGCGGGCTGGCCCGATATATGGCCCGTCATTACGGGGTGAAGGTGCATTCCTACAATATCTCACGGGAACAGCTGGCCTACGCCCGGGCTGAAGCAGAGCGACAAGGCCTGGACAACCTGGTTACCTATGTCGAAGACGACTACCGCAATATTGAGGGCCAGTATGACGCGTTCGTTTCTATTGGCATGCTCGAACACGTGGGCAAGGATAATTACCCGGCTCTGTCGGAACTGATCAAACGCTCCCTGAAGCCGAATGGTATTGCCTTGCTCCACAGCATCGGCCGCAACCGGCCCATGCTGATGAACGCCTGGATCGAGAAGCGGATTTTCCCCGGCGCCTATCCGCCCAGCATTGGCGAGTTCATGGAAATCTGCGAGCACAGCGATTTCTCGGTACTGGATGTGGAAAACCTGCGGCTGCATTACGCTCAGACCCTGACCCACTGGATGGACAATTTCACCGCCAACCAGGACCAGGTCACCGAGATGTACGACGAACATTTCACCCGGGCCTGGCGACTGTATCTAGCTGGTTCCATCGCCGCGTTCCGGGCCGGCTCATTGCAGCTGTTCCAGGTGGTGTTCACCCACGGCGATAACAATCAGCTGCCCCGGAGCCGGCAGGATCTTTATACCTTCCCAGCCACACCGGAGGGCATTTGATGGATTACTACGATGTGATCATTGTCGGTGCCGGCCCCGCCGGCGCTACCTTGGCCCGGGCGCTGGAGGGCGCCGGCAAGCAGGTGCTGATTATCGACAAGGCCAAATTCCCCCGGGATAAAACCTGCGCCGGCTGGGTGACCCCCGCAGTACTGGCAAGCCTGGATATTGATACCACCGGGTATGGCAATGGCCGCACCCTGCAACCCATTCGCCGCTTCCGCATCGGCATGATGGGCCAGGACGCGGTGGAGAACGACCACGGTGAAGTGGTCAGTTACGGCATCCGCCGCTGCGAGTTTGATGACTACCTGCTTGGCCGGGTGTCCTGCACCAAACAGCTGGGTACGCCGGTAAAATCCATTACCCGTGACAACGGCAACTGGGTAATCAACGAACAATGGCAGGCGCCGTTACTGGTGGGCGCCGGCGGTCACTTCTGCCCGGTGGCCCGGCAGCTGGGCAACGGCCCCGGCAAGCATGAAACCGTGGTTGCGGCCAAGGAAGTAGAGTTCGAGATGACACCGGAACAGGCCCGCGCCTGCGAAGCCCGGGGCGACACGCCGGAGCTCTGGTTCTGCCGGGATCTCAAAGGCTATGCCTGGGTATTCCGCAAAGGCAGCTACCTGAACATCGGCCTGGGCCGGGAAGACAATCACCGACTGACGGATCACCTGGAAGCCTTTGTAGAAGATATGAAGCAAGCCGGCCGCATTCCCGCCGACCTGCCCGGCCGGTTCAAGGGCCACGCCTATCTGCTGTATGCCCACGCCGACCGGCCATTGGTGGACGATGGCGTGCTGCTGATCGGCGATGCCGCAGGGCTGGCCTACACCCAGAGCGGCGAAGGCATCCGCCCGGCCATCGAATCTGCCCTGATGGCTGCGAAAGTGATACAGGAAGCCCCGGATTATTCTGCAGTTTCCCTGCAGTCCTACGGCGAACAAATTGCCGCCCGCTTTGGCAATCGCGCCTCCGAACAGGAGCATGGCTTTGACCTGCCTGAATGGCTCAAGCAACCCATTGCCAGCACGCTGATGCGCTCACACTGGTTTACACGGAAGGTGGTGACAGAGAAATGGTTTTTACACCAGCAGGTGCCGCCACTGGATATGGCGGTGTGAGAAGCACAAAGGCCGGGCAATGATGCCCGGCCTTTGTTTTTACGTGCGCCAACCACGGGGGTGACCGTGGTTGGTGCGTTGGCGGTGGTGCTTAGAACTTCACGCGCATGCCGGCCAGGAAGCCCATGTCGGCGTCGTCACCAGCTTCATTCTCAACATCGCTCTGGGCGATTTCAGCGAAGACGCTCACGTTCTTGGCTTCCGGGAACTTGTAGGTCACGTTGGCGTACCACTCGGTAATGTCGTCATAACGATCAGCGTCAGAATCCTTGTTGCCCATACCCACGGCAACGTCGGTAGTGCTGGCAACGGCGAACACAGCGGCAACGTTGTACTGGGTCATGTCTTCTTCTGCCCATTCACCGGTAATCTGGTCTTTATCTTTACTCCAATCAGACACACTGTAATCAGCAGCCAGTTTTACAACGCCAAAATCGTAGGCCGCACTCAAGCCCCAAGTGCTGACGGAGTCGTCAATTTCAACAGGATTATACTGTTGGAATGCGGCAGCGAGCTCAAGACCAGCCAGTTCAGTCGCAACGAATAGGTCGTAGAACTCACCATCAATGCCGTCATTATCATCTCTTGCATCCATTTCATGGGATGCCGCGATGTATACATTGTCTAGTTCAATATCTACGCGGATAGTGTCGTCGCCATCAGTCTTAAAGCCGTCAAAGCGATCTTCATCAATGTCTTCTACTTCGATCGCTTCTTCGATACCAAATTCATCCGTGGCAAAGTTCTGCTTACCGAAGGAGAAAGAGGTCACACCGTACTTCAGACCCACAAACGCCTCTTCCAGATTACTGCCATTCTCGTCGTCTTCAGCGGCATCCTTGAAACCAAAGTCCAGACGACCGAAGGCAGTCAGGTCATTGCCCAGGTCGTAGGCAACGTAGTTTTTCAGTTCCAGATCGTCGAATTCAACCTCGGCGCGCTCGTCAATGCCGGTTGCCTGACGGAACTGAACCTGGAAATCACCATTCAGCTTGTAAGTAAAACCGTCTTTCTCATAAACAGTCGCAGCGTTTACAGAACCTGCGGCAACAGTAGACACAGCAACAGCCAGAAGAAGCTTCTTCATTTCTTATAACTCCACTTTCAGTTTGGTTTGGTGTTTATCGGTTGCTGGAATCGACCCAGCTGTCCCACTCTTTTCGAGTTTGTTCGTCAGCTTTCAGATACCAGTAGCGCAGCATCCTGCTGACCATTTCCTGATCCGGATCGACGTGCGAATCCAGCAACAACCCGTCCTGGTTGGTTATCAGCCCCGGAGCAGCTACTGCCGCTTTGGCGCCGGAACGGTTATAGGCCGCCAGCTCACGGGCATAGTCCCGCACCAGCTGAAAGCCCTCTTTCTCGAGCACATCGGCGGTAAACGCCACCTCACGGCCCTGGCGATCAGTCAACTGCCAGTTACCCTGTTGATTGAAAGCGTCCATTTGATTGCGCGACTCGATTTCCGGAGCGCTCAGGGCCAGTGCGGTATCAGCAGCCTCGAAACGGACAACGAAGGCGTCGCTGGTTTCCAGCACTTCTTCACGACCAATTTCGGTGGTGCACTCCACCACCAACTGCTGGGTACCATCAGCAAGAGTCAGTGACTGGCCAGAGCCGGCGGTCTGTTCGCTATCCTGAACAGCCTGCACGTTCACACAGGCCCCCAAAGTGAGCTGAACCTCTGCCAGAGCCGGCAACGGTATCAAGGCGGCAAGTAAACAGGTCGTCCAGGCAAGTCTCGTCACGCTTTATTTCCAATCAGTGGTTGGCAGCAATCTTGAGACGACACTATGGCGGGAATTTATTAACGGACTGTTAATAATATGTTTCGGTTATATGACACGATCCTGTGGACACTTTTTTGGCCCGGACACAAAAAAGCCCCGCCATGAAGACGGGGCTTTTTTATTCCGGAAACTGAATTAATCAGTCAGTTCGAGTTTCACACGGTAGATCGCCGTGGTGCCGCTGACTTCGTTGCCGGTGATGAGTAACGGCTCACCAGTAGGTGAGTCATCGGCGGCCACCACAGTGATACTCTCCACGCCCAGATCCCCTGCGGTTTCGAGTACTGAAGCCGTGTCGACAGTGGTCCAGTTATCACGGGTATTCAGGTAATCCACCTGAACCGGACTGGCAGGGTCCGTTACGTCGTAGACCAGAATACCGCCCATGCGCTCAAGGCCCAGAAAGGCAAAGGTTTTATTGCCGAATGTCGCCACGGTCACGGCTTCAGGTTCCGGACCTTTGGCGTCAGACCGGGAATCGAATGCCATGCCCTCATCATGGGCGGAGTTGAAGTGGTCTGCGCAGGGAATAGAGCGATCCGTACCCAGACGGCACTCCTCACTGGCCAGGAACTGCTCAATCGCATCACCGGAGTCCCATACCAGCTCACCGTCCTCATTCCAGATTGCCAGAGAACGCGTGCCGTAGGAGTACAACGTGTCGTACATCAGAAGTGTGCCGTCAGGGTCCTCTGCGCCCGACGCGTTGAACATGACGGGAGCACCATTTTCCATAACCCGGTAACCCTGCACCCAACTGATGTTGAGCCTTCCCAGCTGATCGTCATCACGACAGGCATTGGCTGCCCCGGCTGTGGCACCACAGTATTCGAAGACCTCAGGATTCAGCAGCGCCCCTTCGGCCAGCGCGGTCAATTGAGGTGGCATGTCGTCACCAACCCGGCGAGCAAAACCATCCGGATGTACCAGGTGTTTAACTCGTAACTCTTCGACAAAGCCCTTGGAACTGTCGCCATTCCAGTAGTCAGCGTTATCTTCACCCCAGGCCCTGGCATCCCCCTCATTGGCCGTCACGATATAGGTTGCACCATCTACGTCATAACTGGTGATGGCATCGGGATGATAGATACCCACAACACCCGGCCATGGCTTGATATTGATAACCCCGTCATCGTCCGAGGCATCAATACCCTGCCCCTCAACACCGTAATCCTTGAAGCCCAGAGGCAGAATATCGGTGACCGTTGCCGTATCGATATCCAGCTTCGCCAGAGCGTTGTTCTCCTGTAATGACACCCAGGCGGTGCGGCTGTCGGCACTGACGGTGATGTACTCCGGCTCGAGATCCTGGGCCACGGTGGCCCCCGGGCCATAAATTCGAACACCCGATGCCTTCAGGGCACTTTCCTGGCTGTTGAAGGCCAGAAAATCGGCTATTCGTACCGTGAGGCTCGCCGGGTTAGAAACATCAACCACACTGATCGATCCTTCCGGATCGACCTGGTAATCATCGCTCGGCTCGCCTTCGTTTGCCGCCAGGACATATCGCCCATCCGGCGTAAAGGTCACCATATCGGGCTGCGCCCCTACCTGGATACTGTCACGCAACTGCAGGTCTGCAGCTCCAAATACCGCGACATAACCGGGGGCAGTTTTCGGATTCGATTCAACAGCAACCGCAACGAGCCCGCTTGCCACAGCCACACTGTTAACCACCGCATCAGCGGCAATGTCAGCAACCGTCAGCGTGTCGATTTTCGCTGGATTGACCGGGTCGCTCATATCCAGCACATCCACAGCTCCGGACAAGGCGTTAACCACAAACGCCCTGAGACTGGCAGGGTCAAACGCCGTGATTTCCGCGGCAGACTCATCAAACTGCCCGGTGCTGTATCGACCGGCGAATTCAAGCGTCAGGCCAGTGACCTGAGCTTCCGTTGCCAGGTCATCATCGTTGTCCGAGGAATTACAGCCGGAAACCAGCACGGCGCTCACAGCGAGAGCGAGCAATGACAGTTGGAATGGGTGCGATGTCTTGGGCACAGCGGGCTCCTTTGCTTATTTGATGATGAAAGAGCAAAGAAGGCTAGGCGACAGACGTGACGAACGCGGGAAAGGAAAGTGACAGGGCAGTGACGTTTCTGTGACAGCTCCCCGGCCCAATACCGGGCCGGGGAATGTCGGAGCATCAGCCGGAACTTACTGGCCCAGGTAGCTCCGGTACATCCATACCGTTTTTTCCTGCTGAGAGATGTAGTCACTCATCAGTGCCACGGTACCTTCATCTTCTGCTTCACCGGCCAGGTTCAGCAGGTCGCGCTGCTTGGCGATGAGCTTGCCGAAACTCTCAACGATGTTACCCACCGCTTCTTTGCCGTCAGATACATCTTTGCGCTCCGGCACTTCAGATTTTTCAATATAGGTGCTGTAGGCGTGAGCCGGACGATGACCCAGGGTGAGCACCCGCTCGGCAATTTCATCGATCTTGAGCAGCAGGTCGTCATAGAGTTCTTCAAACTTGGCGTGCAGCTCAAAGAAGTTCTCGCCCTTGATGTTCCAGTGATAACCACGCACGTTCATGTAGAAAATCTGGTAATTCGAGAGCAGTTCGTTAAGTGCATCTGCCAGCTTCTGGGTTTTGTCTGTGTCGAGACCTATAAAGTTCTTACCCATGTTGAACCTCCTGATTCGTTTTGGGGTTTTGTCTAACTGTCACTATAAGACAGCTCAGTGTCAGAACGAAAGTTTGGTTATTCAATACCGCTCATAGCAGAAACTTATACCAATAAGGAAAAATCATAGCCGAACCCTATCAAGAAAAATGTCACTTTCTATTTGGAAACAATTCTCGTTTGCCCTTAAATAGAGTCATAGGCATTTACCAAGCGGAGCTGATCCCATGAGTACCCTGAAACTGTTTGTTCACAATCACAGCTCGAAGGGCGACCAGTCGTTTCTGAAAACAATCACCTTCGCGATTACCCACTTTACCGTGGCGTTCACGGTGGCGTATCTGCTGACCGGTGACATCCTGATCGGTAGCCTGATCGCGATGGTCGAACCGGCCATCAACACCGTTGCGTACTTCTTCCATGAGAAGATATGGGCACGGCATCAGCGGAATACAACCGCTAATGCCATGAATCTAAGGCAGAACACGCTCTAATGGCTTGCCCTCCGTCAAGGACGGAGGGTAAAGCTACACTCCCGGCCCGCAATCCATGCACCCCTCCCCGGGCGCAGGGCCGATCTGGAGCTTTTTGCTCAGGTCTTTCAAGGCGGTTCGCACCCCTTCCTCAATCACCGGATGGTAAAACGGCATATCCAGCATTTCGCTCACGGTCATTCGCTTTTGCACGCACCACGCCAGCAAATGGGCAATGTGCTCCGCGGCAGGTCCGAACATCTGGGCGCCCATAAACAGGCCACTACCGTGCTCACCGTACACTCGGAGCAGTCCCCGATTCTTGCCGATAACCTTGCTACGGCCCTGATCCTCGAATGACACCTCACCAACCGCAAAACAGCCCTGGCACCGTTCATCTACCTGGTGGATATTCAACCCCACCGAGGCAATCTGGGGCTCGGTAAACACCACCGCCATGGGGGTTTTCCTGAGGCCTGTGCGGACTTCCGGCCAGGCCCCGGCATTGTCGCCGGCAATCCGGCCTTCGTCTGCCGCCTCGTGCAGCAGGGGGCGGTCGTTGTTCACATCACCGGCAATGAAGATATGGCTGTCACCGCAGCGCAGGGTGAAGGGGTCAAACTCCGGCATGCCCCGTTCATCCAGTTCGATGCCGGCATTCTGGATATCCAGGTGATCAATGTTGGGTCTCCGCCCGGTGGCTGCCAACAGATAATCAAAGGTTTGCTGATGCTCCTTGCCGCCCTCGCTCCAGCTGATGCGAACCCCCTCCTCGATGCGTTCAACACGCCGGGTATCGGCTTTCGGGCTGATGGCAAACTCTTCACGGAAGGTGTCCAGCGCATACTCCCTCACCTTCTCATCCTGAATACCGCCAATGCCGCCGCTGACGCCAAACATGCGGACCTTTACGCCCAGCCGGCTCAATGCCTGACCTAATTCGACCCCAATCACTCCCGGGCCGAACACCGCCACCGAAGACGGCAGATCCCGCCAGTCGAACACGTCATCGTTGACCACCAGTCGGTCTTTCGCTTCTTTCAGAATGCCCGGGATGTTGGGGCGGGAGCCGGTGGCAATAACAATCCGGCCCGCGGTGACCTCGGTATGATCACCCACGACAAGACGATGACTGTCAACAAATCGGGCATGCCCCATCAACCGGTGTTCCTGCGGCAGCGATTCCATGGACCGCACCACCGGTGCCACAAAGCGATCGCGCTCTTCACGCACTCGCGCCATCACAGCCGGACCATCAATGCGCACATCGCCCGGAAGCACACCGAACGCTTCCGCCTGCCTCACCTGATGGGCCCTTTCCGCGGCGGCAATCAGCAACTTGCTGGGCATGCACCCTACCCGGGCACAGGTGGTGCCGTATTGATCACCCTCAATCAACACAATCCGGTCGGTGGCCCTGCGGGCGCGCTGATAGGCGACCATTCCCGCCGTACCCGCACCGATAACCGCTACATGCACTTCTCGCTTGTCCATCCTGCCTCCTGGAGACTGACTGAAATTTCAGGTGGTTTGGGCTATTAAACTTAAGGAGCCTTTCGGTAAAGTATAGAAAGCTTATTATCCGCTGACAGGGGAATCACAGAAAAAATCCCTGTGGTTACTGGCTGCAGGCGCAACAACCCAAGCACAATTGCAAACACGCGGGAGAATGAATGTGCAGAATTACTGGCTGGAGTTTCTGACCGTTGCCCTGGTGCACCTTTTGGCGGTGGCCAGCCCCGGGCCGGATTTTGCAGTCATGCTGCGCCAGGCACTGACCCAGGCCCGGCGCAATGCCCTGCTGACCGCCATGGGCATTGGCATCGGCATTCTGCTGCATGTGGGCTATTCGCTGCTGGGTATCGGGCTGATCATCCAGCAATCGGTAATGCTGTTTACCGTGCTGAAAGTGATTGGGGCCGTGTATCTGCTCTATATCGCCTGGCACTGCCTGCGGGCCAAACCCGGAGCCATTCACGTGCAAGCGAACGGCGGGCAGGCCCAGACTGGCTGGGCGGCGTTCCGGCTCGGGTTTTTAACCAACGCCCTCAATCCCAAGGCCACCCTGTTTTTCGTGTCCCTGTTCTCCGTCATCATCAATCCAGGCACGCCGGTTCTGCTGCAGGCCGGATACGGCATCTATATGGCCCTGGCCACCGGCCTGTGGTTTGCCATGGTAGCGGTGTTCTTTACCCACCCCCGTGTCCGCCGGGGGTTCAACCGGTTCGGACACTGGCTCGACCGGACCATGGGGGGCATTCTGGTATTGCTGGCCGGGCAACTGCTGCTGTCTACAGTGAGCGGATCAGAGTCTCCGTCTGTTCCCAGCCCAGGCATGGATCGGTAATCGAGCACCCGTAGACCAGCTCTTTGCCGTCGTCCTGGCGGCCGAATTCCAGGAAGCTTTCCAGCATCAGGCCCTTGATGTGCCGATTGCCGTTACGCTTCTGCGCCATCACTTCCCGGGCGATGTCCACCTGCCGCTCAGCCTGCTTGCAGGCGTTATCATGGCTGCAGTCCACCATCACCGCCGTTGATACGCCGGCTTTTTCCAGCTCTGCCACCGCTTTGGCAATGCTCAGTTCATCGTAGTTGGTCACACCCCGGCCACCGCGCAGAACCAGATGAGTATCCGGATTGCCGGCGGTGGAAATCATCACCGGTGCGCCGCTATGGGAGATCCCCATGTGGTGGTGCGGGTGCGAGGCCGACTTCATGGCGTGGCTGGCCACGGTAATGCCACCATCGGTGCCGTTCTTGAACCCGGTAGGCATGGGCAGGCCGCTGACCATTTCCCGGTGAATCTGGGATTCGGTGGTACGGGCGCCGATCGCGGTCCAGCTTACCAGGTCCCCCAGGTAATCCATCATGAACGGGCTCAGGGCTTCGGTGGCGAGCGGCAGGCCGAGCTCGGACAACGCCAGCAACAACTTGCGAGAACGCTCCAGGCCCTGTTTCAGATCGCCCTGACCGGTGCGTTCCGGATCGTACAGAAGGCCTTTCCAGCCCACCGTGGTACGGGGTTTCTCCAGGTAGGCGCGCATGACAATCAGGAAACGGTCACTGACTTCGTCTGACAGTGCTTTCAGGCGGGTGGCGTAATCCAGGGCAGCCTGCTCGTCGTGAATGGAGCAGGGGCCCATCACGATCAGGGTGCGGTCGTCCTGACCGTGCAGCACGGCGCGGATCTGATCACGGTAACCGGCAATGGCCCGCACCTGTTGCTCATCGGCAGGAAACTGCTGGCGCAACTCGGCGGCGGTGGGCAGTCTCGCTTCCTGGCGGTGCTGGCAGGCGCTTGAGGCTTGCGCATCCAGTGTTTCAGATTTCAGCGGCATGTTCATGTCTGTGTTCCCGTTTCCCTGTGTCAGAATCAAAAAAGCCCCGGCTGGGCTACCAGTCGGGGCTTTTCGGAGTCCGGTGGCAGCCTGGGTTGCTTGCCGGGCTGCCTTCCTCGTTGTATTCGGTCGATGAAGATCTTATGGGCGGCCCGGGCTCTGGCTAAAATAAAAGCCATAACCAAACCACCAAAAATACACAGCAGAGCCTGCGGCCTTCAGTTTTTCACCGAAAGCTTTCAGAACATTCAATTGACAGGCTGCGTGTAAGGTCTTCATGCTTTTCACTATATACCTACGGTTTTAACGATGGCAACCCGCAAAACGGATTATTTAATGCGGGCATGGCCGTCATGGCTCTGGAGGCCTGCATGCGAAACACCGAGCACCGCTCCGTTCTCTGGCTGATACCTGCCCTGTTTCTTGCGATGTTAACGGCTTCCACCGTCGTTTGGGCACAATCAGAAGCCAGGGTCTATGAGCTGAACAACCGAACGGCCGACGACATTGCGCTACAGATTCGCGAACTTTACCAACAGTCGCCGGTTACGGTGACGGCACGCGGACAACAACTGGTGGTCCGTGGCGAACCCGCACTGCTGGACGAAATCGGAACACTGGTGCAATCGATGGATGTGCCGCCGGTACAGATGAGGATCAGCGTACGCTACCGTCAGGACATCGGCGGCAAACAATCCGGAGGCGGCGTCAGCCTCTCGAACGGCTCGGCCGGCGCCAGCGTCGAACGCCGCACCATCAGCACCAATTCAACCCGTGAACGTCAGTTGATCGTGCAGGATGGCCAGTCAGCCCACATTACCTCCGGCAATGTGCGAACCTTGCCATTTGCCGTTAAGGGTGGGCGCAACCCCGCCGCCATACTGCAGCAGGTCGAAACCCGAAGCGGCTTTGTCGTGAGCCCCCAGGCCATCTCGAACCAGGCGGTAGAGCTGAGTATCGTGTCCTTTGAGGAAGACCCCGCCGCACTGCCCGGCTACGAAACCGAAGCCCTGATGACCATCCGGCGGGTCGAGCCGGGGCAATGGGTCAGCCTCGGGGGAACTCGCACCTCCATGAATCAGGAGCAGCAAGGCATCACCTACCGTGTGAACGGCAAGCGTGCAGAAAACCTGTCCATCGACGTCAAAGTGGAAATTCTGCCCTGATCAGGCCTGATTACGCTTGCCCAGCAAGACATCTCGGGCCTCATTGAGCTTGGCGGCCAGGTAATCGTTGCCGCCGCGGTCCGGGTGCACCTTCAACATCAGTTTGCGGTGGGCAGCGGTCACCTCCTCACGGGAGCAACCGGGGTTAACTCCCAGAATATCGCAGGCTTCCTGCGTGCTCATTGGCCCCCGGGTGGCAGCCCGATCGCCCCCGGCATTCGCATGGCGCGTCGAGTCATTACCGGATGAATCGCCCATGGCCTTGCGAAACATCGGCGCATAACGCAGTAGTGCCGGCACCTTTCTCAACAGGGGAATAAGAGCGGCAATACCGGCCGTGATCACATGCACCCGGCCCGTCAGCACCATGAACAGCAACAGCGCACCGCCAGCCACTAGCACCACTTTCCAGATGGCCGCTTTCTGGCCTTCCGGCGACAGCGCGCCCCATTTTTTCAGGATGACAAACACGGCGGCCGCCAGGGCCAGGCCGAGAATCAACTGCATGCTTAACTCTCCCCGATTCGGGCTTCAACCTTCGCCTTGAAGGTTTTCAGGGGTTCAAGGTATTTATCGCGGTGCGTCCTTGCCCGACTCACGGGCACAATTGCTGCCACTGCAAAACGACCAAGGTAAGTGTCCATCGCCACTGAGAATGCCGCAATATCCGGCATATATTCTTCGTAATCTTCTGCCACGCCGGACTGGCGGATTTTTTCAAGGTCTGCCAGCAACTGGCGCTTAACTGCCACGCCTTCGCTACCCGACGGCAAAGTATCCCGCAGAATCTTTTCAACCTTGCTGTCTTCCATGCTGGCCAACAGGGCCTTGCCTACCGCAGTGGTATGGAAAGGCACGTGAATCACCCCCATAGCCGGCACCACCCGCAGCTCCCGCTCCGCCACAATGCGCTCGATCACAAGCACCTGGTTGGCTTCCACGCCACAGAACACCAGGGTTTCGCCAATCTGGTGGCTGAGTTCTTCCAGCAGGGGACGAGCCACGGAAATCACGTCAATCCGGGTGTGGTAAAGCAGGCGCCCGAGCTCCGGCCCAAGCCGGTAACCGCCTTCGGCCCGCACCATTTCAACAAAGCCTTCAGCTTCCAGTGCACCGATGATGCGCTGAATGGTAGAGCGGGGCAAGGCCACGGCCCGGGCGATTTCCGCCAGGCTCAGGCCGTCGGGATGCTCTCCGAGTTCGCGCATAATCGCCGCCGCCCGGGCAATCACCTGAATGCCACCCTGGCGACGATCTTCGTGCCCTGTGTCTTCTGTTTGCTGCATGGATTCCTGACTCGTGGGTTTTCGATCACCCGGTATTACGAGCGCGCAGACAGGCTATGTCAAGCAAGGTTCCCGCCCCCAGCGCAGTAAAATCCGAAGTTACCTATGTATCACAATTCGGTTACAATCCCGCAATACAATACATTGAACCTATTACCTCCGAGCCAACCACATACGGGGACAACGTTGTGATTTCAAACAAACACCTGCCCGACAGCCGCCTGCTGGCGCTGCTGCTAACCAGTATTTTTGTACTTTCCGGATGCAGCGATCCGGCACCGCAACAACAAAACCAGCGCCCGGCGCCTCAGGTGGGGGTGTATGAAGTGGAAGAACAACCACTGGCCCTGTCTTCCGCCCTGCCTGGCCGCACCCGCGCCTGGCGGACTGCCGAGGTTCGCCCACAGGTGAATGGCATTATTGAAGAGCGACTGTTCGTTGAAGGCAGCGTAGTGGATGAGGGGTCAGTGCTGTACCAGATCGATGACGCTCCCTACCGGGCCGCCCTGGCCCGGGCCAATGCCAGCCTGACCAATGCCCGCAACCTGGCCAAGCGCTACGAAAACCTGGTGGGCACCCGTTCCATCAGCCAGCAGCAGTATGACGACGCCCTGGCTGCCCTGCGCAGCGCCGAGGCGGAATACGAAGCCGCCAGCATCAACATGAACTACACCCGGGTGAAAGCCCCGATCACCGGCAAGATCAGCCGTTCGCGAGTCAGCGAAGGCGCCCTGGTGACCAGCGGCCAGCAGCAGGAAATGGCCACCATCACCCAACTGGACCCGATCTACGTGGACATCGTGCAACCGGTCACCCGCCTTCTGGACCTGCAGAGCGCTATCGAAGCCGGGCTGATTGAAGCCGATGAGAACGACGTGGTTGAAGTCTCGCTGGTGCTGGAGAACGGCCAGGACTATCCGCACACCGGTTTGCTGAAGTTCTCCGAAGTGGTGGTCGATGAGGGCACCGGCTCGGTCACCCTGCGGGCTGAGTTCCCGAATCCGGATGGCAAGCTGCTGCCGGGTATGTTTGTGCGCGCGCTGGTGGAAGAAGGCACCCGCCCGAACGCCATCCTGGTGCCCCAGCAAGCGGTGTCACGCGATACCCGCGGCGTACCAACCGTCTGGGTGCTGGCCGAGGACAACACGGTAAGCGTCCGCCAGATTGAAACCGAGCGCACCGTGGGCAACGCCTGGCTGGTGCAAAAGGGGCTGCAGGCCGGTGAACAGGTGGTGACCGAGGGCGTTCAGCGCCTGGCGCCGGGCATTCCCGTGCAGCCGGCACCGGCAGCCAATGTCGACCTGAAAACCGAATTCGCAACCCAGGCCGAATAAGGAGCTCCGGACATGCCCCGATTTTTTATCGAACGCCCCATATTTGCCTGGGTCGTCGCCCTGATGCTGATGCTCGGCGGCGGACTGGCAGTAAAGAACCTCGCCGTTAACCAGTTTCCGGATGTCGCCCCGCCGGCGATTGCCTTGTCGGTGAATTACCCCGGCGCTTCCGCCCAGACCGTGCAGGACACGGTGGTCCAGGTGATCGAGCAACAGCTCAACGGCCTGGACGGCTTGCGCTACATCTCCTCCGAGAGCAACTCGGATGGCAGCATGACCATCATTGCCACCTTCGAACAGGGCACCGACCCAGACATCGCCCAGGTGCAGGTGCAAAACAAACTGCAGCTGGCCAACCCGCTGCTGCCCGAAGAAGTGCAGCGTCAAGGCATCCGGGTGTCTAAGTACAAGGTGAACTTCTTCACCGTATTTGCGCTGACCAGCCCTGATGGCAAGTACACCCAGGGCGACCTGGCCGATTACATCGTGTCCAATATCCAGGACCCGGTTGCGCGAACCCAGGGCGTCGGTGACTTTCTGCTGTTCGGCTCCCAGTACGCCATGCGCCTGTGGCTCGACCCGGAAAAACTCAACAGCTACCAGCTGACCCCGCAGGACGTGATCAATTCGGTGCGCGCCCAGAACGTGCAGGTCTCTGCCGGCCAGCTCGGTGGCCTGCCCACCGCAGAAGGCGTGCAGCTGCAGGCCACCGTTATCGGCAAGCAGCGCATGAAGACCGCCGAAGAATTCGAAAACATCCTGCTGAAAGTGAACCCGGACGGCTCCCAGGTGCGCCTGGCCGATGTCGCCGAGGTGAATCTGGGCAACGAGAACTACGCCACCACCGGTAAATACAACGGCGCGCCGGCAGCCGGTATGGCCCTGCGCCTGGCCACCGGCGCCAACCAGCTGGAAACCGCTGGCCGGGTAAAAGAAACCCTGGCAGAACTGGAACGCTTTCTGCCTGAAGGCGTAGAGATCGTCTTCCCCTACGACACCACACCGGTCGTGTCGGCGTCTATCGAGACCGTCGCCATGACCCTGATCGAAGCCGTGGTGCTGGTGTTCCTGGTGATGTTCCTGTTCCTGCAAAGCTGGCGCGCCACCATCATTCCCACACTGGCGGTGCCGGTGGTTCTGCTGGCTACCTTTGGCGTACTGTACGCCTTTGGCTTCACCGTCAACGTGATGACCATGTTTGCCATGGTCCTGGCCATCGGTTTGCTGGTGGACGACGCCATCGTAGTGGTGGAAAACGTCGAGCGACTGATGGAAGAAGAGGGGCTGTCGCCCAAGGAAGCCGCCAAGAAATCCATGGACCAGATCTCCGGCGCACTGCTGGGCATCGGCCTGGTGATTTCGGCGGTGTTCCTGCCCATGGCCTTTTTTGGCGGCTCCACCGGGGTGATCTACCGGCAGTTCTCGGTCACCATCATCTCGGCAATGTCGTTCTCTGTGCTGGTGGCATTTATTTTCACCCCGGCCCTGTGCGCCACCTTGCTGAAACCCGGCGACCAGCACGTCAGGAAAGGCTTTTTCGGCTGGTTTAACCGCACCTTTGACCGCAGCGCAGACCGCTACAAATCAGGCGTCAGTTACCTGATCAAACGTAAGGGCCGCTTTATGGGCGTGTACCTGTTGCTGGTCGTGGCTGTGGGCTTCCTGTTCAAGGGCCTGCCCACCGCATTCCTGCCGGACGAAGATCAGGGCGTGATGATTGTGATGGTGCAGCTGCCCACCAATGCCACGGGCGAGCGCACCGAAGCCGTACTGGCAGAAGCTGGAAATTATTTGCTGGAAGAAGAGTCCGAGGTGGTCAAGAGCGTGATGTCTGTGCGGGGCTTCAACTTCGCCGGCCGTGGCCAGAACTCCGGTATTCTGTTCGTGGACCTGAAGCCCTTTGCTGACCGGGAAAGCTTTGCCCAGAGCGTGTTCGCCCTCGCGGGCCGCTCCGGGGCAAGGTTCGCCCAGATCAAAGACGCCATCGTGTTCCCGATTGTGCCACCGGCCATTCTGGAGCTCGGCAACGCCACCGGCTTTGACCTCTACCTGAAAGACAACGGAGCTATCGGCCACCACGCCCTGATGGCCGCCACCAATGAGTTTATCAGCAGAGCCAATGCCGCGCCGGAGCTGAACATGGTGCGCCACAACGGCCTGCCGGACGAGCCCCAATACCAGGTGATCATCGATGACGAAAAAGCCCGGCTGTTGCAGGTGTCCATTGCCGACATCAATGCCACCATGTCTGCCGCCTGGGGTTCAAGCTATGTGAACGACTTCCTGCACAACGGCCGGGTGAAGAAAGTCTATGTGCAGGGCAAACCGGATTCACGACTGGCACCGGAAGACTTCGACAAATGGTTTGTGCGCAACGCCCAGGGTGAGATGGTGCCCTTTGCCGCCTTTGCCACTGGCGAGTGGGTGTTCGGTTCGCCGCGCCTGCAGCGGTATCAGGGCTTACCCGCTACGCAAATCCAGGGTGCTCCGGCTAACGGTTACAGTACCGGTGATGCCATGGCCGCACTGGAACGCATTGCCGCCGACCTGCCCCAGGGCCTGGGCCTGGAATACACCGGCCTGTCGTTCGAGGAAAAACAGGCCGGCAACCAGGCGATGATGCTGTATCTGCTGTCGATCCTGGTGGTGTTCCTGTGCCTGGCAGCCCTGTATGAAAGCTGGTCGATTCCGTTTGCGGTGATCATGCTGGTGCCACTGGGCGTGCTTGGCGCGGTCCTGGCCACCATGGCCAGAGGGCTGTCCAACGATGTGTTCTTCCAGGTGGGTATGCTGACTACCATGGGGCTGGCCGCCAAGAACGCCATCCTGATCGTGGAGTTCGCCCGCCAGCTCTATGAGCAGGAAGGCAAGCCGCTGCTGCAGGCCACCGCCGAGGCCGCCCGGCTGCGCCTGAGGCCGATCATCATGACCTCGCTGGCGTTCATCTTCGGGGTACTGCCCATGGCCATCGCCAGCGGTGCCTCCAGCGCCAGCCAGCATGCCATCGGCACCGCGGTGGTCGGCGGCACACTGGCCGCGACCATCCTGGCGATCTTCTTTGTACCGCTGTTCTACGTGTTTGTGGTGGGCCTGACCGGAAAGCGGAAATCCGCTGACGATTAACCGCCCAGCCGCTCAGAGTGATGCCGGGCCAGGAGGGCCCGGTCATCCAGCGATGAAAACACCACCCATAGCCGCCCAACCTGCATGGCTGGCACCGAAACCATAGGCGGCATAGGCCGCAATACCCGCACACATCAACCACGGTAATCTAACCCACACCACCTGGCGTAATTGCAATAGTGACAATGTCCTGTCGCTTTTGTAGCATGCTAATCCAAAACGCCTATTGACTTTAATGAACACCCCCCGGCAGGCGTCCGAAACTACAGGAATCCACTCCAGGAACAGACCTATGCGCACCGCATCCCGTTTTGTCATCGTCGTCATTTTCCTTGGTGTCGTCCTTGGCGGCATCTTCGGCTACAAGTTCATGCAGTTTGGCCAGATGAAGGAAATGCTGTCACAGCCGCAGCCGCCAGCGATCATTTCCGTAACCGAGGCAATCACCGAAAACTGGCAGCCGGCCATCAAGGCGGTGGGCAGCGTAGAGGCCATTAACGGTATTGAGGTGGCCAACGAGGTTCCGGGGGTGATCGAAAGTATCAATTTTGAATCCGGGGATACGGTGAAACAGGGGGACGTTCTCGTGCGCCTGGATGCCGCTATCGACGAAGCCGCCCTGCGCACCCGCCGGGCCGAGGCTCAACTGGCGCAGCAGGAGTTCAAGCGGATTTCCGACCTGCTGCCGCGGCGCGCCGTGTCCCAGTCCCAGTACGACG
Source organism: Marinobacter sp. EN3 (assembly GCF_000475315.1). Classification (NCBI taxonomy): domain Bacteria; kingdom Pseudomonadati; phylum Pseudomonadota; class Gammaproteobacteria; order Pseudomonadales; family Marinobacteraceae; genus Marinobacter; species Marinobacter sp. EN3. The sequence continues at coordinate 102,900 of NZ_AXCC01000024.1, forward strand.
AAGCCAAGGCCAACTACGATGCCGCCCGGGCACGGGTGAACGAGGCCGAGGCCCAGCTGAACAAGAAGGTGATCAAGGCCCCGTTTGACGGCAAGCTGGGCATCCGGATGGTGGACCAGGGCCAGTACATCGGCACCGGCACCCCGATCGTCGAGATCAACATGCTGCACCCCATTTATGTGGACTACACCCTGTCCGAGAAATACCTGCCGGATGTCGACCAGGGCTATCCGGTGTCTGTCACTGTAGCCGCAGTGCCTGACCGCACCTTTGAGGGTGACGTCAGCGCCATTAACACCTCGGTGAACCCGGAAACCCGCACCGTGCGCATACGCGCCATCCTGAACAACGAAGATAACCTGCTGCGCCCGGGTATGTTTGCCACTGTCCAGACCGGCCAGCCCCGGGATAACGAAGTCGTCACCCTGCCCCGCGAGGCTATTTCCTATAACACTTACGGCAACTTCGTGTTCGTAGTGGAAGAAAACGATGAAGGCCAGCTGGTGGTCAGCCGCCGCAGCGTCACCACTGGCGAAGTCCGTGAGGGCAGGGCCTCCGTAACGTCCGGCCTCGAATCCGGTGAAACCGTGGTTGCCAAGGGCCTGCTCAGGTTGCGGGCGGGCCAGCGGGTTGAGATTCAGGACGAATCCGGCCAGGAGGCGTCTGAGTAATGAAATTCACCGATATATTTGTCCACCGGCCAGTGCTGGCCACGGTGGTCAGCCTGCTGATCCTGCTGCTCGGTGCCCGGGCCGCCATGGAAATGGAAATCCGCCAGTACCCGAAGCTGGAAAGCACCACGGTGACGGTCACCACCGCCTACCCCGGTGCCAGTTCGGACCTGATCAAGGGCTTTATCACCACGCCGCTGCAACAGGCCATTGCCGAAGCCAGCGGCATTGATTACCTGACCTCCACCAGCTCCCAGAGCGTGTCCACCATCCAGGCCAAGATGGTGCTGAACTACGACGCCAACGATGCCCTGGCGGAAATCCAGGCCAAGGTGGCCAGCCAGCGCAACGTGCTGCCAGCGGAAGCCGAAGACCCGGTGATCACCTCCACCACCGGTGACGACACCGCGTTGATGTACATCGCTTTCTACAGCACCGAGATGGATGTACCCCAGATTACCGATTACCTGACCCGTGTTGTGCAGCCGAAGCTGCAGGCGCTGTCTGGCGTCGGCAAGGCCCAGCTGCTGGGCCGAACCTTCGCCCTGCGGGTATGGCTGGATCCGGAACGACTGGCTGCGGTAGACCTGACGCCGGTAGAAGTGGCCGCCAAGCTGCGGGCCAACAACTACCAGGCCGCCGTGGGCCAGACCCGGGGCAAGTACACCGAAGTGAGCCTGACCAGCGACACCGACATCGCGGACCCGGAAGCCTTCCGCAACCTGGTAGTGAAGCAATCCGGCGGCACGCTGATCCGCCTTCAGGACATTGCCAGGGTGGAACTGGGCTCCCAGAACTACGACCAGCTGGCCCTGTACAAAGGCCAGCCGGCCACCTACGTGGCCATCGAAATGGCGCCCGGAGCCAACCCGCTGACGGTAGCCGGACTGGTGAAAGACGAACTGCCCGACATCGAAAGCCAGCTGCCCAGCGGCCTGAATGTACGCCTGGCCTACGATGCCTCGGACTTTATCGACGACTCCATCAACGAAGTTATCCGTACCCTGATCGAAGCCATGATCATCGTACTGGTGGTGGTGTTCCTGTGCCTGGGCTCAGTACGTGCCTCCGTGGTGCCGTCGGTTGCCGTGCCGCTGTCGCTGATTGGCGGCGCCTTCATCATGCTGATGTTCGGCTTTTCCCTGAACCTGCTGACCCTGCTGTCTATGGTGCTGGCCATCGGCCTGGTGGTGGATGACGCCATCATCATGGTGGAGAACGTGCACCGGCATATCGAACAGGGCGAATCCCGGTTCGAGGCCGCCATTAACGGCGCCCGGGAGATGGCTACCCCCATCATCGCCATGACCACCACCCTGGTGGCGGTGTACGCCCCCATCGGCTTTATGGGTGGCCTGGTGGGCTCGCTGTTTACCGAGTTCGCCTTCACCCTGGCCGGCACCGTGGTCATCTCCGGCATCGTGGCCCTGACCCTATCGCCCATGTTGTCCGGCAAGGTGCTCAAGCCACACGGCAACCCGGGCAAGTTCGAGCAACTGGTCGAGAAAACCTTCAACGGCCTGGCCAATGCCTACAAAGCAGCACTGACCTCGCTGATGCAGACCAAGTCTGTGGTGGTGTTCTTCGCTGTGGTGGTGCTGGGTTCCATTTACTTCATGGTGATGATGAGCCAGAACGAACTGGCCCCCACCGAAGACCAGGGCATCCTGTTCTATCAGGGTCTGGGGCCGGAAACGTCCACCCTGGACTACCTCTATGAGCACGGCCAGGAAGTGCAGGACCGCATGGCCACCGTGCCCGGCTACAACGAAGACTTCATGATCCTGGGTGTCACCAGCCCGAACGCCGTGTTTGGCGGCTTCAAGATGTCGCCCTGGAGCGAGCGGGAAATCAGCCAGTTCGAGGCCCAGCCGCTGCTGGATGCCGAGCTGAAGAATGTCACCGGCCTGCAAACCGCGGTGTTCCCGCTGCCGGCCCTGCCGGGTTCCGGCGGTGGCCTGCCGTTCCAGTTTGTGATCACCACCGGCGGCAGCTACGAGCAGCTGGACCAGGTGGCCGATGAACTGCTGGGCAAGGCCATGCAGAGCGGCAACTTCATGTTCCTGAAGAAATCCATCAACTTCGACAAGCCGAGCACCCGCATTAACGTGGACCGTGACCGGGTGGCAGACCTGGGCCTGTCGATGCAGGATGTTGGCCAGTCGCTGGCCAGCATGCTCAGTGGCGGTTACATCAACCGTTTCAACATGGAAGGCCGCTCTTACCAGGTGATTCCGCAGGTGGACGACCAGTTCCGCGCCAGCCGGGAAGCACTGGATGACTACTACATCCGCGCCGGCAACGGCGAGCTGGTGCCGCTGTCCAGTGTGGTCAGCTTTACCGAGGAAGTGGAACCATCCAACCGCACCCAGTTCAACCAGCTGAACTCGCTCACGCTCGAAGGGGTAGTCATGCCCGGCGTGGCCGCCGGTACCGCCATGGAATTCATGGAGCAGACCGCAGGCGAAGTGTTCCCGCAGGGCTTCAGCTTCGACTACACCGGCGAATCACGGCAGCTGGCGACCCAGGGCAGCGCCCTGGTGGTGACCTTCTTCCTGTCCTTGCTGGTGATCTACCTGGTACTGGCGGCGCAGTTCGAAAGCTGGCGCGACCCGATCATCATCCTGGTGTCGGTGCCCATGTCGGTTGCCGGCGCCATGGCGTTCATCGTGCTGGGCTTCGCCAGCATGAACATCTACACCCAGGTGGGCCTGATCACCCTGATTGGTGTGGTGTCGAAGAACGGCATCTTGATTGTGGAGTTCGCCAACCAGCTGCAGAAAGAGCAAGGCCTGAACAAAGTAGAAGCGGTGATTGAGGCAGCAGCTATTCGCCTGCGGCCGATCATCATGACCTCACTGGCACTGATCTTCGCCATGGTGCCGCTGCTGATCGCGGTGGGCCCCGGCGCCGAAAGCCGGTTTGCCATCGGCCTGACCATCAGTGCCGGCCTGGGCATTGGCACCCTGTTCACCGTGTTCGTATTGCCGGCGTTCTACATCCTGCTCGCCCGTGATCATCACGGCTCCGCCGCTGATGAGCACGAAGATCAGGAAAGTGCCGGCGCCAGCAGCTCCTGAGCCTGCAAACGCCGGCGCCACTGAACCGTTTCGCTGGGCAGCTCTCCGAAGTGTTCCCGGTAGAGCGCCGCGAAACGGCCAAAGTGGCTGAAGCCTTCATCACCGGCGTAGCGGGAGATATGGGGCACTGCACACTGGCAATCCACCAGCCGCCGGCGCACGCGGATCAGCCGGCAGCGCTGGTAATAGCGGTAGGGTGTCATTCCGGTCTGCCGTTTCATCAGGTAGTAGAGGTTACGCTCGCTCACTCCGGCGTGGCTGGATAACTCCTGCAGGTCAAAGGGCCAGTCCGGCTCTGTCCGTATCTTGCTGATGGCTTTCAGCAACCGGCGGTCCGGCTCCGGTACGGCTTCGGTTACCTTGGTAACACCTGAACTTCCCGCCAGAATCTCTCTAACCTCCCGCAAGACGGTTTCTGCCGCCTGGCATCCCTGATGGTGGTCTTGCAGAAATCCGGCCTGGTACAGAAACCGCTGGATACTCAGGGTGATCGCCTCACTGGTTGCCGCGGCCAGCTGCACCGCCTGTGGCTGCTCGGCCGGCATCAACAGGAGCAGGCGGCTTTCGGCCGTCACCCGAAGACTGAAGGTTTGCCCCGGGAGGATTAGCTGAAATGGAAGCAGGGTATTGGCAGCCGCGCCATCAGAGAGAAGCTCACAGTGGCCCTGAACCGGAAACACCAGCAACACCGATTCCAGACGGCAGTGCTGCAGCTCCAGGCCCTGTCTCACCGACAAGGCTGCTACCAGGCCGCCGCCCACGCCCAGTGCCGACAGCGAGCCTACTTCCTCTTTTGGCCGGGACAAATCACAGGCCAGCCCTGAGCAGCCCAGCAAATCCTGCAGGGCAAGGGTCCACTCCCCACAGGCGGCACGGTTCAGGCGAAGGTAAGATTCCAGCTCAGGATTGGCGATAAAGTTCTGCATACCACTCGAACAGGCAAAAGGTGAGGCTGCTGTTTTAAGCAACAATCCCACAAATCCCTAGCCATATCTTGCAAAAACCCTATTACCCACATGGTTATTGGCAATTTCTTGATACCCATCAAGCCCTGATATCACCAACATCACAATTCCCCGACACCACAGGATAAGGTAGGCTGGCTGCCAGCCATGCTTGTTCACACAGAACTCTACAGGACACACCCTTGACCCTCGGAACCCTCTTCTGGCTGTTTATTGCCGGCTTTGTTGTCTGGTACTGGTGGCAGGCCAAAGCCATCAAAGACTCGGTGCTGAAAGCGGCCCATCGCTACTGCAAAAGCATGGACGTACTGCTGCTGGACGATGCGGTGTACCTGCGGGGCCTCTGGTTCAAACGGGACCCACAAGGCAGCTTGCGGGTATGGCGCCGTTTTCTGTTCGACTTTGCCACCACCGGCGAAGAACGCTATACCGGCCGGGTAATCATGCTCGGCCGCAAAATTGTGCATATGGAACTGGATCCACACCGGTTTTGACCGAAAGACTGTTTACAATTCGTTACCTTAAAATCCCGAATCCAGGCCCTGCCCGACCGGCCTGAAACATAACTGTCATATTTATGTAGCATCCTTGCGCCAGCACAACTTCTTGTCCTGAATAGGTTTTCTGGTGATGTCTTATTCCATTTCTGCAGCCTTCAAGGCTGGCGCACTGGCGTTGTTGACCGCCCTGCCGTTGTCCTCTGCTCTGGCCCATAACCTGGAAATCCACGGCTCCAACACCGTGGGGGCGACCCTGGCACCCATGCTGGTGACCGGTTATCTGGAACAGATTGGTAACGGCTCCGTGCAAACGGGTGCAACCGGCGTAGAGAACGAAAAGATCCTGGGCGTGACCAGCGAAGGTGGTCCCCTGAGCGTGCTGGTGGCCGCCCATGGTTCCAGCACCGGTTTTCGCACCCTGGCTAGCGGCCAGGCCGGTATCTGGGCATCGTCCCGCCCGGTCAAACAGAGCGAGGCCGATCAGGTCAATGCACAGGCCGACCTGACCGCGCTGGAAAGTGAACATGTGATCGCCATCGACGGCCTGGCCATCCTGGTGCACCCGTCCAACCCCGTCAGCAGCCTGAGCATACAGACACTGGGGCAGATCTTTGCCGGCGAAATCCGCAACTGGTCAGAACTCGGCGGCCCGGACCACGCCATCAGCCTGTACGCCCGGGACGACCGTTCCGGCACCTGGGATACTTTCAAATCCCTGGTCCTCGGTAAAACCTACACGCTGGACAGCAGCGCAATGCGCTATGAATCCAACGACCAGCTTTCCGACGATGTGTCCCGGGACCCGGGCGGCATCGGTTTCTCCGGCCTGGCCTCGGTGCGCAACAGCAAGCTGCTGGCCATTTCCGACGGCAATGCCCCGGCCCTGAAACCGAACCAGCTCACCGTGGCCAGCGAAGACTACCCGCTGTCACGCCGGCTGTTCATGTACACCATGGGCAACCAGACCCCGGAATTCGCCCGCGGACTGATTGAATTCGCCCTCGGCAATGAAGGGCAGGCGCTGGTGGCCGAATCCGGCTTTATTTCCCAGAACCCGATTGCGGTAAAGCCGGAGCTTGATAGCTCGGTGCCGGACACCTTCAAGCGCCTGACCGCCGAGTATCAGCGCCTGACTGTGAACTTCCGGTTCTCGGAAGGCCGCACCAAGCTGGATAACAAGGCCCAGCGTGACCTGCTACGAGTCATCGATTACCTGGAACAGCATGGCCGCTCCGCGGACGACCTGTTGCTGATCGGCTTTGCCGACGCCCAGAGCCACGAACTGCGGGCCCAGATGATTTCCGAACTGCGCGCGCTGTCCGTTCGCAAGGCCCTGCACCAGACAGGACTGCCCCGGGTGGCCTACACTGGTTACGGACAATACATGCCTGTCGGTGGCAGCGGTAACCAGAGAAACGGCCGGGTGGAAGTGTGGATCAGGGCGCGATAATTTTCCTATACTGCCATTGTCACCACCAACCAACAGACCGGGACAATGGACATCAAAAACGACCACCGCTTCGCCATCAACCTGAACGTTCGGGGCATCCAGCCTTCCTCTACCCTGCGTATCAACGAACTCAGCAACCAGCTGCGATCGGAAGGTAAGGACATTATCAAGCTGGGACTGGGCCAGTCTCCGTTCCCGGTACCGGAACGTGTGGTTAATGCCCTCAAAGAACACGCCCACGAGAAAGACTACCTGCCGGTGAAGGGGCTGAAAGGCCTGCGCCAGGCCATTGCCGGTTACATCAACCGGGCCGAGCGCATGCGCTGTACCTGGGAAGACGTGCTGATCGGCCCGGGCTCCAAAGAGCTGCTGTTCATGCTGCAGCTGGCCTACTACGGCGACCTGCTGATCCCGCGCCCGAGCTGGGTGTCCTACGCGCCCCAGGCCCGCATCATCGGTCGCTCGGTGCACTGGCTGCCGACCCACGCTGAGAACAACTGGCAGCTGACCGCCGAGGAACTGGACATTATCTGCCGGGACGACCCGTCGCGCCCGCGAATCCTGATTCTCAACTACCCGTCCAACCCCACCGGTTGCACCTACACCGACGACCAGCTGCTGGCCATCGCCAACGTGGCCCGCAAGTACAAGCTGATCCTGCTCTCAGACGAGATCTACGGAGAAGTGCACTTTGAGGGCAAGCACAAGTCCATTGCCCGCTACTACCCGGAAGGCACCATCATCAGCACCGGCCTGTCCAAGTGGGCCGGCGCCGGCGGCTGGCGCCTGGGCACCTTTATCTTCCCGCCCGAGCTGAGGCCACTGCAGGACGCCATGGCAATCATCGCCAGCGAAACCTACACCGCCACCAGTGCCCCCATCCAGCATGCGGCCATTGCTGCTTTCAATGGTGGTGAGGATATTGAGGAATACCTGGTTCAGTCCCGCCGGGTGCTGAAAGTGGTGGGTGAATACATGCATCGCCGTCTGACCGACATGGGCGCGGTGGTTCAGAAGCCCGAAGGTGCGTTCTACCTGTTCCCGGACTTCTCCGGTTTCCGCGACCAATTGGCCCGCAAGGACATCAAGACTTCCCAGGCCTTCTGCACCGCCCTGCTGGAGAATACCGGCGTCGCCATCCTGCCCTCCAGTGATTTCGGCTTTGTACCGGACCACCTCGGCGCCCGTTTGGCATTTGTCGATTTCGACGGTACCGCGGCCCTGAACCTGGCCGGTGGCGATTACGCCGATCAGGAACTGGATGACAGCTTTGTCCAGCAGGCCTGCCCAAAACTGGTGCTGGCCATGGATAAAATGGAGAAGTGGCTGAACAGCCTGTAAACCTGCCGTGCTAGACTGGCACCCTCACAGTTTCAAAAACCGCGGGGGTGCCATGTCTGACTCAGTTTCTCTCCAGGAAATCACCGATTTCACCGAAGCCCTGGCCCGCGAAGCCGGCGAATTGATCCGCCACGAGCGGGAAGAAAACACCCTGCGCACCGACTACAAACACCAGACCGAACTGGTCACCCACGCCGACGTGATGGCCGACGAATTCATCACCGGCACCATCCGCGAACGCTTCCCCCACCACCGCATCCTCTCTGAGGAAACCATGCCGGATCTGTCCCAGGCGGAAGAGCTGGAAACGCCATTGTGGATAGTCGACCCCATCGACGGCACGGTGAACTACGCTTACGGCCATCCGCAGGTTGCGGTGTCCATCGCCTACGCCGAGAAGGGCAAAGTGCGGGTGGGCGTTGTGCACGCGCCGTTTCCCGGCGAGACCTTCCGGGCCACCGAGAGCGAAGGCGCAACCCTGAACAACCAACCTATCCGCCACAGCGGCGCGACCAATCCCAGACAATCGCTGTTCGCCACCGGTTTTCCGTACACCAAGGACAACCTGGAACCGCTGGTACGCCGCCTGGACGCCATGATTCACCAGTGCCGCGACCTGCGCCGGATCGGATCCGCCGCTCTGGACATCTGCTGGGTGGCCTGTGGCCGGCTGGACATCTACTACGAAAACGTCAGCCCCTGGGACTTCGCCGCCGCCCGTCTGATCGCAAAAGAAGCTGGCGCTACGGTAGGCCATTTCGGGGAAGTTCCGGAGGGCTATCCGGCGGATCTCTATGGGCGGGATATTCTCATCTCGGCGCCGGCCGTGTGGGCGCCAGTGCGCTCAATTCTGCGGACTGCTTCGGGTTACGACTGAGTTTTATCGACATTTCACCGAGGCACGATCGGCACTGGCTGGAAGCCCTTTCCCGAAATTTCAGAGGCCATGGATGGCCGGAGAGAAGCGCACAGGGATGTGCTTGTAGCGGTTTCGGGAAAGGGCTTCCAGCCAGTGCCATTCTCCAAAACCATCAGGCTAGGGGTACACCACCTCCCAACCTTTATCCCCAGACCGCTTCGGACACCAGCCCCCAGGCCTCGTCGAAATCACTCGTCGGCAAACGCAAAAACGAAGAGCGCACAAAGCGCTGAATCCGGCCTTCCACGAACACCATGACAAAGTCCGCACCACGGGCCGCCGTGGTTCTGGGCCGCAGGCCTTGGCGAATTTCACCTTCTTTGAGGGCCTGGCGAATCTGGGTTTCCAGCCGCTCGAAAAACTGGGATGCCCGCTTTCTAAGGGATTCATCCTCCCCCACCAGCGCATCGCCAGTCAGCACACAGCAAAGGCCCGGATTACGCTCGGCAAACACCAGCACCAGATGCGACAGCTGCTGCAGGCGCACGCGCACATCCTCCTGTTCCTGCAGAATCACCTGGCAACGGGAAAAAACCGCCTCCTCGGCAAATTCGATCAGCGCCTCAAACATTTTGCGCTTGCTGGGAAAATGCCGGTACAAGGCCGCTTCGGTAACGCCCACGGTTTTGGCCAGGCCAGCCGTGGTGATTCGGGCACCGGGATCGCTTTGCAACAGCTCGACTAGCGCCTGGAGAATAGACTCCCGGCGACTGGGTTTCTGGTTGGTCATGACAGGACTACAGCGCTCTGAAATTCTGGTTTTGGTTTTATATGCCCTCCCCGGCGAGGGAGGGACTTTTCAGAAAAAAGTGCCGTCGATCGGTGACGAGGCACTGGCATACAGTTTCTTGGGCATACGGCCGGCGAGGTAGGCTTCACGGCCGGATTCGATGGCCAGGCGCATGGCATTGGCCATTCTGATCGGGTCTTTGGCCTGGGCGATCGCGGTGTTCATCAGCACGCCGTCACAGCCCAGCTCCATGGCAATGGTAGCGTCCGAGGCCGTACCAACACCCGCATCCACCAGCACCGGCACCTTGGCGTTCTCGACAATCAGCCGGATGTTGTAGCGGTTCTGGATACCCAGGCCGGAGCCAATCGGCGCCCCCAGAGGCATGATGGCCACGCAGCCCATTTCTTCCAGGCACATGGCCAGCAGAGGGTCGTCCGAGCAGTACACCATCACCTTGAAGCCATCCTTGATCAGCTCTTCAGCCGCGATCAGGGTTTCCGGCATGTTGGGGTACAGGGTTTTATGTTCGCCCAGCACTTCCAGTTTGACCAGATCGTGGCCATCCAGCAGTTCCCGGGCCAGCTTGCAGGTGCGGACCGCATCTTTGGCGGTGTAGCAGCCGGCGGTATTGGGCAGGATGGTGTAGCTTTCCGGGGAAATCACGTCCAGCAGATTGGGTTCATCCGGGTTCTGGCCCAGGTTGGTACGGCGTACGGCCACAGTCACGATCTCGGCACCACTGGCCTCGATAGCATGGCCGGTTTCCATCAGGTCGTGGTATTTGCCAGTGCCCACCAACAAGCGGGACTGGTACACCTTGCCGGCGATTTCCAGGGGTTTGTCTTCGGGGAGCTGAATCTCTGGTGTCTCTGTCATAACCTGCCTGAGTTATCTGGATAAAGTAAGAGCGGGAACCGCCTGGCTCTGATGAGGTATCAACCACCACCGATGGCGTGGACCACTTCCACCCGGTCACCTTCATTCAGGGTGAACTGCGGGTGCTGGCTGCGGGGCACAATGTCTTCGTTGACCTCCACCGCCAGGCGTTTCCCGGTCAGGGTGAGTTGTTCTATCAGGGCGGCAACGGTCGCTCCGCTCGGGAGTTCCATCGCCTCGCCATTCACCTGTACCAACATGGTTACCATTGCCTCCGTTACTTCTTCAGGGCTGCGACAATCAGCAACACCCAGCCCACCATAAAGCAGACGCCGCCCACCGGTGTCACCGGGCCCAGCCAATGGATTCCTGTCAGAACCAGCAGGTAGAGACTGCCACTGAACAACATCATGCCGGCAAGCCAGAATCCACAGGCCAGGGTCAGCAGGTTCCCCGACAGGCCAAGCGCCGGCATCAGGCTAACGGCCACCAAAGCCAGGGCATGGTACATCTGGTAGCTGACAGCCGTCTGGAACACCTCAAGGCCGCGTTCAGACACCACATGGCGCAGGCCATGAGCACCGAAAGCGCCAGCCATAACGGCCAGCAGGCCGGCGACGGCGCCGGCGACAAGTGCCCAGCGTACAATCCGGGTTCCGGGGTCAGCCGCAGTCACAGTGGATTTTCTCTCCGGTATCGAGATTCATCATGGTCAGGGCGCCGCCCCATACACACCCGGTGTCCAGCCCGATAAACCGGTCGCTGCCGGTGTTGCCTTCCAGCGCAGCCCAGTGGCCAAACACCACTTTCACATCGTCCTGACGGGGATAGGTAAACCAGGGGGCATAGCCCTCAGGCGCCTGATCGGCCGACTCTTTGGTAGCCAGTTCCAGGCGGCCGTCGCTGGCAATAAAACGCATGCGGGTAAAATAATTGGTAATCACTCGCCAGCGATCCATACCGGTGAGGGTATCACACCAGGCTTCAGGCTGATTGCCATACATTTGGCTGAAATATTCGCCCGCCTGGTCGTCCCGGATCACGGCTTCCACTTCCCGGGCACAGGCCACGGCCTGCTCCACACTCCAGATGTGCGGCAGGCCGGCATGGGCCATCACCAGGTTTCGGCCGGCGTCGTGCACGCACAGATGCTGCTGGCGCAGCCACTGGATCAGCCGGTCGTGATCCGGTGCGTCCAGAATGTCATGCAACGTATCCTTGCGCTTCGGGCTGTGGCCCCCAAGCGCGACCGCCAGCAGATGCAGGTCGTGGTTGCCCAGTACCACGACGGCGGCATCGCCCAGGCTTTCGATGTAGCGCAGGGTTTCCAGTGATGACGGGCCGCGGTTAATCAGATCACCGGCCACCCAGAGCCGGTCACGGGACGGCGAAAAATCAACTTTCGCCAGCACATCCCGCAGGCGATCGTAGCAACCCTGAATATCGCCGATGGCGTAGTCAGTCATCACTTACCTCGTTGTCATCTGCCTGCAGCTTACCAGTGTCTGCCAGCAAATCCGCAATCCTGACATAGTCGGCCAGGCCCAGGTTTTCCGGGCGCAGGCCATCGTTGATTCCGAGGGACTGCAGCTGTTCTACGGTAACCATGGCCGCCAGCGCCTTGCGCAGGGTTTTTCGGCGGGCATTGAACGCGGTGCGTACCACTGCCTGCAGCGTTTTCAGGTCTTTCGCGGGGTACGGCAGTTCCTTGTGGGGCACCAGGCGGACAATGGCAGAGTCCACTTTCGGGGCCGGACGGAAGGCGCCAGGGCCTACTTCGAACAGCGGCTGCACCTTGCAGAAATACTGGGCCATGATACCCAGGCGGCCGTAATTGTTGTCGCCCGGTACCGCCGCCAGCCGCTGCACCACTTCCTTCTGCAACATGAAGTGCATGTCCTGCACCACACCGCTCTGGGACAGCAGATGAAAGATCAGCGGGGTGGAGATGTTGTAAGGCAGGTTGCCGACAATGCGCAAAGGCCGGTCACTCACCAACTGGCTGAAATCGAAACTGAGGGCATCGGCCTCGTGAATCCGGAATTCCGGGTAGTTGAAGAACTTGGTGCGCAGCACCGGAATCAGGTCCCGGTCCAGTTCCACCACCTGCAAACGGGGATTGATGGCAAGGATTTCTTCGGTAATAGCCCCCAGACCGGGGCCGATTTCAACAATCGAGTCTTCCGGCTTGGGATTGATCGCGCGCACGATGCGTTCTATCACACCGGGATCATGCAGGAAGTTCTGGCCAAACCGTTTACGGGCCTGGTGCCCGTGTTTGTTGCTCATGAGAGTTCTCCGGCCCCTGTGGCTTTACGGCACTGGGCCATCTGCTCGCCCACACGGATAGCGGTATGCAGGCTGCCGGCATCGGCCTTGCCGGTCCCGGCCAGATCCAGGGCAGTGCCATGGTCAACCGAGGTACGGACAATGGGCAAGCCCAGAGTGATATTAACGGCCCGGCCAAAGCCCTGGAATTTCAGTACCGGCAGACCCTGATCGTGATACATGGCCAGTACCGCATCGGCATTGTCGAGCCAGTGCGGGGTGAACAGAGTGTCCGCCGGCAACGGCCCGGTCAGTTGAATTCCCTCGGCCCGCAGCTGTTCGAGGGTCGGCTCAATCACCTCGATTTCTTCCCGGCCCAGATGGCCCCCTTCACCGGCGTGGGGATTCAGCCCGGCCACCAGAATACGCGGCTGATCAATACCGAAAAAGGCTTTCAGGTCCGCATTCAGAATGCGCGTCACCTGAGTCAGCCGGTCCGGTGTAATGGCCGCAGAAACGTCTTTCAGGGGTAAGTGGGTGGTTACCAATGCCACCCGGAGTTCTTCCGTGGCCAGCATCATCACCACCCGTTCTACGCCACACAGCTCCTGCAGGAATTCGGTGTGGCCACTGAAGACGATGCCGGCTTCGTTGATAACGCCCTTGTGCACAGGTGCAGTCACCATGCCGTCGAAATCGCCATTCAGGCAACCGCGGGCGGCGATAGTCAGGGTGTCCAGCACGTACTGACTGTTAGCTTTATCGAGCCTGCCGGCCACCGTGGAACCACAACCTTCAACATGTCGTACCGATAAATGACCCGCCCGGGTTGCTGCGGCTACACCTGGCTGCCAGTCATGCAGCTCAATCTGGAGCCCGAGCTGGCTGGCCCTGTCTCGTAGCAGTTCGCGGCTGGCAATCACCACCAGGCCGGCGTCCCGGCTCCCGGTTGCCAGTTGCAGGCACAGTTCCGGGCCGATGCCGGCCGGTTCGCCGGCAGTGAGTGCCAGGATCACCGGTGTGCTCATGACGGGTTTGCTTCCTCGCTCTCCGGGTTCATATCGGCATATTCACCCTTGAACTCAACAAAGGCTTCGTCCCGAATCTCACGCAGCCAGTTCTGCAATTCCAGCTCGAATTTCCGCATATAGATGGCCTGACGAGCCTGGGACTCGCGATTCTGTTCGGTCACGTCCTGGCGCCGGCGCTCCTCCACCTGCAGGATGTGCCAGCCAAACTGGGACCGGAAAGGCCCGAAATATTCGCCCACCTGCGCCTGATTCATGGCTTCTTCAAAAGCGGGCACCATCTGGCCCGGGCTTACCCAGCCCAGATTACCGCCGTCCGAGCCGGAGACCGGATCGTCCGAGCGTTCACGGGCCAGATCGGCAAAGTCGGCGCCATCCTGCAACTGCTGGTAGATCTCGCGAATGCGCTGCTCCGCCTGCACATCGGTCACCGCTTCGGAAGGCCGTACCAAGATATGCCGGACCCGGTGCTGCTGGATGAATTGCTGCTGCTCACCGCCGCGCTTGTCCATCACCATCACCAGATGAAAACCACTGTTGTTTTCCAGCACCTGCGAAGGCTCACCAACTTCCAGATCCGGTACCACCGGTGCGACCAGTGAGGGCAACTGGCTTTCAGATCGCCAGCCCATGTCGCCCCCTTCCAGGGCGTTGCTGGCATCGGATTCGGCAACCGCTACTTCCCGGAAGTCCCGACCGTTGGCAATCTGCTGGCGCAAGGCCTGTGCTGTCTCCCGGGCCTCATCCACCGACGCTTCGCTGGCCGGGTCGTCAACTTCGATAAAGATATAGGCCAGACGGTATTCGGCATCGGTACTGCCGTTGGCTTGCTGGGCCTGGAGATAGTTTTCCACTTCCCGGTCGGTAACGCGTACCCGGTTACCTACGCGACGCTGCTGCACCCGGCTGGTCAGCATTTCATTGCGGATCTGTTCCCGGGCCTGCTGATAGGTCACCCCTTCTTCCGCCAGCTGGCCTTCGAATTCGGCCAGGGTCATGCCGTTGCTGCGGGCAATATTGGCCAGGGTCTCGTTCAGCTCGTTGTCGCTGATGCGCATGCCCATCTGGTCGGCCATCTGCAGCTGCAGGGATTCCTGAATCAGTTGGTCCAGTACCCGCTGCTCAAGCAGTTCCCGGGGCGGCAGACCAGTGCCCTGCGCGCTCAGGCGACCGACAATGGTATTGATACGGGCGTCCAGCTCACTCTGGAGGATCACCTCGTCATCCACGATCGCAACCACACGGTCCAGCAGTTTTCGTTCGGCCTGAGCAGTCACTGACAGCACCACCATGGCCAGTGTCAGCAGAATTGTCAGTCCGTGGCGGACAGTCGCCTTCATAATCACCTCTTGGTTTGTAAAATCGTGATCGCAGCCGGGTCGGCCTGCAGATTCGGGTTCGTTCAACGGCGCGGGTTTCCGAACCTCCGGCGCTCTCGCTCGTCGTAGCCGTAGATGGCGTCCGCGATGTTGTCGGATGCACCGCCACTGCCGCCCAGACCTTTCAGTTCAATCCGGAACAGCAAGCGGGTGTCCAGTTCTTCGTCATCAGTCAGGTAGTTCTGGTGCACCACCTGAAAACTCCAGCAGCAGTTGTTATATTCCAGACCGGCAAGGGTGCCCACGGTTCGGTCGAGCTCAGAATCCCAGACCCAGCGACCAATGGCACTGACCTGGTCCGTTACCAGAAAGACCGTTCCAATGTCGGTTTGTTCCAGCTCATCCGGCCGGCTGTAGGTATGTCCGAGTGTCGCCAGGTAACGATAATCCTCGGAGTGGAAAATCAGCTGGCTGCGGCCCTCTTCGGTTTTCCGGGTTTCGTGATCCCACAGCAGGGAAGAACGAAGCTCCAGATTGTCGATGGGGTTCAGCACCAACTCGCCCGCCAGCGGTGAGCGGCTCCGGTCGGATGCGCCCTCGCCAAACAGATCCACTTCACGATCTTCGAAATAGCGCACCTGGCCAACACTCACCCGAGCCCGCTCCGCCCCGGTCAGGAGGTCATTGAAACGACTGGTGAGCGCCACCGTCAACTGGTTGGCGTCACCGACCCGATCCCCGCCGGTAAACCGGTCCCGCCGGAACAGCTGGTCAAAGCGGAAACTGCGGATGCCGGTATCAAAATCCGGGATATAGTTCTGATCGGATTCGGCATCGGCCCAGGCGTAATACAGCCGGGGCTCCAGGGTCTGGTTGTAGGGTACGTCAAACAGGCTGGATCGACGATCAAAGTACAAACCATTGTCCCACTCGAACACCGGCACGGTGCGGTCAAAGCCGGCGTCACCCAGGGTGTAGTCATCCAGCTCGTAGCGGGTGTAGTCGAGGCTGACCGAGGGACGACTGAAGCCCCAGAGCGCCCTCATGGGCAACGCCAGTTCGGGAATCGCCCGTAACCGCTGGCCGTTGGCCTTGTCCAGGCCGGTAAGGTTCTCATTGTCCCGGTAGAACCAGGTGTACTGGCTTTCCAGGCTGGCCTCAAGCCAGCCGGCTTCCAGCGAGCCACCGTAGATCACTTCCGGCAACTGGGCATAGGGCTTATCAACGTCGGCGATACGGTCAGGGATGGTCTGGTAGCCGTTCAGGTACGTTTCAAAGTACTGATTGGCTCCGTAGTAACGAACACCACCCCGACGCTGAAGATGCGTCGCCTGGTCTATTTCGAGACTGCGATTCAGATCGCTCAGATAATCCTCATCTGAAATCACCGAGTAATCGCCGTAGCCGCTCCAGCCTCCGCCAAATGCCGCCCGGGTGGTGAAATCAAGAGCCCAGCGCTCGCCATTTTCACCCGGATTTTCATCCCGAAAAGCAGAATCATTGTCGATATACCCCAGCTGCAGCACCGATTCGCCATACTGACTGAGGTAGCGCCCCTCCACTTCCGTGAACAGGCCGCGACCGTGGATATACTGCGGTGTGAGGGTGGCATCATAATGGGGTGCCAGATTCAGATAGTACGGCAAGGCCAGATAAGCCCCGCTACCAGCGCTGGACGAGCCAAACTGGGGATACAGGAATCCGGTCTTGCGGCGGTCATCAATCGGGAAGGTAATGTAAGGCCAGTAGAATACCGGCGCATCCAACACTTCCAGCCGCACGTGCCGTGCAGTACCAAAACCTTCCGCCTGATCCAGCTCGATGTCCGATGCCACAATCGACCAGTCGTTCTGGCCCGGACCACAGGTAGTGATCATGCCATCGGATATAACCACCTGGCTTTCACTGACCCTGGACAGGGATGAGGCCTCGCCCCTGAGTTCCGACTCGTGCAGGAGAAACGTGGCCGTGTTGATATCCAGTTGCCCGGACTGGGTAGAATAGTTCGCGTCCTGCCCGGTCAGCAGAAAGCCTTCACCTCGGCTGACCAGCGGTCCTTGCAGTTGCAATTCGCCGGACTGCTGGTTGTACCGTGCCTCCGCGCCGGTCGCCTGGAACGGACCCTGGCGCAGGCGCACATCACCCTGCAGGTAGAGTTCGCTATCCAGTTCATAGCGGGCGTTCAGGGCACTGGCTTCCAGTGGCATGGAACCCTCAATGCCCTCGCCCGGCACCACGGCGCCATCGCCGCCAACCGTGCCAGGCAGATAACCTCCCTCGCAGAATACCGGCAGCCGACCGGCCACCTCTGGCGGCAATTCACTGCGCGGGCGCCAGTCAATCTCAGCGGCGCTGGGGCTGCTACCCGCCCCCTCGGCACGTACACCACTCGCTGCCAATGCCACGATGACGGCCAGGCTTGAAAGCCGGAACCTGGCGCACAACAGGGAAGAGCAATGGCTGGGCACGTTGACGAAATTCCTGTTCCATTTGAATGATGGCTGGGCGTAAGGGCACCTAGTTTACACGCGCCCTCAAGGCTTGTTAACGGAAAGCCCGCTGCAATTCCGTTTTACCCTCTTTATACTCCGGTGCAGAGAGTGCCCGGTTAACGCGCCGGCCATCATCCACCGATCCAGGAATGCTGATCTGACCATGGATAACCGTTTGCAGTTGCTGACCCGCTGGGTCAGGCAAATTCCCGGCTTCTCGGCCGCCAGCCCGACACCGGTTTCCGGCGACGCCAGTTTTCGACGGTACTTCCGGGTCTGGAAAGACGTGCCGGGCGGGCAACCCGCCCCCTTCATTGTGATGGATGCTCCACCGGAGCACGAGGACTGCGTTCCGTTTGTGGCCATCGCCCGGCACTGGCATCAACACGGTATCGCCGTGCCCGCCATTGCCGCCGAGGATCTTGAGCAGGGTTTTCTGTTACTGGAAGACCTGGGCGATCTGCTGATGTTAACGGCCCTGGAACAGGGCGATGTGGACACCCTGTATCGGGCCGCGCTGGACGAACTGGCGCGTATTGCCGGGCTGGACGACCCGGCAGACTACCCACTGCCCGCCTATGACCAAGCCCTGCTCGACCGGGAGATGGCGCTATTCCCGGACTGGCTGCTGGAAAAACACCTGGGGCTGGAACTCGACAACCAGGAACGGGCGCTGCTGGACACCGCCTTCGGCCTGCTCCGGGAGAGTGCCCTGGCGCAGCCGGAAGTCACCGTGCACCGCGATTACCACTCCCGCAATCTTCTGGTCCGTGATAGCCAGACGGTTCCCGGCGTGATCGATTTTCAGGATGCCGTACGCGGCCCCATCACCTATGATGCCGTCTCCCTGCTCAAAGACTGCTACGTGCGCTGGCCGGAACAGCGACTGGCAAGCTGGCTGGAGCATTTTCGTAACGCCAGCCAGCAGGCCGGCTTGCACCGCGCTGATGCAGATACTTTCCGGCAGTGGTTTGAGCTCATGGGCATGCAGCGCCATCTGAAAGCCGCCGGCATTTTTGCCCGCCTCGCCATTCGCGACGGCAAGACCGGCTACCTGGCTGACATTCCCCGCACCGTCAGTTATCTGCGAGATGCCAGCGCCCGGCAACCAGCCTTCCGGCATTTTCACGAGTGGCTCTGCAGCACCGTGATTCCGGCCATCGAACAGCGCATTGGCCCGCTGCCGGAGCCGGGAGTTCGCTGACCATGAAGGCTATGATTCTCTCCGCCGGCAAAGGCGAGCGTATGCGCCCGCTGACCCTGACCACCCCCAAGCCGTTGCTGTCAGCCGGGGGGCAGCCCCTGATCGTTCATCATATCGAGCGCCTGCGCGACGCCGGTTTCAGCGACATTGTGATCAACCATGCCTGGCTGGGGGAACAGATTGAAGCCCGGCTGGGGGATGGCGAGGCCTTTGGTGTCAGCATTCGCTACTCTGCAGAGGGTGAACCGCTGGAAACCGCCGGTGGCATCATCCGGGCCCTGCCTCTGCTGACCGACGCGGGCGACGACTGGTTCCTGGTGGTCAACGGTGACATCTGGAGCGATTTCGATTTCAGCCAGCTCCAGGCCCCGACCAATGCCGATGCCCTGCTGGTGATGGTTTCTAATCCACCCCACCACCCTGAGGGGGATTTTCATCTTCAGGACAACTGCTTTCTGAACCCTGACGGGACCGAAAAACTCACCTTCTCCGGTATCAGCGTGCTGCACCGGCGCCTGTTTGATGAACTGGACGATTCCGCCGGCAAACTTGGCCCTGTGCTGCGCAGGGCCATGGCCCGCAACCGGGTCACCGGCCTGCATCATAACGGCCAGTGGGTGGACGTCGGCACACCAGAACGATTGCAGAGCCTGGACCAGTGGCTGCACGAAAGGGCCCGGACATCATGAGGCAGAGCAATCCACCCGCCCTGCCGGCGAGAATGGAGTCGTCGTTCCAGGAACTGCTGCAGGAACTGTCCAGTTGCGGACATCAGGCCAGCACCCTGCTGGAGCGCGCGCGCCTGCCGCGCTGGTACCGCAAGCCACTGTTCTTTTTTCTGGGTTACATTGCCAAGGCCGATGGCCGGGTCCGGGAACCGGACATTCATTATGCCGAAGCCCTGATGAAAGCCCTGGCCCTGTCGGCCAGGCAACGCCGCAAAGCCATCGATCAGTTTCGCAAGGGCAAGGACACTGACCATCTGCCCCTGCGCCAGGGCCTGATACTGCGCCTGGCCTTGCTGCTGTGGCCGGCACCGGCCCTGAAAACCGCTATCTGCCTGTGCCATGGCGCACAAATCCTGGGCCAGCCCGGCAAGGCCCGGCGCTACCGCTGCGAAGACGCCATCAGCCATATGGGGTTGCCCGTTGTCATCAGCGATGACATTTTCGAAAGCTACGCCAGCAAAGTGTGGATTCGCACTGCCGCGCCGCCGCAAAAGCCGGCGACCTACGAGCAGGCTTGCCAGATTCTGGGCGTAACCCGGCGAGATTCGCTGGAGACCATCAAACGCGCTTACCGCAAACAGGTTTCCGCCTGCCACCCGGACAAACTGGCGCAACAGAAACTGGCGCCCTCGGAAGTGGCGATGGCAAAAGACCGGTTGTTACGCTATCAACAGGCCTGGGAACTGATTCGCCAGAGACATCGGGCACTTTAATCCCCGCTGGCCGACAGGTTTTTCAGCCAGGCACTGACCCGGCTGGCAACCCGCCTCGCATCTTCAGCCCGGAGTGGTCGATTGAGGGCCACGGGCTGACGGTCGTAACCGGCCACATCCGCGCGAGCAAACGCCGCCGCCCGCGCCCGGCCCTCTGCGCCGGAAGGCCCAGCGGAATCATGCAGATCCAGCACCGGCCATCCCTGTCCTCCGTTTCGCTCCTTCAACAACGAGGGCAAGGTAACGGCCTGCCGGGCCGGAAACCGGGGGGCCAGCCAGACCACCGCAGACACGGCAGCGGCGTCCGCCGCCCAGTCCGTGACATAGTCGGCAGACCAGCCCATGCCCAGCACGCCCACACGTTCATAGCCACGCTGCTGCAATACGGCTACCCCGGCGGACAGAATTGTACGAACCGAATTTCGAAAATCTGCGGTCAGGTCATCAAGAGGCGGTTCCTCAGCCACATCAATCATGACCGAATCCGATGTATTCCCGCCCTGATCCGGGTTCTGTCCGGCGTCATCATCCAGGCCAGGCGCCATGACATCCATGCGATGTCGCCGTATCGCCTCCGGCGGCAGCCCAAGGCCAACCGTCATCACCGCAAGACCCCGCTCCGCCAGCGCCACCCGCAACGATCCCAGCACACCCTCATCGGCCGTCTGGCCTTCGTCGGCCAGTATCAGTAAAGCCCCGGTTGCCGGCGTAACGTATTCGGGCAGGAACAACCCCAACGCCCGGCCTTCGTCGTCCAGATCGAGCCAAACAGCCTGCTCCGGGTAACGCCGTACCAGCGCCCATTCGCCCAAACCCGTTGAAAAGCCGGATC
The DNA here is from genome assembly GCF_000475315.1 of Marinobacter sp. EN3. NCBI lineage: Bacteria > Pseudomonadati > Pseudomonadota > Gammaproteobacteria > Pseudomonadales > Marinobacteraceae > Marinobacter > Marinobacter sp. EN3. Next base: position 124,019 of record NZ_AXCC01000024.1, read on the forward strand.
TTGACGCTGGATTAGCCTTGGTCGCGGGTTCCGCTTCCTCACCCCCCTTCGCCTCATCCTGGGCCACAGCGGCGTTCAGCCAGCCGCTGATCAAGAACAGACAAAGTAATCTGATTGCTTTCAACACCATGAGCCAATGCACCTATCCCGCTGCGAAAATCACCGGCAAACTGATAGACTAGCAGGGTTGCCCAGAGGCCGATAATTCACTACACCGAGAGAGCCCCGATGAATCCATATCTGATTGCCCCATCCATCCTCTCCGCCGATTTCGCCCGCCTGGGCGAAGAAGTCGATAACGTTCTGGCTGCTGGTGCCGACGTGGTGCACTTCGATGTGATGGACAATCATTATGTCCCTAATCTCACCATTGGGCCCATGGTGTGCGAGGCCCTGCGCAAGCACGGCGTTACCGCCCCCATCGACGTGCACCTGATGGTGTCTCCGGTGGATGACCTGATCCGCATGTTTATTGACGCCGGCGCCAGCTACATCACCTTCCACCCGGAAGCCAGTAACCACATTGACCGTTCCCTGCAACTGATCCGCGACGGCGGCTGCAAGGCCGGACTGGTGTTTAACCCCGCCACCCCGCTGAGCTACATGGACTACGTCATGGACAAGCTCGACATGGTGCTGCTGATGTCAGTGAACCCGGGCTTCGGTGGCCAGAAGTTTATCCCCGGCACCCTCGACAAGCTCAAGGAAGCCCGCAAGAAGATTGATGCCAGCAACTACAACATTCGCCTGGAAATCGATGGTGGCGTGAAAACCGACAACATCCGGGAAATTGCCGAGGCCGGCGCCGACACCTTTGTGGCCGGCTCTGCCATATTCAACACTCCGGATTACAAGGCCACCATCGATGCCATGCGAGAGGAACTTGAGCAGGCCCGCAAGGTGATCGGCGGATGAGCCTGAAAGGCCTGTTCAACGCCCGCTGGCCGGGAGTCGCCCTGTTTGATCTGGACGGCACGCTGGTAGACAGCGCACCGGATCTGGCCGCCGCCGTGGATCAGATGCTGGAGCACCTGGGGCGTAGCCCGGCAGGCCTGGACAAGGTGCGCACCTGGGTTGGCAACGGCGCCCAGGTTCTGGTGCGCCGGGCCCTGGCCGGAAAAACCGATTGGGAACCCGCCACCGCTAAAGATGAAGCGCTGTTCAACGACGCCCTGACCATTTTCTATCACGCCTACGGCCAGCTGAATGGCCGGCATTCCGAGGTATTTCCCGGCGTCCATGACTGCCTGGACCACCTGAGGCAACTGGGCTGCCGGATGGCCGTGGTCACTAACAAACCTGACCAGTTTGTTCAGCCCCTGCTGGAAAAAACCGGTCTGGATCAGTGGTTCGACCTCTCGGTCGGTGGCGATACCCTGGCAGTGAAAAAACCGGACCCGGCGCCCTTGCTGCACGCCATGAAAAAACTGGGCGGCACACGGGGCACCACGGTGATGGTCGGGGACTCGAAGGCAGACGTCAATGCAGCCCTGGCAGCAGGCATCCCCTGCGTCGCCGTCAGGTATGGCTATAACTTTGGCGGCTCCGTTGACAGTCTCGGTGCAGATGCTGTTGTTGATTCGCTGGCCGAGCTTTTGTAATCTCGCAAGGACGTTTTATTTTGAACACATCAATTCGGGAGATTCCTGCCGTGCAGGGACTGAATCTGACTGCAGCGCGAGGCATCCTGACAACCCGCGCAACACGATGGTGGCGATGGCGCACCGGCTGAGCAAGCCCCGGGGCTGATGGCGCATGCCTGCTTGCCCGCACCACCGGTCACAGCGGTGTAACACCGTTCTGACAAAACGCAGATCAGATTTCAGGAAACCGAACCATGACACCCGAGCAATTCCACGAGCTCGCTGAAGCCGGCTATAACCGTATCCCTGTGTACCGCGAAGTTCTGGCGGATCTCGACACTCCCCTCAGCACCTATCTGAAACTGGCCAGCGGCCCATACTCCTACCTGTTTGAATCGGTACAGGGTGGCGAGAAATGGGGTCGCTATTCAATCATTGGCTTACCCAGCCAGGAAGTTCTGAAAGTCTTCGACCACCGCATCGAAGTCAGCCGCAACGGCGAAGTGGTCGAACAGGCAGAGGTCGATGACCCTCTGGCTTTCGTGGACGACTACCAGAAGCGCTTTAACGCCCCGGACCTGCCCGAACTGCCCCGGTTCAACGGTGGCCTGGTGGGCTATTTCGGCTACGACACCGTGCGCTACATCGAAAAGCGCCTGCGCAACAGCTGCCCGCCCGACCAGATCGGCACGCCGGATATTCTGTTGATGGTGTCCAATGAAATCGTGGTGTTCGACAACCTGCGCGGCAAGTTGCATCTGATTGTGCACGTGGACCCGTCTATTGAAGGCGCCTACGAAGCGGCGCAACGCCGCATCGACGAGCTGGAAAGCCAACTGCACCGCCAGACCGCCAACGCCCCCCGCACGCCGGAACATCTACGCGGCAAGGTGGTGGACGAGAGCGACTTTATTTCCGGCTTTACCCAGGACAGATTCGAAGCGGCGGTGGACAAGATCAAAGGCTACGTGCTGGATGGCGATGTCATGCAAACCGTCATTTCCCAGCGCATGTCGATTCCTTTCGAGGCACCACCCCTGAACCTCTACCGTTCGCTGCGCGTGCTCAACCCGTCACCGTATATGTACTTCCTGGATCTGGAAGACTTCCACATTGTCGGCTCATCTCCGGAAATCCTGGCGCGTGTGGAAGATGAGGAAGTCACCGTCCGGCCCATCGCCGGCACCCGCAAGCGTGGTGCCACCGATGCCGAGGACAAAGCCCTGGAAAAGGAACTCTTGGCCGACCCGAAAGAGATCGCCGAGCACCTGATGTTGATCGACCTGGGCCGCAACGACGCCGGCCGGGTGTCGGAAACCGGCACAGTGAAGCTGACCGACAAGATGATCGTGGAGCGCTATTCCCACGTGATGCACATTGTCTCTAACGTGACCGGTCGACTGAAAGAAAACACCAGCTGCCTGGACGTGCTGCGCGCCACCCTGCCCGCAGGCACCCTCAGCGGCGCGCCGAAAATCCGCGCCATGGAGATTATCGACGAGCTGGAACCGGTAAAGCGCGGCGTATACGGCGGTGCGGTCGGTTACCTGTCGTTCAACGGCAACATGGACACCGCCATCGCCATCCGCACCGCGGTCATCAAGGACAACACCCTGCACATCCAGGCCGGCGCCGGCGTGGTGGCAGACTCCATTCCCCGCCTCGAATGGAAAGAAACCATGAACAAGGGCCGCGCCATTTTCCGTGCCGTGGCCATGACCTACAACGACTACGACCATTGAGGCGGAGGAACAGATTATGTTGCTGATGATCGATAACTACGATTCCTTCACCTACAACGTGGTGCAGTACCTGGCTGAGCTGGGTGCCGACGTACAGGTATACCGGAACGACGAAATCACCATTGAACAAATCGAAGCTCTGAACCCCGAGCGACTGGTGATTTCCCCGGGGCCCTGCACGCCCAACGAGGCGGGGATCTCCATGGACGCCATTCGTCATTTCGCCGGCAAACTGCCTATCCTGGGTATCTGCCTGGGCCACCAGTCCATCGGCCAGGTATACGGCGGCGACGTCATCCGGGCAGGCAAGGTAATGCATGGCAAAGTGTCAGCGGTGTACCACAAGGATGCAGGTGTGTTTCGCGGCCTGAACAATCCCTTGCAGGCTACCCGTTACCACAGCCTGGTGATCGACAAGAACACTCTGCCCGATTGCCTGGAAGTGACCGCCTGGACCCGCAACGACGACGGCTCCGTTGAAGAAATCATGGGCGTACGCCACAAGACCCTGCCCATCGAAGGCGTGCAGTTCCACCCCGAGTCGATCATGACCGAACAGGGCCATGAACTGCTGCGCAACTTCCTGAGAACATAACAAGAGGCCGACGACCCCATGGACATGAAACAAGCACTGAACCGCATTGCCTCCAACCTGGACCTGTCCCGGGACGAAATGAAGGATGTGATGCGTATTGTGATGAACGGCGAAGCCACCGACGCCCAGATCGGCGCCTTCCTGATGGGCCTGCGCCTGAAGAGCGAAACCATCGACGAAATCACCGGCGCCACCGAAGTGATGCGTGAATTGGCCACCAAGGTCAGCATCAACGCCAGCCCGCTGGTGGATATCGTCGGCACCGGGGGCGATGGTGCCAATCTGTTCAACGTCTCCTCTGCCTCTTCCTTTGTGGTGGCCGCAGCCGGCGGCTTCGTCGCCAAGCACGGCAACCGGGGCGTATCGTCCAAGAGCGGCAGCGCCGACCTGATCGAAAAGGCCGGCATCAATCTGGACATGAAGCCGGAGGAAGTGGCCCGCTGCGTCGAACAGATCGGCGTCGGCTTCATGTTTGCGCCGGCCCACCACGGCGCCATGAAACACGCCATCGGTCCGCGCCGGGAGCTGGGTTGCCGGACGATCTTTAATATTCTTGGCCCGATGACCAATCCGGCCGGCGTCACTCGCCAGCTTATCGGCGTGTTCACCAGGGAACTGTGCCGCCCGATGGCAGAAGTGATGCAACGTTTGGGCGCAGAACACATCATGGTGGTCTGCTCAAAGGACGGCCTGGATGAAATCAGTCTGGCCACCGTCACCCATGTTGCAGAGCTTAAGGATGGCGAAATCAACGAGTACGACCTGACGCCGGAAGACCTGGGCATCAAGAGCCAGTCGCTGGTGGGCCTGACGGTGGATTCCTCCGACGAATCCCTGAAACTCATCAAGGCCGCTTTCGGTCGCAACCACGACGAAACCACCGAAAAAGCCCGCGACATGATCGCGCTGAACGCCGGCGCGGCCATTTATATCGCCGGCCTGGCCAAGACCGCCAAAGAAGGCGTCGACATGGCACTGGATGCCATGGGTTCCGGTTTGGCGGCTGGCAAGATGTCGGAGCTGGCTGATTTTTCTCAGTGTTTCTAAGGGCCACTAACTCCGGAAGACCCTGACCAAGTTTGAAGAGCCGGTGGTGGGGGCCTTTCCAAAACTGTCTGTAGCCATGGATGGCTACAGTCAAGCCCTACAGGGACGTACTTGTGGGCGTGTTTTGGAAAGGCCCCCATCATCGGCTCCAGCACCCAATTCAGCAGGCACGAGATGACTGAACGACATTTGGATAAGACTCCCACCATCCTGCGTAAAATCGTTGATCGGAAATGGGAGGAAATTGATGAACGTAAGCCCAAGGTTTCGATTGCAGACCTGAAAGCCATGGCCGGCGATCAAGCTCCAGCGCGTGGATTCGCCAATGCCCTGCGCACCCGCATCGAAGCTCAGCGGCCAGCGGTCATTGCCGAGATCAAGAAGGCTTCACCCAGCAAAGGCATCCTGCGAGATCCCTTTGAACCGGAACGCATCGCCGAAAGCTACGAACAAGGCGGTGCGGCCTGCCTGTCAGTGCTGACTGACCGAGATTTCTTCCAGGGCCACGAAGACTACCTGAAAGCCGCCCGCGCGGCCTGCAGCCTGCCGGTGATCCGCAAGGACTTCATGGTGGCGCCCTATCAGGTGTATGAAAGCCGGGCCATTGGCGCCGACTGCATTCTGCTGATTGCCGCCTGCCTGACCAAAGACCAGATGCAAGAACTGGAGGGCATCGCCCACGAGATTGGCCTGGATGTGCTGGTGGAGGTGCATGATGGCGAGGAATTGGACGATGCGCTTACCCTGAGCACGCCGCTGGTAGGCATCAACAACCGCAATCTGCACAACTTCGAGGTGTCGCTGGACACCACCTTTGAACTGCACCATCGGATTGCCGAAAACCGACTGACCATTACCGAGAGCGGGATCATGACCCGTTCAGATGTTGAGGCCATGACCAGCCGGGGCATTTACGGATTTCTGGTGGGTGAGTCGTTCATGCGCGCGCCAGATCCGGGTGAGAAACTGCAGGAGCTGTTCGGCTGATTCACAGGATAAACGGGTGAGGCAAGTATGGACGCAGAGACCGGTAAGGAATCCGACAACCCGATACTGACCGGCCCCTTCTGGCCGGTATTCTTCCGCTATGCCCTGCCCTCTGTGGCGGGGTTACTGGCACTGACCACCGCCAACATTGTTGACGGTATCTTCATTGGCAACTTCGCCGGCGCAGATGCCCTGGCGGCCCTGAACCTGCTAATTCCCTGGTTTACCTTTCTCCTGAATCCGTGACTTCAACGAGCTGAACTCACGCCCAAAGCCTGCAATAACAAGGCTTAGAGCGATATAATAGCACCTGACACCCATTCACCCAGTTAGTGCTTTCGGCTCATGCGTACCTTCACTCTCCAGCAATCCCGAACCGAAGTCTATACACCCAATGGCGGGCTGGCCCTGGTCGGTCATTGCCTGAACCGGCATACATCGCTCACCAAAACCGCCCGCACCGTCGTCAAGCGGCACGGTATTCCGAACATTGAACTGATCCGGACCTATCTTGGCCTGATCACGCTGGGCAAGAGCGACTTCGAGGCGGCCGAGCCGGTTCGAACGGACCCATTTTTCAAGTCTGCCCTGGGCATCAGGCAATCGCCATCGTCGGCCCGGTTGCGCCAGCGATTTGATGAAGACGCTCAAGGCCTGACACCCCTGCTGGACGATGCCAGCGTCGAGTTTCTTCAGTCCGTCGAAGCGCCGGTGTCACCTCTGGCGATGGGCCACGTTGCGCTGGATATGGATGTCTTTCCCATGGACAACAGCCAGACCCGCAAAGAGGGTGTCAGCTACACCTACAAGGGTTATGACGGCTATGCGCCAATGGCCGCCTACCTGGGGCAGGAAGGCTGGTGCCTGGGTTGCGAGCTGCGCCCTGGCAGCCAGCACGCCAACAAGGGATTTCTCGACACCCTCAAACGAGTGTTACCCCGGGCTCGATCACTGACGGATAAGCCCATTTTGTTGCGCCTGGACAGCGCACACGATGCCCGTGCCAATCGCGATTTCCTGCGCGAGCAGGACCAGGTCGACTTCCCGGGAAATTCGACACCAACAACCTGGTCATGGCCTTCGCGACGATGGGTTACAACGTGTTGCGCTGGATGGGTCTGCGACTGACCGGCCCGGATGCACCGGTTCGCCACCCGGCCAGGCGTCGCCGCCTGAGAACCGTGATGCAGGAAATCATGACCATGGCCTGCCGCCTGGTGCACAGTGGCCGGCAGTGGATCCTGCGATTTGGCCGGCACTGCCCAGGCTTTGCGGTTTACCGCGATCTTTATCGGGGCCTTGCTTCCGCCGCATAGGCCAACTCAACCACTGGCAAAAAGCAATCCTCCCGGAATCCTCTGCCGGGACAGCCCGCTATTGCCTAAACACTGTATGCTGGTTATTTATCAACCAATCTCGAGCCATCGGTTGCTCCCGCTCTTTGCTTCCTGACCTCAAAGTCAGAATCTCACCCAGTTATCGCCTCTTGTTGGCGCAGAGGTGGGCTTGACGGGTATATTGGCGAGCGGAGTCACTGATTCAGGTTTGTTGGTAACGAACGAATCCTGAACCAATAATCTGTTCCCGAAGCTGCTGCATTGCCTGCTCGTAGCTCACGCGCGGGCGATATCCCAGCTCACGGTGCACTTTCTCCATGCTGATGCGGTGACGTGAGCCCACCAGATTGAAAGCTTCCCGCGTCAGCGGTGGCCGCTGGCTGATCCGCAACAGGCGCCAGAGCCCTTCCATGCACCGCCCAACCGCGGGATCTTGAAGCCTCGGCTGTGACGCCAGCCAGGCCCTGCGTCGCGACCTCAACCCGCGCACCCCTAACAGTCATTTCGCACGCATGTACTGCCGGAGGTATGGTCGATTCTGGTGTACGGGGTGATTGAAGTAGGCGGCGCACCCTGCTGAAATCGGTTTTGCCGAAAACTGATAGACAGCAGAGAGGTACGCCACCTATGGGAAACGATAACGTAGTTCCTTGACGCTAAACCGAATTGACCCACCTTTGCTAGGAGAAGCGCTTGTCGCTGACA